>DXXQ01000235.1 GCA_019416265.1 Clostridiales bacterium | reverse complement strand
GTATAATATGATATATATAATTTTATGGAGGAGGGGCAGCATGAATCATTACGAAACCATCAACGATGTACTGGTAAATCTGTTCAATGAGATTATGGATATTGAGCAAAAAGCTTTGGCAACATCAGAATTTAAAAATATTTCTGTCAATGATATGCACATTATAGCAGCGATTGGAATAAACGAACCGAAAAACATGACAACTGTTGCAAAGGCTCTCTCTGTCACAGTGGGAACATTGACAATTGCGGTGAATAATCTTGTGAAAAAAGGCTATGTGCAGCGTGTGAGAAGTGAAGAGGACAGGCGTGTAGTGCTTATCTCTTTGTCTGAAATTGGTAAAAAGGTATATTTTCATCATAAAGCTTTTCATGACAAAATGGTACTTGGGATCCTCAAGGGTTTAAGTGCACAGGAAACAGAGGCACTTACCAAGGCGCTTCAGAATGTAAAAGATTTTTTCAATACTTATAAATAATGAGGGAGAAGATAGAGAATTATGGCTGGGATTAAGGATGTTGCGAAACGGGCTGGTGTAGGGGTTGCGACTGTATCCAGAATGTTAAATGACAGCGGTTATGTTTCTGCTGATGCAAGACTTAAAATTGAGATGGCAATGAAGGAACTGGATTATATTCCCAATGAACTTGCCAGAAATTTATATCATAAAAAGAGTGGAATTATAGCAGTGCTTGTTCCTTATGTATTAAATCCGTTTTTTGCGGAATTTATTGATGGAGTCGAGAGAGAGCTTTACAAGGCCGGATATAAGATTATGCTTTGCAATACGCAGAAGGATATAGAAGCGGAAAAGGAATATCTCGATATGCTGAACAGGCATATTGTAGACGGCTTGATCTCAGGAATGTCTTCCTTAGATGAAACCGTATATTCCAAAATTAATAAACCGATTGTAGCACTGGATCGTTATATTGGTGAGAATATTCCTGTGGTAGCGGTGGATCACAGAGAAGGCGGGAAATTAGCAGCAGAAGCATTGGCGGACAGCGGATGTAAAAGAATATTACATTTTCAGAGTGCAGTGCAGGGGGAAGCGCTGTATCTGGAGCGGCATGTAGAATTTCAAAGAGTAATGGAAAAAAAAGGGATAGAGACTTATTGCTATAATCTGGATTGGAGTCGTTTGGATATTGAATATTATCACCAGGTAGTGGAAGAAATATTTGAAAAGAATATTGAATTTGATGGTGTATTTGGTGTAGACAGACTGGCAATAGAATGTATGAACGGTCTGATTCGTCGCAAGAAAAGGATTCCGCAGGATGTAAAGATTGTATCTTATGACGGCACTTATATAACAGATCTTGTGGAACCCAAAATTACAACAGTGGTACAGCCGATTCGGGGAATGGCGCAGGAATCTGTCCGCCTGCTCTGTGAAATGATCAATGGAAAAAAATATAAAAACAAGCAGGTGATTTTGAGAACAAAACTTCGCAAAGGTGGGACGACTTTAATCTAATGCTAAGAGATATGGTGAAAATAAACAATAAAAAAACGATATGGGATAATATAAAGATATAAAATTAGAAATAATAAACAAAAAAATATAAAATAAAGAAAATGTATTGACATATTTGATGGAAGTAATATAATGTAATCATACAGAGGGAAACCTCATTTTATTTTAAAAGATATGGAACGGGTTCCATTGATGAGAAAAAAGAACCGTTCTATATTTTTTAAAAGATATGGAACGGGTTCCATGTCTATAAAGAGGATTTCTTATGTGTGCCTTTGATGATCGAATAACTCCGGAGAAGATCAAAAGGACAGCGGAAAAAAGGGTTTAATATTTAAGGAGGACAAGAAATGAAGAAAAAAATGGTGAAATCTTTAATTGCAGCAATTCTTGCAGGAACGATGACAGCAGGGTTACCTGCGGCATGTTTTGCATCAGAAGGTGAAAGTATTACTGTTCTGGTAGAAAGCGGTTCCCCGGCGGAAGCTCTCGCAAATGAAACTGCAGCAGCTTTTGAAGAAGAGACAGGATGCAAGGTAATTGTTGATGCAGTTGCATATACAGGAATGTATGATAAATTAGTAACGGAAATTAAGGCAGGACAGGCGGCTCATGATGTAGCATGTATGGATTTTGTATGGCTGGCGGCATTTGCAGACGCTATTGAGCCTCTTGAAGAAGCAGATACCAGTGATTTTCTTCCAACATTGGAAACCAGCGGAACAATCGATGACAATCTTCTTGGATATCCAATGTGGGTCAATTCAAAAATTTTGATTTACAGAAAGGATTTAATTCCGGAAGATAAAGTGCCGACAAACTGGGACGAGTATAAAGCGCTGGCAGAAGAGCTTGCAACGGAAGATATGTATGGAACAACCGTATTTGGAAGCGGCTCAGACGCTGTATGTTCCTTCCTTGACTTTGCATGCCAGGCAGGAGCAGAAGGGCTTGTTTTTGATAAAGACGGAAATGTAAACATTACAGATCAGGCCTATGTGGATGCTCTTAATTTCATGGTAGAAACTGCAAATGCAGATTATACTCCGGCAGATGCCCTGGCAACAGCTGCAACAGAATCCCAGGAATTATTTACAAATGAGAAAACTGCAATGCAGATTAACTGGAGTCACCAGTATCCGGCAGCAGTTGAGGCTCTCGGCGCTGACAAAGTCGGCTGCGCTCCTATACTTGCAGGAAGCGCCGGAATTGGGGCGACAACAGGTCCTTGGTATGAATGTGTAATGAAAAATTCCGAAAATAAGGAAATGGCGAAAAAATACGCTGAGTTTATGTATGACCACAATGCTGACTACATGAACCTTACTCTTAAAATTGCCGGAAGAACTTCTGTATATGAAGAAGCCGGAAAGACAGAAGGCAATGAGCATACAACGGCTGTTCTGGAAACTCTGGCAGCACCGCAGACTCAGGCAAGACCAATGGTAACAACATGGTCACAGATTGAGGAAGTTCTGATTGGAGTAGTGGAATCCTGCCTTGGAGGTGCAGATGTAACAGAAACACTTGAATCTGCCAAAGCAGAAATTGAAGCCATCGGATATTAATTATAGCTGCTATTTGGAACGTATAAGATGATTGACAAAGGGTGATTTTGGAAGTTTTGGTAACGGAAGAAATCACCTTTTGTAAAAAGAGGTGGTAAATAAGAATGAAATTAATATCGAAAAAAACTTTACTGCTGTTCTTTCTTCCCGGTGCAATTTTTATGGGGGCGTTTTTAATCTATCCTATTTTTAAAATGGTATTTGACAGCTTTTTTAAGATAGGGCTTACGGGAGACAGAACTTTTATTGGACTTGACAATTACATAAAAGCGTTCACAGGAAGCGGAATTCTGAAGCAATTAAAAAATACTCTGGTATATATTATAATTGCAGTGGGATTTGAGACTGCGTTTGGATTTCTGTTTGCGCTGTTATTTGAAATGGAATACAAAGGAAGCAAGATTGTCCGCTCTTTGATGATGACTCCATTAATGATCGCTCCGTTAGTTGCCGGACTTACATGGAAGTTAATGATGAGTTCAAGCTTCGGTATTGTAAATGAACTTCTTTCCCGAGTGGGAATTCTTGCAAATCCCAGTGATATTTTATGGCTGGCAGATTCGAAATGGTCGTTGCTTGCCTGTTGTATCGCGGATATCTGGCTGACAACGCCATTTATGATGCTGATGATTCTGGCAGGACTTCAGGGACTTGACCACAGTACAACTGAGGCTGCAAAAATTGATGGTGCAAATCTTTTACAGGAAATTTTCTATATTAAACTTCCGGGAATCAAACCGGTTCTGTTAACTGCATTATCGGTACGAATTATTGATGCTGCAAGAACATTTGATATTATTTGGGCTATGACAGAGGGAGGACCAAACAGCTCTTCAGAAACAATCAGTATTATTATTTATAAGACGCTTGTGAAATATAACAATACAGGATATGCAAGCGCCATGGCAGTTATTTTTATTGCAGTTCTTGTAATTTTTACATTGGTATTTATGCAGAGTCTGTGGAATCCGAAAAAGAAAAACTGATGTGCAGCTAGCATAAGAAGGAGACAAAAAAGTGACAAAAAATAATAATATGAAAAGAATAGGAATTGTTATTTCTATTATATTTACGGTGTGCTGGCTTTTTCCGTATCTTTACGTCATCTGCTGTTCCTTTAAACCAGGAGCAGAGGTTATTGCAGTGCCCCCTGCTTTCTTTCCGAAAACTTTTTCTGTGGATAATTTTGGACAGTTATTTTCAAGGATGGATGCCGCAGGTTATCTGTTCAACAGCTTGATCACTGCATTGTGCAGCACTGTAATCGCATTAATTCTCGGATCGCTGGCAGCGTACGCGATTCAGAGATCAGGAGCAAAATTGTCGGTATTTTTGGTAGTATTGGTTCTTTGTCTGAAAATGATACCGACATCAAGTATTGCAGTTCCGATTTATGAGCTTATCTGTAATATGGGATTATATGATACAAAAATCGCATTGATTATTGTATATGCGGCAGTAAATATGCCGTTTGTAATGTGGACGATGCTGAGTTTTTATGAGGGCATTCCATCAACATTGGATGAGGCTGCCTATGTAGACGGAGCGTCAAGTCTGCAGACCTTCAGAAAGGTGATTTTGCCGATTTGCGCACCGGGACTTGCAACAGCATTTATCTTTACTCTGTTTCTTGCATGGAATGATTTCCTTTTGGCGTTGCTTTTGACAAGTACAAATGCAAAAACATTTACGGTAGGATTAGCCGGATTCTTATCTGCATATAATCTGGATCTTGGACCAATGTGTGCAGGAGCATTTTTGTTTAGTTTTCCGGTAATGATCATTTCCATGTTTGCACAGAGATATATTGTACAGGGTATGACGGCAGGGGCTGTAAAAGGCTAAAAAAGTAAATGGAGGTTTCGCGTGTCTAGAGAAAACATGCTGCAAAAAATTCAAAAAGCGCAGCTTGAAATTGATGATAAAAAAGCGCTTGTAAAAAATGGCAGAATGCGTCAACGCTATCATTTTATGCCGCAGACAGGATGGATGAATGATCCAAACGGATTGATTTTTTATAAAGGAAAATATCACTTTTTTTTCCAGTATAATCCGTATGATGGCTTCTGGGGAAGTATGCATTGGGGACATGCAGTCAGTGAAGACATGCTGCATTGGGAGTATCTTCCGTTGGCGCTGGCGCCAAGTGAAGTGTATGACGATCATCCGAAAGGAGGATGTTTTTCGGGAAGTGCCATCGAACACAATGGAAAGTTGTTTTTGATGTATACTGGAACCGCAAATGAAGGAAACGGATATGTGCAGTCTCAGTGTCTGGCGTGGAGTGAGGATGGTATTCATTTTGAAAAATATGAGGGGAATCCGGTGATCACTGTTCCGGACGGAATTGAACCGGACTGCTTTAGGGATCCGAAAATATGGAAACATGAGGATTCTTATTATATGGTATTGGGGGCGAGCTGCAATAAACGCGGATTAGCTCTTCTGTACAGGTCTTCTGATATTTTTCAGTGGGAATTTGTAAGCGTGCTGGCAGAAAGCAGAGGAGAATGGGGCTTCATGTGGGAATGCCCGGACTTTTTCCGACTGGGTGATAAATATGTTCTTACTTTTTCACCAATGGGATCAGGCGACCATACTTCTGTGTATCTGGTAGGAGATTTTGATTATTCTTCCGGAAAATTTGATGCTCATGTGAGCGGAGAAATAGACTGGGGATTTGATTATTATGCGCCACAGTCATTTCTTGCGCCGGATGGCAGAAGGATAGCTGTTGCATGGGCAAATGAGTGGGAATGGATGCCGCTGTTCAAGGATTGGGGACCAACCTACAAAGAGAATTGGTGCGGATTTTTTAATATTCCAAGGGAAGTACGTCTCTGTGAAGACGGAACTTTGCAATTTGTACCAATAAGAGAAATTGAATGTATACGAACGGATCCTGAATTTGAAAAGTGTATAACTGTTTTTGATAAGGAAGTGGAATTGAAAGCAGGAGACGGGGTAAGCTTTGAAGTTAAATTCAAAATTGATCTGGATGCATCAGATGCTGAACAGGTTGAGTTAAAACTCCGTTGTGGTGAAGGAAAAAAGACGGTATGTACATTTGATTTAAAAAATGGTGAAATATGTGTAGACAGAAATCAATCAGATGGATGGAGCAGAGGGGTATCCCGCAGCGTTATACATCTGAAGGGGAAACATGTACTGGACGTTCATATTTTTTCAGATCAGAGTTCCCTTGAAATTTTTTCGGATCAGTATCGAAATAATCATTCTAACAATATTTTTGCGGAAAATATACAGAAAGAGTTGAAAATTTCTGCGAAGAAAGGCAAAGTAGTAATCAGAGATTATGAGGCATATGGCCTGAAAGACTGTTTCAGATAAAATACACATCATTTTTCAGGAGGAAAGAAAATGACAGGTAATAATTATTATGATGTGACCCAGTGGCATACTGGGGATCCGCATTCAGATATCGGAGAAGTAATCAACAGTATTATTAAAGATATCAAGAGCAGACAGACAAATGCGGATATCAATGATGGAGGAAAACCGGGAGCAGTGATTTATATTCCTTCAGGTGATTATCACTTACGCACCCAGGTTCTGATCGATATCAGTTATTTAAAAATTATGGGTTCAGGGCATGGATTCGTATCATCCAGTATTCGATTTAATGTTCCGCAGGAGAAATGGGGAGATTTACATGAAGTATGGCCGGGAGGAAGCCGTATTCTCGTGGATCTCATTCCTGAGCCGGGAAATGAAGCGGCCGGGGCGGCATTTTATGTAAGCCGTAAGGGCGAGCCTAGAATCAGTTCTGTAGAGTTTGAGAATTTTTGTATTGATGGACTTCATTTTACAGATGATGGAACGGGAGATCCGGAAAACAGTTATATCAATGGAAAAACAGGCATTTATATAGACTGTCCTCAGGACTCTTTCCGAATCACAGGAATGGGCATGGTATATCTGGAACATGGTGTGACGATTTATAATGCAGATGCACTTTCCATACATGATAATTTTATTGCAGAATGTGGGAATTGTGTAGAGCTTCGTGATTATGGGCAGGCATCAAAAATTACAGATAACTTCATGGGAGCCGGATATAAGGGATATTCTATTTTTGCACAGAATTTCGGGGGATTGTTAGTTGCGGCAAACAATATTTTCCCAAGGGGAACAAGCAGCGTTCATTTTTCCGGAGTATTGCGTTCTACAATTACGGGGAATCGTTTCCATTCTTTTTACCCTGGAATGCTGGTGTTTGAAAACAATTGTACAGAAAACCTAGTTTCCTCAAACCATTTTCTGCGAGATCATGAGCCATGGCCTCCGATGCTGGCATATGATAACGGACTGACGGACGACTATGGTTTATTGTACATTGATGGTACAAACAATTCAGTCATTGCAAATCATATTTCAGAAACGATTGATCGGAAATATCTTAAGCCCCTTGGAACTGTGCCGGTTGTAATCCGCCTTGTAAAAGGAAAAGGAAATTATATTGTAAATAACCACATTGTAGCAACAACCAAGGATTCTGATAAGGAAAGAACAGAAGAGGATTCTTGTTTTGAAGCTCAGGTGGGAGCGCTTCTTACATCTGACGAGTTAGAAGAACTTCCGGTTACAGCTGTATTGGTTGAGAAAGAGGCTGTCAATAACATTATTCTTGATACAGGTACGGACACACAGCTGATAATGGATAGAAAAGCAAACATATGCAGACCGCTTCCTGTCTTTGAGATATAAATTCTTAATAAAAAATAGTAATGTGATTCTACCTCCGGCTGGATGTACCAGCCGGAGTTTTTTGTGCGGGCAAATCCGCATTCATGTATTTTTCCAGTACCGGAAAGGATACCGGTCCGATTTCCAGGATTCTTTGGTGGAAGCGTTTCAGATCGAAGTCCTCTCCCAATTTCTGCATGTGCTCTTTTTTTAATTGAAGGAAATGAAGGTTTCCAAGGTAATATTTTAAATAGTTTGCAGGTGTCTCTGCAATGTAACGGTAGATTTCGCTGACAGTGGAAGCGTCCCGGATGCCGAAGCTTCTGAGAAAGGCCGAGGAGCGGGTTTCGTCCCAGCCGTCATAGTGGATCCCGATGTCGAGGAGAGAATAAATACAAAGGTTCAGACTTTTGTTCAGCCATGCCAGGCGGGCTGCCTCAGAGGCCTGTGAAACAGAGGACAGCGACGCTGCGTACTGACAGGCATAGGATTCAACATAGGTCGCCCAGCCCTCCACATATCCGCCGGTGGAAAACAGATAACGGACCAGAGGAGGATTCTTTCGGGCAAAGCTTACGGTCTGGTAGAGATGTCCCGGAAATCCCTCGTGAGCAAGAGTCGTGAAAACATCCAGACAGTTTGTACTCTTGGCACGATTAAGATAAATAACATTGGGGGAACCGGTGTCTGCAGGAGGAGTCAGGTAAAAAGCAGGGCTTAAAAAGTCCTTCATGGAATCGTGAACATACCGGAGTTCATAAGAAGGCGCTTCCAGGGCGGGGAAATCCTGTTGAATCTGCTTTTGAAGAGATTCCAGCATTTGGGCGGGAGACAGGGAAAGAGAAGCAGATAAACGCTGCAAATTGGAAAAAAGGGACGGATTCTTCTCTGTAAGCGCAGCAGCTTCTTTGAGATCAGAAAGAAGCTGAGAGGAGAGTAATTTCCGGATTTCCTCTACAGACAGAAAGGAACCGACCTGACTTCGGATGAGATACCGGTAGTAGTCTTTTCCTCCCTGATAATAATAAAGCCCCCGGGAATTCCTTCCTGTGCCGCGAAGAGCCTCCAGACCGTCAATGAGCGTCTGATAAGCGGGAATCACCTGCTCCTTTAAAAGTTCTTCGTGATATGTAAGAAGCCTGCCTTGCTCCTCCTCTTTGATATAGCTGCAGTCTGCGATTTTTCGGGCAAAAACATCCTGCATATAATTGGAGTCTGGGTCTTTTATAAATTCCCGACACTGTTTCTGAACACGATCCAGGGTTTCGTCGCACATAAAAAAGCCCGCCAGAGATTTTTTCTTCTCAAAAGTGAGAATCTCCTGAAAGTAGGGCTTGATTTGGGAGAGAAGCTTCAGATAATCGGAAATATCTTCTTTTCTGTAAAAGGTGTATTCAGCCAGAAGAACAGGGAGCTGAGCCTGAATACCAAGGCTGGGACTCAGGTATTCTTCCAGAAGATATTGATCTCCCAGGGAACGCTGGGTGTGGAAATAGAGAAGAAACTGGTCCAGGGTGATTCTGTTTTCCTCAGAAAGACGTTCAGGGGAAAAGGACTGCAGACGCTGTTCGTAGTTTTTACATGTCTGATAGGTTTTCTCCATATCCAAAGGAACCTTTCCAAGAGAGGGAGAACTGTTGGAGATTCCCTGTTTTTCGGGGTGGGCAAGAGTGTAGTGAAGTGTGAGGGTATTTCCGCTGACCTCAGAGCAGAAAATATCCTCGGTAAATTTTTCGAAGCGGGCATTTTCCGAAAAGCCCCGGTTAAAGAAAATTCCCAAAAAGATGCCTGTGATAAGGATGAAAAATAAAACAATTCCCCGGCGCAGAGATTTTTTTTGAACAGGAAGCATAAACAAACCTTTCGGGGTTTTCTACTATTTTATTGGATTTCGGGAGATTCTATGCTATGATGGTGAAAAAGTCACAGAGCGAAATGCACTTTCATTGTATATTTACAAAAAAACAACATTGAATGAAAGTGTCCACAAATAAAGAAGAATGGTTACGGAGGAAGAACAATGGCAGAATTATATGATATAGCAATTTTAGGAGCCGGTCCTGCAGGAATCAGCGCAGCAATCTATGCAGCGCGCGCAAGACTTAAGGTAATCTGGCTTGATAAGCAGTATGCTACAGGAGGACAGATCATCAATACAGGAGAAGTGGACAACTATCCGGGGCTTCCGGGGCTGACAGGATTCGACCTGGGAGAGACAATGGGGAAACATGCAGAGAAGCTGGGACTGACCCCCGTAAGAGAAAGTGTGCTTTCCATAGAAAATATAGAAACAGAGGAAAATGGAAGAGAAAATATTATCCGTACAAAGAAGAATGAATATCATGCCAGAACACTGATCGCAGCCTTTGGCGCAGGCCACAGAAAGCTGGGAGTTCCGGGAGAGGAAGAATTCAGCGGCATGGGAGTTTCTTATTGTGCAACCTGCGACGGCGCTTTCTTCAGAGATAAGACTGTGGCTGTTGTCGGAGGAGGAAATACGGCAGTAAGCGACGCGATCATTCTTTCCCGTATCTGTAAAAAAGTATATCTGATCCACAGACGGGCAGAGCTTCGTGCAGATAAAATCCTTCAGGAGAATCTGTTTGCCTCTGAAAACGTGGAAATGGTATGGGACAGCGGTGTTTCTGAAATCGTTGGAAGCGACCGCGTCACAGGAATCCGCGTCCAGAATAAAAAGACAGGAGAGGAATCTCTGCTGGAAACAGATGGCGTTTTCATTGCTGTGGGAATTAAGCCGAACACAGAAAAATTACAAAATGTAGTAGCTCTTGACAAAGCCGGATACATGATAGCGGGTGAAGAAGGGATTACAAACGTACCCGGAGTCTTTGCGGCGGGAGATATTCGTACGAAATCCCTCAGACAGGTGGTTACTGCAGTTTCAGACGGTGCAAATGCTGTGAATTCTGCACAAGAATATCTTATGAAAATTGTTAAAAAATAAAAATCAGCACAAGAAGGCTAAAAAAATGCTTGTGCAATGTGATTAGAAAGCCCCCTCGTGAAAGGGGGCTTTTCATTTGACAAAAATATTTTCTTGTGATAATCTACACAAAGTTTTAATAAATGTAACTATTATGTAACAAATAAGCTGCTGTTTATACAGCGGTGTAAACGGGAACAGAAATAACCCTGAAAGGAACCGGGGCGGATCTGGAACAGGTCTGACAGAGACGGTTCGCAAAAACAAGGAGTGTAGATATTATGAGAAATAAAATGAAAGCAATTTTACTGACACTGGCAATCGCTTCCGCAGGTACACAGAGCACAGCCGTTCTGGCAGCGCCTGATACTGTTTTTGTATCAGAAACAGATGCGAAAGAGGAAGAGACTGCACAGGGTGAGGATACAGAACAGTTTACAGATCATGCAGCGATTGAAGAGCTTCGTCAGAAGAAGGAGCAGGCAGCAGAGGAAAAAGCAAGGGAAAAAGCGGCTGCAAAGGCAAAAGAACTGGAAGAGACACGGGAAGAGCTTGTGGAGTTTGCCTTACAGTTCGAAGGAAATCCTTATGTATACGGCGGAACAAGCCTTACAAACGGCGCAGACTGCTCCGGCTTTGTAATGTCCGTATTCAAAGAGTTCGGTTATGAGCTTCCGAGAGTAGCGGCTGCCCAGTTTGAGTCATCTGAGCAGAAATCCACAGATGAGATTGAGCCCGGAGATCTTCTGTTTTACGGAGACTACGGAATCGATCATGTAGCGCTTTATATCGGCGATGGAAAAATTATTCACGCAAGTACTTCTGCAACAGGAATCAAGATTTCTGATTACAATTACAGAGAACCTGTAGGCGCAGGAAACTATATTAAATAAATAAAAACAGCGGCAAAAGAGAAGCCTGTACCCGGAAGGAGGTACGGGCTTTTTTCTTATGAAAATTATGGCAATCGTTGCGAAGAAACATACTTTTGGGAGTCTGTGGGGGAGAGAAATATTGTCGAAAAAAGAAAGAATTTGGCAATGTGCACAAAGTTTTTAATCCTGTGTGGATTGTGGATAAAGTTATACAGATTCTTTCCACATTTTACAAAGCCGCAAAACCCCTGTAAATAGAGTTATACACAAAGTTATCCACATTGTCCACATGAAAGCTGTGTGGAATACTTGATTTACATAATAAAAAAAGAAACAGATGTTTTGTTCAAAATGATAAATCGACAAAATCAGGCAGAAAAAACGAAAAATCTATTGACTTTTTCAATGTCTAAAAAACATGTAATATTTTGTCAGAAAGATAAAATTCGATGAAATATAGATAAAAAGTCAGATAATTATGAAAATAAACATGTGTTCAGACGCTATTGCACAGGATTTAGTTGTCGAAAAAAAGAGAACCACAGGATATAGTTCCCGGGTTCTCTTTTTTGAAACAGTTATAAACATTTAAGGGGAAATTTTGTGGATAACATGAGGTTACCCACAAAGGGAAGAGGGATAACATAGCGTTATCCACTATCCCTTTTGTTTCATCCTCTTGATTACCTTTAATCTTGTGAATTCCTCGCGCTCTTTTTCTTCCAGCGCATTCTGGATATCCCTGGTAAGCGTTTCATACTTTGGAATCGTAATGTTTTTCAGGGCATTGGCGCGTTTCTGGGTCTTCTTAATGTTCGTTGCAAGGCGGATGGCTGCGTTTTCCACCATGGAAAGGCGGATGGAAAGCTCTTTGACTTTTTCAAAGGCAGCCTTCGCTTCGTCAAGGGACATTCTTGTGCTGTAATAAGCATAGGTTGGCACGTTACTTGTCTTGTCGTATTCCACAAGGGGGATTTCTGTACCCATAACGCTCCGGCTCTTGATGCGGATAGAGTCTTCCACAGGGACAGTACAGGCGATCTGCTGTACAAAGGCGATACCGATCTCCATATTTGCCTTCTGCAGCGCAGCGTAGGCAGTGCGGAAGGTGGTGTCGATCTGGGTCTGAATATCCTTTGCCTGGTCAATAAGCTCCATCATTTCGCGGATAAGAATATTTCGTTTCTTATCCATAAGCTCGAAGCCCTGTCTGGAAAGAGCCAGGGAATTCTTTGCAAGAATGAGGTTTCCCTTGGTGGGAAAGGTATTGGGATCCATGAAATCACCTCACTTACTGACGAACGGTCTGGTGGTAATACTGGTCAAGAACTTTCGTATCGATTCGATCGAGCTCTTCACGGGGAAGAAGTCCCAGGAGCTCCCAGCCCTTGTCCAGAGTTTCTATGATGCTTCGGTTTTCTGTTTCTGTCTGTCCTACAAATTCTGCTTCAAAGGCTTTTCCGAATACCAGATATTTTTTATCCAGAGGAGAAAGCTCATCCTCGCCGATAACAGAGGCAAGGGCACGGGCATCGCCTACCTTGGCATAACAGGAGAAAAGCTGGTTTGCCACATCCTGATGGTCAGCTCTTGTGAAGCCTTCTCCGATGCCGTCCTTCATAAGACGGGAAAGGGATGGCAGTACATTGATCGGCGGATAAATCGCCTGTCCGTGAAGCTGACGGTCAAGAACGATCTGGCCTTCGGTAATGTAGCCGGTAAGGTCGGGGATCGGGTGGGTAATGTCATCGTTGGGCATAGTGAGGATCGGGATCTGCGTAACAGAACCTTTTCCGTTTCTTACGATACCTGCGCGTTCATAGAGAGTGGCAAGCTCGCTGTAAAGATATCCGGGATAACCCTTTCTGGAAGGAATCTCACCCTTTGAGGAGGAAACCTCTCGCATGGCCTCACAGTAGGAAGTCATATCTGTCAGGATAACAAGGATGTGCATATCTTTTTCAAAGGCAAGGTATTCTGCTGCTGTCAGCGCAATCTTCGGTGTGAGGAGACGCTCGACAACCGGATCGTTGGCAAGGTTCAGGAACATGACAACGTGATCGGCTGCGCCGCTTTCCTCGAAGGTACGGCGGAAAAATTCCGCAACATCGTATTTGACGCCCATTGCTGCAAAAACAATGGCAAAATTCTCGTCGGAACCCTCGCCCAGGGAAGCCTGCTGTACGATCTGTGCAGCCAGCTTGTCATGGGGAAGACCGTTTCCTGAGAAAATAGGCAGCTTCTGACCACGGATCAGTGTGGTCAGACCGTCAATGGCGGAAATACCTGTATTGATGTAGTTTCGCGGATATTCACGGGTTACCGGATTCAGAGGCAGACCGTTGATGTTGAGGCTTACCTCCGGAGAAATGTCGCCCAGTCCGTCGATGGGCTGGCCGATGCCGTTAAAGGTACGTCCCAGGATTTCCGGTGAAAGACCGATTTCCATGGGATGACCGGTAAGGCGTGTATGGGTATTGCTTAAGGACATGCTGTCGGTTCCCTCAAATACCTGGATTACCGCCTTGTCCTCATAAATCTCGATAATACGGCCGATTTTCTGTGTTCCGTCGTCCATGTGGAATTCCACAATCTCTTCAAAGGAGGCGTTTTTTACCCCTTCCAGAACGACCAGAGGGCCGTTTATTTCACTTAAACCTAAATATTCAATTGCCATAAACGAAACCTCCTGTCAGCCGTTTTTCTTTAATACGTTTTCATAAAAGATATCGATGTCCTCTTTATACTTCTGGAATAATTCCGGCTGTGCGTTTGGAACATCATATTTAATGGAAATGATACGTTCAAAAATATTGTCTTCTTTTAATACGGAAACCGGCATACCGCGGTTGACCAGGGAGAGACATTTTTCGTAGAGATAAAGGATCGTCTCCATCATAAGGAACTGTTTTTCCATTGGTACGCAGGTATCGTCCTTGTGAAAAGCGTTCTGCTGTAAGAAGCCCAGCCGGATGACTCTGGCGATTTCCAGGGTCAGCTTCTGGTCATCGGGAAGAACGTCGCTTCCGATCAGCTTTACGATTTCCATAAGGGAGCTTTCCTGATTGAGGATAGCTACAAGCTGGTTTCTGTCTGTTGTAAATTTCGGGGAAACGTGTTCTCTGTACCAGGGCGTCAGGTCTTCCAGATATTCACTGTAGCTGGTCAGCCAGTGGATTGCCGGGAAATGACGGGCATAGGCAAGGGATTTGTCCAGTCCCCAGAAGCAGCGGACGAAACGCTTGGTGTTCTGGGTAACAGGCTCTGAGAAGTCGCCGCCCTGAGGGGAAACTGCTCCGATAATGGAGACAGAGCCTTCCGAACCGTTTAAGTTCTGCATCATGCCGGCGCGCTCATAAAAGGCGGAAAGCTTGGATGCCAGATAAGCAGGGAAGCCTTCCTCTGCAGGCATTTCCTCCAGACGTCCGGAAAGCTCACGAAGAGCCTCTGCCCAACGGGAGGTGGAGTCAGCCATAATAGCAACGTCATAGCCCATATCGCGGTAATATTCGGCCAGTGTAACGCCTGTATAGATAGAAGCCTCTCGTGCAGCTACAGGCATGTTTGAGGTATTGGCGATCAGGGTGGTTCTGTCCATCATAAGATTTCCTGATTTCGGGTCGATCAGCTTGCTGAAATCCTCAAGAACCTGAGTCATTTCGTTTCCACGCTCACCGCAGCCGATGTAGATAATGATGTCTGCGTCAGACCATTTGGCGATCTGGTGCTGGGTCATTGTTTTTCCTGTACCGAAACCGCCTGGGATAGCAGCTGTACCACCCTTTGCAATGGGGAAAAGGGTATCCAGGATACGCTGTCCAGTTACAAGGGGAACGCTGGCCGGGAAACGCTTATAGGTAGGCCGCGGTATACGGATCGGCCATTTCTGGGCAAGCGCCAGTTCTTTGGTGGTTCCGTCTGCAAGGGTAAGCGTTACGATCGGTTCCAGAATGGTGTAGTCGCCGTCCGGAGCCACTTTTGTGACAGTGCCCTCCGGTATGTTGGGAGGAACCATGGATTTGTGAAGGATGGAGCTTGTCTCCTGAGTTTCTGCGATGACAGTTCCGGCAGAAATCAGATCTCCTTCTTTCACTGTAAGATGCACATGCCATTTTTTTTCTGTGTCAAGGGAATCCACGCTGACACCTCTGGAGATGTATTTGCCGGAGGTTTTGGCAATTTCCTCGAGAGGACGCTGGATACCGTCAAAAATATTGTGGATGATACCGGGGCCTAAAAGTACGGAGATGGCATCTCCTGTGCCTGTGACAGTATCACCCGGTTTTAAACCTGTTGTCTCCTCAAAAACCTGAACAGTGGTCATGCCCTTTTTTAAGCCGATGACTTCACCTACAAGCTTTTCCGGACCAACATAAACCATTTCGGAAATCTTGAAGCCCGGGTCATCCTTCAGATAGATGACAGGGCCGTTGATTCCGTAAATAATGCCTGTTCTGTCCATTACTTCAGTCCTCCGTTGAATTTAAACTCTTTGTATACCGTCTCAAAATTTCCAAGGAAAGAATGATCGATAAGAATATTTTTGCCCGGAATCATAGCGCGGATACCGCCCTGGAAGGATTCCTGTGCAATCTGTAAGGGAAGCCCTGTGCGCTGTGTCAGCACAGGAAGAAGAGAACTGTCCTCAGGGGAGAGGTAGATGAAAATTTCATCCTCCCCTGCAAAAGCTCCGGCCTCCTGGATTTTTTTACAGAGATAATCCTCATATTCAGGAGTGGCGGAAAACTGCTCCAGACGTTTTTTTACATCTGCAAAGAGCTGATCCTTTAAAGCGTTCTGCTTTCTGGTAAGGTCCCGCTTGATGGTGAGCTGTCTGGCGGAAAGCGCTTTGTTGATTTCACGTCTGGCATTTACGGTTTCAGCTTTTACCTGTTTTTCAGCATTTTCCATGCTGGCATCTTTATGTTCATTCAGCATTTTTTCGAGGCTTTTTTTGTGGGCTTCAATATCTCTGTAAGCCTCGGCATGAGCCTCGTCTACGGAAACAGTATAAAAATGCTGCAGTTTTTCATCTAATGTCATATGATCACCTGCCTATAGTTTTAGTCCGATTGCTTCGTTTACGTATGAAGTAATAAAATCTGGTCTGCGGCCGGTACCATGCCTGTCAGGAATTTCGATGATCAGAGGTTTTTTGTGGTTAAGCTTTACATCGTCGATGATTTCCGGAAATTCTCTGCCGAATTTTTCTGTGAGAAGAATAATGCCGATTTCCTTGTTGGCGATGGTCTGTTCCAGAGCTTCTTTGAGCTCGCTGCGTTCATGAACCACAACGCCCTCCACACCTGCCAGTCTCATTCCTGTGTAGGTATCGATATTGTCGCTGATTAAAAACATCTGCATTTTATAACTGTCCTAAGATCATGAAGGAAATGATAAGTCCGTAAAGGGCAACACCTTCGGCAAGACCTACGAAAATCAGGGATTTACCAAGAATACTCTGATCTTCGCTGATTGCTCCGAGAGCTGCGCTTGCCGCACTGGCTACGGCAATACCACCGCCGATACAGGAAAGACCTGTTACAAGAGCGGCTGCAAGATATCCCATACCTGTTGCAAGGCCTGCGCCTGTGTTAGCTGCGGCCTGTACGGAAGTGCTTCCTGCAAACATTACGGCAACGGCAATGAGCATGGTTCCGAAGAAGAAGAAAGCGTTCAGACCAATGGTGGTTTTATATCTGCCGCGGTTTTTTTCACCGATGAAATAGTAACCGAAAGGAACAATGATGCTGAGAATAAGTGCTGCTGCTAATACGATCTGTGTTAAAGCTGTCATAATAATTATCTCCTCTAATTTAATTTAGTGTGTCAGCTGTTCTTTGAGCAGAACGGCTCGAATTTACGTCCGGTACCTTTGTAGAAACGGCTGAAGATCTCGTAGTATTCCAGACGAAGTACCTGGATACCGACGATCAGACCTTCCATTCCGCAGACAAAAAGGTTTCCAAGGACAACTACGATCCAGTTGGGATTTCCGCTTTCTACGCCTGCAAGCATAAGAACAACCTCCATCATGGCTGCATGGCTGACTGCGAAAGCGCCGATACGCACGAAGGAAAGGGTGTTGGAAAAATAGCTTAAAAGGACTTCGAACATTTCGAAAATACCCTGGACAATGAACATGCCTTTCTGTTTCGGCATAACCTCTGCTTTCTTTTCCACAAGGGCTGTGAGAGGCTCCTTGAAGAAGATCAGAAGGAGAGGAACTCCAAACATCAGGAACAGGACGGCGCCTCCGGGAATGGTGTGACCAGTCAGGAGAAGTGCGATTACTGCAACTGCGGAGCCGTAAAAGACAAGTCCGGCCACGGCGTTGGTGTCGAACCAGATCTTTTCTTTATCGCCGGATTTGCAGGCGTTGATGATGTTGAAAACCATACAAAGAAGGATGATTCCCATACCAAAGCCGATGGCGATGATAAATACGGTGTTCAGCTTTCCGATAAACGGAATGGTTGTCATATGGTTCATCGGGCGCAGCCACAGGGCAGGCAGGATATCTTCAAAACCAAAGATGCTTCCGAACATGAATCCGAAGAAGGTGGAGAAGACTCCGGCGCAGCTTATAATGCCTGCAAGGGTGATGTTCTTAAATTTGTAAAGAAGGAATCCGCCGATAAAAAGAAGCAGTCCCTGACCTACATCTCCGAACATGGCGCCGAAGATAAAGGAATAGGTCAGCGCTACGAACCAGGTGGGGTCCATCTCGTTATATGCGGGAAGTCCGTACATTTTTATATACATTTCAAAGGGTTTGAAAAGCTTCGGGTTTTTCAGTCTGGTAGGAGGCTGGAGATGCTTGTCCGGCTTCGGAGCATCCTCGTCCTTTCCGTCAATGATGCAGTATACATTGGAATCATTGCGGATATCATCCTGAAATGCCAGGGCATCCTTTTCGCTCATCCATCCGCAGAGAATGTAGAAGGCCTTGGATGGGTCTTTGCCCGTTCCTGTGCAGGCAGCCAGACGACGCACATCGAAGTTTCGGGAGAAACCGGCAATGCAGGTGCGGGCTGCAAACAGCTTCTGCGCATTTTTCTGCAGAAGATCTTCGCGGGCTTTGCGGTTTGCTGCAAGGGACTGAGAAAGCTCTTCCTGTTCTTTGCAAAGATTTTCAAAGGATTCCTTTGCTGTTCCGTCGTAGACATCGGGAACAAAAACGTTTTCAAAATGCATGGAGGAGAATGCGGCGTTTACTTTTGCAGTCACGGTTTTCGGCATGAAGTAAATACCCCAGATATACTGGTCGTCCTCATCGCATTTGACAAAAATCGTATTCAGATTATCGTAGATATATTTCTCGAACTTCTGGAAATATATCTTTTCAATACGTCCGAAATGGTAGTGGACGAACTGAAAATGGAGAATAGAAGAAAGGTCATAGTCTATGCTCCGGAATGGGCGGAGGATACGCAGAGATTCTTCCACAGAAGTCTGCTTTCCTTCCAGCTCAGAATTTTTTTCCTCAAGCGTTTTTAGTTCTGCGTCGATTTTTCGGACAAAGGAAAGAGCTTTTTCGATGTCCGGGATTTCCTCAGAACCCGGTTCCTGAAGTTCAAGCTCTTCGCAGAAGCTGTTTACGGTATTCAGGACTTCTTTATAAGGATTGATTTCCATGAACGGGGCCAGATGCGCTACTGTGGTCAGCTCTGACAAGGCGTTTTCCAGATGGATTTCGTATCTGGACAGGTAAGTGTTTACCACTCTGTCAATGTCAGTTTTCGGCCCGGTAATGCTCAGGAATTTCATTTTTTCTATCATATTTTACCCCCGGGTGTGGAGTACATTGCTGCCAATGTACCTTAGTTATTGTGAATGTAATGCATTGCTTCGTCGGGACTTACTCCATATCGTACACACTCAATGGCGATGGTCAGACGATTTACTTCGTGTTCCTTATGGTACAGGTAGGAATAAATCACTGCAACAGAATAAGGATGCTTTCTTGCTTCTTTCTCCAGGATATTTCGGAGAATGCAGTTATAGAATTCTTCCAGATTTGCCACAGTAAGCTGTTCGTATTTCCTGCCATAATAGGTTTTGGCGAAAAGCCGGCGTGCTTCTTCGTAAGTTGGAGCTTCCACAAGGTCGTGGATTTCCTCCGGCTTCAGCTTATAGTTCACAGGAATCAGCAAGGCATAAATATCTGCGGGATTCATGTGAAAATATTGTTTGGAACGCTGGATAAACTGAAGGTTCAGCATATCGAATTTTTCCCCGTAGGTTCGGGTGATCTCATCCAGGTCTGTGCCTTTGAACAGTTTTTTTCGCACGTTCCAGATTTGTGTAAAATAGTAAAGATCTAATGCCATTCCATAGTCAAAAAGAAGGGCATTTCCGTGTTCCTGTACTTTTAATAAAGGAAGATAAAATTCATTTCCTTTTAAAGAAGAGATCAGTTCCTCCATAGTGGTGCAGGCTGTGATTTTATCCACGTCGATATTGGAGTGCAGCCGGAAAAATTCCCGGTAAGGGGAAACGTCCACTGTGTCGGTGTTTCTGTGGTCAAAAATATTTGTCATAACTTCTTTCAGTACACGGATTTCATATCTCCTGGAATAGAGATCCAGGAATTTTCGCTGTTTGCGGTTGGCGAAATGATAAATTCTTGCGAAGTTCTGAAAAATAGATTTCTTCAGCAGCTTTTCAATATCGCCTCTGTGCAGGTCATTCTCATCAAGAGAGGACCAGATTTTCGCATATTCAGGAGTGCGTTTCAGATAAGCGACGACTTGGGGGACATCAGAAAGCTGGATGATTTCCTGAAACTGTTCCTCAGTAGCCAGTCTGCTCTGCATTGCGCGGATCTTTGTGGAAAGCCCGCTGTAAGAGAGAACACCTCCCATTCCTTTTCACTCCTTTCCGTTTGTCGGTTTATCTGCCTATAGATCCAGAATCTGTTGAAAAAGCTTTTCGGAAAGGCGCTCATGATTTTTCTCATAATATGCGTCCAGGGAAGCAAAAACTGCGTCAGTATCTGCGCGAAGTGCGTCAAGCTGTGCATCTTTTTCTTTTTCCAGCTCCTGGCGTATTTTAAGGATTTTTCCAGCAGTATCTTCATCAAGCCGTTTGTCAAAGTCTTTGCGTTTTTGTTCGGCATTTTCAGAAAGAGCCTGCTTTGTCAGGTCAGCTTCTTCCAGTATGTGTCGGGCAGTAGTTTCTATTTCTGATAATTTGCTTAATATCTGCTCCATTACACCCTCCTTATCTTTTTATTTATTTTGCATTACTATTTTTGGTATATCTATGCATATTTAACCATAATAATAATGCTGGAAAAAAAATACACCTTTATGGGGAAAATGGCTAGAGGAATAATACCCAAAAATGTTTGACGGTTTGAAATAAAAATTAGACAAAAGAGAGAAAGTCAGGAGAAGGAAAGT
>DXXQ01000234.1 GCA_019416265.1 Clostridiales bacterium | reverse complement strand
CGCTGGGGCCATGCAGGGCTCCTTTTGGAGGAATTACAGAAGAAGCGGACAGCGCTATTGCGAAAGTAATTGAAAAACATTATAGTAGATATAAAGAATAAGTATTTAGGAGTATTCTTAGAACATTCGGTGAAAAATCATCACCCAGTAAACGGAAACCTTTAAATTATTGCAGATTTTCCTGATGTTTTCGGCTTATTTCCTCAGCTGCAGTTAAGGTCTTCACTTGCATTCTCCATTATTTTGTATAACACTTTCTGATATACGGAAATTATAGACTGCTTAGGGGATTTTCGATTGAAACTTTTCCCTATATAAATTATAATAATCCTATCAAAAATATTTCACGCAGGAATTTTCCTGTGCAAAATGATTTCGGCAGGAGCGCAGTTGCTGTTAGCAGAAAAGGAAGGAGGAAGTTATGAGAAGAAAAAGAAGATTTTTATGTATTTTCCTTGCAGCTTTGATGTGCATGATGCAGGCCATGCCAGTTTTGGGAGCTAACAATTACAATAGCTTCATAAAGAAAACACTGGCAAAGAAACCGGGAATTGCAGTAACAGGAAAGAATTTGAAGTCAACCGGCAAAAACCGATACTGGGGAGATTGGTGTAAAACAAAGGGAGTTGTAAGTACTTTTGAGGCTGATTTCAATAGAGACAGAAAAAATGAGCTTTTGGTTTTCTATCTTGAAAAGGGAAAGAGGGAAAGTGGAAACAGAACTTTAGAAAAAAGGATTCTTCGCATGGCACTTTACGCAAAATCAGGCTCTTCTGTAAAAAAAGTACAGGATATAAAACTGGATGTAAATCTGGATATGTATATGGGAGCCTGGTGCAATGCCTTTGTATATGATTATAAGAACACGAAATACATTGTGTTCCAGAATTCCCAGGTGGCTCAAGGGCATAAGTGTACCTGGTACGTGCTGACGGTAAATAAGAAGAATCAGTTTGTTGTAAAGACTGCTGTCGTTGATCCGGGATATACATCTGGGGTGGGACTCTACCGTCTTTCTTCTAGGCTTCCGGCATCAAAAATCGCTGAGGATACCAAGTATTACAAGACAGGGACAGTTCTCTATCACACAGAACAGGGAATGCAGAATGACAGTTCCTATATCCGGGCATTGAAAAAAGAACTTGCTAGATATGGCCTTTCCATAAGTAAAAAAGGTCAGGTTCTGGTAACGTATTCAAAGCCGTCAAAATGTTATTTCATGACTGCGGACAGGAGCGGCAGAACTAGCCTTTTTACAATAAAAGCGACAACCAGATATGCAAACAGAGTTTATACAAATACATGTAAAATAACAGATTACACCAAGGTAAAAAACAAACTGTAAACACATGGGGAATTAAAACAACTGCGGAAAAAACGGATACAAAAACAGTTGGAGAGGATTCTGCATTCAGTCCTTTTCCAAAACAGAAAACAATATCAGATTAAAAAGCAACCGACACCTAAAGTGCCGGTTGTTTTGTCGAAATCAATAATTGTATGCCCCTTCATAGGCATTGCACCGTTCCTTCTTACGTGAGAGGTCTACGCAGGTGCTGCAGCGGTCACAGAATTCCTGCTCATAGCAGGTTGCGCAGACGCAGCCCTTGCAGTTCTCGCGATGGTATTCCGGTGTGCAGGTGAATGGAAGACTGCTTTTCTTGTCATTCTCATTACTCATATACATCACGCTCCCTTTTGGATGATAAAATCATTATACGTCCGAAAAAAGGGAAAAACAAGTCATTAATAATCTGCTTTATGGTAAAATCTTCCGTTAATATAGTCTGTTTTGATAATATTTACGAAAGCCTGAGGATCTACCTCATGTACCTTCTTTACCAGATCCTTGGCTTCCTCACGGGAAACAACGGAATAGAGAAGGCTTAATTCCTCGTTGGAGTAGCAGCCGTGACCCTCAAACTGTGTTGCGCTGTGGTTGGTAAGCAGAGAAATCTCTTCGTATACCTTCTGAGGTTCCTTGGTGACAATAAAAAGCGTGTGTTTTTTGTACTTCTGGTGAAGCATCTGAACAACCTGGGTAGAGGTAAACTGGAAAATAATGGAGTAGAGAGCCTTATCCCAGCCGAAGAACACACCGGCAATAACAAGGATAATTGCATTGACACCAAGAATATAATTCCAGATATCCTTGCCGTTTTTCTCGGAAAAATAAATGGCAAGGAAATCAAGGCCTCCGCTGCAGGTATTACCGATCAGACATAAGCTGATGCACAGACCGTTTATCAGACCGCCGAAGATACAGGTAAGAAGCGTATCGTAGGTGATCGGCTGTGCGGGGATCAGGTCAGTAAGGAAACTGGAAAGAAAAATCATACAGCATGAGCTGATGGTGAATTTCTTTCCGATAAACTTAAAGCCGATAATAACCGGAAATGCATTCAGCGCCAGATTGACCAGAGAATAAGGCAGGACAATCCCCAGATACTTCTCACAAAGATTGATAAGAAGAAGGGAAAGTCCGGTAAGTCCGCCGGGGAAAAGTCCTCCTGCGCGAACAAAGGTTTTAATGTTGACTGCAAAAATAACAGCGGCTATACAGGCGCAGCCGTAACGTTTAAGTTCGTGTTTTAAATTCATTTGTTCCATAAAAGCCCCCACAATTACAGATTTTGAATTATTCTGCTTCCCAGCGTCCGGATGCACCGCAGGGAAGAACAAGCCCGTTAGAAGATACCGGAAGGCCGATTTCCTGAGAGTCTACGTGACCGCCCCATTTTTTAAGCTCTGTAGAGAGCATATAGGTCAGAACGGCAGGAGCCAGTCCTGTGGTATAAGAGTTGATCAGGAAAAACAGCGGATGATCGCTTAAAAGCTTTGCACACAGTTTCACAAGGTCATGGATACAGTCCTCGATCTTCCAGATTTCTCCTTTCGGTCCTCTGCCGTAGGAAGGAGGATCCATGATAATGGCATCATAGTGATTGCCCCGGCGGATTTCCCGCTCTACAAATTTCACACAGTCGTCTACCAGCCAGCGGATAGGCGCATCGGAAAGTCCGGAAGCAGCGGCGTTTTCTTTTGCCCAGGTTACCATACCCTTGGAAGCGTCTACATGGGTGACGCTGGCTCCTGCGGCTGCAGCTGCAAGGGTGGCGCCTCCTGTATAGGCGAAAAGGTTCAGAACCTTGACCGGGCGTCCGGCATTCTTGATTTTATTGCCGAACCAGTCCCAGTTTACTGCCTGCTCCGGAAAAAGTCCGGTGTGTTTGAAACTGAAGGGTTTCAGGTGAAAGGTGAGATTTTTATAATGAAGATCCCACTGCTCGGGAAGGTCAAAAAATTCCCATTCGCCTCCGCCTTTTTTGCTTCTGTGGTAATGGCCGTTCATTTTTTTCCAGCCTTTATCTGTTTTCGGAGTATTCCAGATTACCTGCGGGTCCGGGCGGACCAGAATATAATCCCCCCAGCGCTCAAGCTTTTCTCCGCATGAAGTATCAATGACTTCATATTCTTTCCATCCATCTGCAATCCACATAATGTATTTTTACCTCTTTCTGATTTTTGTCAAGCCCGGGCTATTTTATCCATAACCTTACGATAAATCCGCTTATAGGTTGCCATGGAATAGTGAAGCCCGTCGTCTTCCTCGTTGTCGTAAACGTCGTTGTTGGTGCTGTAACCGTGTTTAGCCAGCCAGGTGTAAGTGTCCAGATAAGTATAACGTCTGCTGAGAGCATTCTGAAGAGCATGGTTAAAATACCGTACATCTTCTTCTTTTCTTAAAGCGGAGTGCCCCTGGAGCATACAGGCGTTAAAAGGGTTGACGGACATATAAAAAAGCCGGCAGTTTTTGGATGCGAGAGAGTTCCCGATCCTGTTAAAATAGGAACCGTAATATTTTGCCAGAGCGTCCAGGTCCGGAGCCCGGCCATGTTCATAGCGGAGGTCATTAACGCCCAGATTAAAAATAATTGCAATGGGCTTCCTTTTGGAAGGGGATCCTTCCGCCCGGATCTTGCTTTTTAAAACCTCATAGCCCTCTTCCCTGAACCAGCGGATCCCCTGGCCGCTTTTACACACGAAATCCAGAGATTCCATAAAGTCTCCGCCGCACTGCCGACGGAGCGTATCTCTTAATTTGAGTGTCCTGGAATCCCCGACAAAAATGACCTTGGAATATTTCCGGTAATCCACAGTAGGGAGCTCCCAGGGTTCCGGATCCACCTCGTTTGCCCTGTTAAAAAGGACAGGGTAAAGCTTCATGTTTTTCTTAACACTGATTACCTGCCCCGAATAATATTTCGGATTACTTGTCTGTCCTTTTTTGGTAGACCAGCCAAGAAAAGTGTAGCCCTCCGGATTTTTCATTCCCGGAAGTTTTTTGTAACCGGATCTGATCGTATATTTGCGAAGAATGCTGCCGTTTTTCCGATAGAGAGTAAGAGAAACTGTCTGTCCCTTGGCAGAGGGGGACGCGTGTACAGTATTTCCGCTGCATAATGCTGCAAAAATCAGAAGCCACAATACCAGTAGTTTCTTAATTTTTTTCATAAAAATAGAAACAGTCCTTTCTTTAAATTATGTTGGTCATCCGGAGTGAAAAACCGGACGATCGAGTATTATGTTATATACGTATCATATCTAAAACTATAATACGGTTTGTTTGCGATAATGTCAATGATTATATATAGTGAAAATGCCAGTCAGACGGTTTTTTGAAGACAGGACTTTGTATGTGTCGCTGAATACGTGGAAAGGGGTTGACAATCAGTGCTTTAGTGGACTAAAATGTGTTAGACATTGATAGAATAATAACGAAGAGCGTTCGTGAAAAAAATCGAGGAGGACTTTATGAAGAAATACAGTGAGATGAGCAGAGAGGAGCTTCTGGCTCTGAAAAAGCAGTTAGATCAGCAGTACGCAGAAATTAAAGCACAGGGACTCGCCCTTGACATGTCTCGTGGTAAACCAAGTTCGGAGCAGCTTAACCTTTCCATGGATATGATGAATGTTCTTGCCAACGGCGCAGAGTTGAAATGTGAAACAGGTGTGGACTGCCGTAATTATGGCGTCATCGACGGTATTCCCGAAGCAAAGAGACTTCTCGGCGAGATGTCGGAGGTTGATCCTGAACACATTATTATTTACGGAAACTCCAGCCTGAACGTCATGTTCGACAGCATTGCCCGTTCCATGACACACGGCGTAATGGGAAATACTCCATGGTGCAAGCTTGATAAAGTGAAATTCTTATGTCCGGTACCGGGATATGACCGTCACTTCAAGATTACGGAATTTTTCGGTATTGAGATGATCAACGTACCGATGCATGAGGACGGCCCTGATATGGATATGGTTGAGAAGCTGGTAAGTGAGGATCCGGCAGTCAAGGGAATCTGGTGTGTGCCGAAATACTCCAATCCTCAGGGCTACACATATTCCAGAGAAACCGTTGAGCGTTTTGCCCGTTTGAAACCGGCTGCGCCTGACTTCCGTATTTACTGGGACAATGCGTACAGCATCCATCATCTTTACAATGATCAGCTGGACTTCCTTGTGGAAATTCTTGGAGAATGTGCAAAAGCAGGAAACCCTGATATGGTATATAAATTTACATCAACATCCAAGGTAAGCTTCCCGGGTTCCGGTATTGCGGCTGTGGCAGCTTCCAAGGCAAACCTTGCAGATTTCAGAACCTATATGCAGATTCAGACAATCGGACATGACAAACTGAATCAGCTTCGTCATGTGAGATTCTTTAAAGACTTAAATGGACTTCATGCACATATGATGAAGCATGCGGACATTATCCGTCCGAAGTTCGAGCTTGTACTGGAAACTCTGGACAGAGAGCTTTCCGGTCTGGACATTGGCGAGTGGACGAAACCTCACGGCGGATATTTCATTTCCTTCGATTCCATGGAAGGCTGTGCGAAACGTATTGTTTCTCTTGCAGCAGAGGCAGGGGTTGTTATGACAGGCGCAGGCGCGACATATCCATATGGAAAAGACCCGAAAGACTCCAATATCCGTATTGCGCCAACCTTCCCGACTATGGAAGAGCTTGGAAAAGCAGCAGAGGTATTCGTACTCTGCGTGAAGCTTGCAAGTATTGAAAAACTTCTTGCAGAATAAGGAACATAATATTTACAGAATCAGAATCAGGCATTAATATAATAGTAACTGACCGGGAGAATTTTTCCGGACAGTTACTATTTTCATATGGTGAAGATTATGCCGCTGTTTGGGGAGGCTGTTTTTGAACAGCGGCGATATGGAAAAGGGGAGGAAGCATGACTGATGAAACGACAAAAATGAGCGGCGGAAAAAAGGCTGTAATCGGTATGATAGCGGCTCTTTTGATTCTGACTGCAGCAGCCTACGGTTACGGCGTTTATTATTTTACAAACCATTTCCTGCCGGGTTCTACGGTAAACGGCCTGAACTGCTCTTATCTGACAGAGGCTGAGACGGAAGCCCTTCTGGCGAAGCAGACAGAGGCATATGTGCTGACTGTAAAGACAAGAAATAACGGCAGGGAGGCGATCACTGCAGAGCAGGCAGGGCTTTCCTATGTGCCCAACGGAGAGATCGGGAAGCTGATGAAGGGGCAGGACCGCTATAAATGGTTTCTGGCTTTCAATCAGAAGCAGACATATGAGACAGCGTCATCTGTAACAATTGATGAATCGCTGTTAAAGAAGGCTGTGTCAGAACTCAACTGTATGCAGGAAGTAAATATTATTAAGCCTGTGGATGCGTACATAGCAGAAACGGAAGACGGATTTACCATTTTTCCGGAGAAGGAAGGAACTGCCCTTCGTCATAAAAAAACCATACAGGTAATTCAGAAGGCGGTGGAAGCCTGCCGGCTTTCCATAGATCTGGATCAGGAAGGCTGTTATATCAAACCGAAGGTTTACAGGGATGACGAACAGCTGGTGAAAGACTGTAAGCAGATGAATAAGCTTACAAAAGCCATCATAACCTATGATTTCGGGGACCGCTCCGAGGTGGTTGACCGCAGCGTGATCAAAAACTGGCTTGTAAGAAATAAGAAAGGCAACTACACCCTGGATAAAAAGCTTGTAGCGGATTACGTTTATAATCTGGGCTATAAATACGATACGTTTGGATGCACCAGAACGTTTCTTACCTATGACGGAAGGGAAAAAGTAATAGAGGGCGGCGACTACGGCTGGGCGATCGACCAGGCGGCTGAGACAGAGGCCCTGATAAAAGCGATTAAGGACGGAACCATCGATGTGCGGGAACCTGTTTACGCTTATAAAGGATGGAGCCGGAATACAAATGATATCGGATATACCTATATAGAGATTGACCTTACCAACCAGAGAATGGTATTCTATAAGGACGGAGCGCCCATTGTGGACACCCCGGTGGTTACAGGAAATCCCAATGTTGACGGAAATGAAACGCCTACCGGCTGTTTTGCCGTGGATGCCATGATGTCTCCCTATGTTCTCAAGGGAGAGGGGTATGCGGCTCCTGTGACATACTGGATGCCGTTTTCCGGAAATGTGGGAGTTCACGATGCATCCTGGAGAACGGAATTCGGAGGGAATCTGTATCTGCTGGATGGTTCTCATGGCTGTGTAAACACGCCTTATAGCCAGGCGGAAATTATTTACCGGAATATTGACATCGGAGCGCCGGTGGTAGTATACAAATAAAGAGTGAAATTGAAGGAGATAAAGAAATGAAGATCGTTGTATTAGCAGGAGGAACAAGTACAGAGCGGGAGATATCCATTGTATCCGGAACCGGAATCTGTAAAGCGCTGCGCCAGAAAGGCCATCAGGCAGTGCTGATGGATATTTTCTGCGGAGACGAGAAAGTGGACTGGGAGAATCCTTTCCCTGAGGAATATGATGTGGACGCAGCTTCCGCATATATGAGCAGCTTTAACCCGGAGCTTGAAAATATGAAAAAAGAGAGAAGAAACTTCTTCGGACCGAATGTTCTGGCTCTATGTGAGCAGGCAGACATTGTTTTCCTGGGACTTCACGGAGCCAACGGGGAGGATGGAAAGGTGCAGGCTGCATTTGATCTGATGGGAATCAAATATACGGGAACAGGCTATTTAAGCAGCGCCCTTGCCATGGATAAGGGAATTACCAAGCAGATGTTCCTGATGCACGATGTTCCCACACCGAAGGGAACTTCCATGAAAAAGGCCCATGCTGTCAGGGATGTGAAGGAACTGGGGATGGAGTTTCCGGTAGTGGTAAAGACCTGCTGCGGCGGCTCCAGCGTAGGCGTATATATTGCGGCAGACCAGGCAGAGTACGAAAAAGCCCTGGAAGATGCCTACAGCTATGAAGATGAGGTTGTGATCGAGGAATATATCAAAGGCAGGGAGTTTTCTGTTGCAGTTGTGGACGGCAAGGCATACCCTGTTATTGAAATCGCTCCGTTACAGGGCTTCTATGATTATAAAAACAAATACCAGCCGGGTTCTACCATTGAGACCTGTCCTGCAGAGCTTTCTGTGGAGCTCACCGAAAAAATGCAGAGATATGCGGAAGCGGGAGCCCGTGCCCTTGGACTGGAAGGATACTGCCGCCTTGATTTTATGATGAAGGAAAACGGAGATATGTACTGTCTGGAAGCAAACACACTTCCGGGAATGACACCGACAAGCCTGATTCCTCAGGAGGCGCAGGTGCTGGGAATTGATTATCCAAGCCTTTGCGAACTGCTGATCGAAGTATCCATGAAAAAATATAAATAAGGGAAAATTATGAAGAATTTAACATTAGAAAATATTACACAGGTCTGCAGCGGAACCTATTACGGTCCTGCAGATAAGATGTACACAGAAGTAAGCGCGATTGTCACAGACAGCCGCAGGACTTCCGAAGGCTGCCTTTTCGTTCCCATCGTAGGAGAGAAGGTAGACGCTCATAAATTTATTCCCCAGGTAATGGAGGGGGGAGCTCTGGCAACTCTTTCAGAGAGAGTTCTGGAGGATGCGTCTTTTCCGTACATTGTGGTGGAATCCTCTCTTCAGGCAGTGAAGGACATTGCGGAATTTTATCTGGAGCAGCTTTCCATTCCTGTAGTGGGAATTATCGGAAGTGTGGGAAAAACGAGTACAAAAGAGGCAATTGCTTCTGTTCTGAAGGAGAAATACCGTACTTTAAAGACAGAGGGAAACTTTAACAATGAACTGGGACTTCCTCTGACGGTTTTCCGCCTTCGGGATGAGGATGAGATCGCAGTTCTTGAAATGGGAATCAGTGATTTCGGAGAGATGAGCCGTCTGGCGAAGATCGCAAAGCCGGATACTGCGGTTATCACCAATATCGGAACCTGTCATCTGGAGTATCTGGGAGACAGGGACGGGGTGCTGAAGGCAAAAACAGAGGTGTTCGATTACATGAAAGCAGACGGACATATTGTGTTAAATGGAGATGACGACAAGCTTCGCACAGTAGAAGAACCCCAGGGGATCAAACCTGTTTATTTTGGGCTGGACGAAAACAGTGAGGTTTATGCAGACCATATTGTCAGCCGCGGTTTAAAGGGAATGACCTGTACCATACATATGGGGGAGGAGGCCTTTGAGGCGGATATCCCCATGCCCGGACGCCATATGGTGTATAATGCCCTGGCTGCAGCAGCAGTGGGAAAAATCTACGGGCTTACACAGGAGCAGATAAAAGCGGGAATTGAAAGCCTGGAGCCGATCAGCGGACGTTTCCGTATGCTTGAGACAGAGAATTTCCTGATCGTGGACGACTGCTACAATGCAAACCCCATGTCCATGAAAGCGTCCCTCGATGTTCTGAGAGACGGAGCGGGACGAAGAGTGGCAATCCTGGGAGATATGGGAGAGCTTGGAAAGGATGAGGCCGCCCTTCACGAAGAGGTAGGGGCACATGCAGGAACCTGCGGAATCGATGTGCTTATCTGCGTAGGCGAGCTTTGCAGCCATATGGCAAAAAAAGCTTCTGAGACAAATCCCGAACTTCAGGTGATTTATGAACAGGATCGGGAGAGTCTTCTGAAAAAGCTTTCCGGTTATGTGCAGAAAGGGGACACGATCCTGGTAAAAGCCTCTCATTTTATGAGGTTTGAGGAAGTGGTAGCTGCACTGCAGGAGATGCAGGGATGAAGTTTGACCCGTCGCTGTGAACGGTGGGAATCGTAACAATATGTAAGGTTATGAAAGAATTTGGCGAACGATTTTAGTTCCCTGTGCAGGGGGAGAGAGGTATAATGTTCTTAATGATTTAAGTAAGGGAGGACATTATGCTGGAAAAAATCATGAACCTGCACATATTGCTCTACTGCATGGCTGCCTTAGGGGCATTGGGAGCAATAGGAATGTTAGCCACGCATCTTACTTACAGAAGAGTAATAAAAAAGAATACGAACGGACTTATGAGCCTGAAAGAGAAATGGATGAATCTGTGGAAAACAAGAGATAAGCTTTTGAACCGTATGAACCGCCTGGTCTGGTATCCGGCGCTTTTGAGTACAGCGCTTCTGGGAGGGGCGGTTTATCTGGTGACAAAGCTTGAGCTTGACGGACTGCCCCTTCGGTATCTTTACCTGGGAGCGGCAATTCCCACAGCTTTGCTGCTTCTTCGTCAGGCGCTTGATTTTTCCTATAAAGAAGAGCTTATTATGAATTCGCTGGCCGATTACGTGGAACAGATGCGTACCTGGGTGGAGGAAATCCCGGCAGAGCACCGGCCCGACGAGGCAATGCAGGAAGAAATGGTGGAGCGCATTACCGAAAGTATCCGTCAGACTGCAGCGGCGGGAAGCCATTTCAGCAAACGTCTGACGCCGGAAGAGGAAGAGATTATGAGAGAAATTATTCGAGAGTTTATGGCATAACTGTCACAATTTACCTTGTGAAATTCGTTTTTATTTGATATACTGAGCACAGAAGAATTTTTTTACAATTAAAAGGAGAGAAAAGCCATGAGTAAAGTAACATTTGATTATTCAAAAGCTGGCTGCTTCGTTTCAGAGCATGAAGTAGAATCTATGAAAGTTCTGGCAGAAGCTGCAAAGGAAACTTTAGTATCCAAATCCGGAGCAGGAAATGATTTCCTCGGTTGGATCGATCTTCCTGTAAATTATGATAAAGAAGAATTTGCACGTATTAAAGAGGCTGCAAAGAAAATTCAGGAAGATTCAGAAGTATTGCTGGTAATCGGTATTGGCGGTTCTTACCTTGGAGCAAGAGCAGCAATCGAATTCTTAAGACATGGTTTCTATAATAATGTTTCCAAAGAAATCCGTAAAACTCCGGAAATCTATTTCGTAGGAAACAGCATCAGCAGCAGCTATATTAAAGGCCTGATCGACGTAATCGGTGACAGAGATTTCTCTATCAACATGATCTCCAAATCCGGTACAACTACAGAGCCGGCCATTGCTTTCCGTGTATTCAAAGAAATGCTTGAGAAGAAATACGGAAAAGAAGAGGCTGCGAAGAGAATCTATGCAACCACAGATAAGGCTCGCGGAGCTCTCAAAAAAGTTGCAGACGAAGAAGGATACGCAGAGTTCGTAGTTCCGGATGACGTAGGCGGACGTTTCTCCGTTCTTACAGCAGTTGGTCTTCTTCCGATCGCTGTAAGCGGTGCAGATATTGATAAATTAATGGAAGGCGCAGCTTCCGGACGTGAGCTTGCCCTGAACAGCCCATTCGAGGAGAACGATGCTGTGAAATATGCAGCTCTTCGTAACATTCTCCTTCGCAAAGGCAAAAACGTGGAAGTTCTTGCAAACTATGAGCCAAGCCTTCACTACATGAACGAGTGGTGGAAACAGCTTTACGGCGAGAGCGAGGGTAAAGATCAGAAGGGTATCTTCCCGGCAGCAGTTGACCTTACCACAGATTTACATTCTATGGGACAGTTCATTCAGGACGGCGCACGTATCATGTTTGAGACTGTTATGAATGTAGAGAAATCCGGAGCAGAGATTGTGATCGGAGAGGAAGCGGTTGATCTTGACGGACTGAATTATCTGGCAGGAAAAACCGTAGATTTTGTAAATAAGAGCGCAATGAATGGAACAATTCTTGCACATACAGACGGCAATGTGCCGAACTTAAGAGTAGATATCCCGCAGCAGGACGAGTTTACACTGGGACAGCTGTTCTATTTCTTCGAGTTTGCCTGCGGTGTAAGCGGATACCTTCTGGGTGTAAATCCATTCAATCAGCCGGGTGTTGAGAGCTACAAGAAGAATATGTTCGCACTTCTTGGCAAACCGGGCTTTGAGGCTGAAAGAGAAGAACTCCTCAAGAGACTGTAATGAAAATTGTAATATTAGAAGCGGAAAGTTTGGGTGAAGACATGGTCTTCACCCCTTTTCATAAATTCGGAGAGGTGGTTATTTATCCGAGAAGTACGGCGGCGGAGGTTCCGGAGCGTATACAGGATGCGGATGTGATCATTGCGAACAAGGTTCCGATTTGTGAAGAGACGATCAAGGAGGCAAAAAATTTAAAGCTTGTCTGTGTGACAGCAACAGGGATCAATAACCTGGACGGAGACTATCTCAAAAAGAGGGGGATCGCTGCCTATAACGTGGCAGGGTATTCCACAGAGGCCGTTGCACAGCATACCTTTGCGCTGTTGTTTTATGTTCTGGAAAAATTAAGCTATTATGATAATTATGTGAAATCCGGCGAATATGCCAGAGGAAGCTGTTTCTCTCATTTCAGTCAGAGCTTTTGTGAGCTGTCTGGGAAGACCTGGGGGATCATCGGGCTGGGGGCGATCGGCAGAAAAGTAGCAGAGATTGCTTCGGTATTCGGGTGTAAAGTAATCTGCTATTCTGCGTCAGGCAACAAGTATGAGAGTCCTTATGAGCAGGTGGAATTTGATGAGCTTCTTGAGCGTTCGGATATTCTTTCTGTTCACGCGCCTTTAAATGCCTATACCGAAAAGCTCATGACACTGGAAGCATTTCGGAAAATGAAAAAATCCGCTGTTTTTATCAATGTGGCGCGGGGAGCCATTGTTGATGAACAGGATTTGTATACAGCTCTTACAGAAGGGGAGATTGCAGGAGCTGCTTTGGATGTTCTTGCACAGGAACCCATGGATCCCGAAAATCCCCTTCTTAAAATTCAGGACAGCAGCAGGCTTATCATTACGCCTCATATTGCCTGGGCTGCAAAAGAAACCAGATTTCGTGTGGTAGATGAGGTTGTAAAAAATATTGACGGATTTCTAAGCGGAGAAACCAGGAATCGTGTTTATTGAACAGATTAATCTTCTTCAATTACCTGTATCTCCAGGTAATCAAAATCAATCTGTTCTATGAAATTATCCTGGAAAAAGCGGGCTTTGTCATGCTTTTTAAAGTCTTTGACTGTGGCGTCCAGCCAGATGGGATTTCCAAGATCCATTTCATAGCAGATCTGTTCCAGACCGCGAAATATTTTATGTGTTCTTGTATCTTCAGAGTCGTCACATACCACCGTATCCTGAAGCAGGTGATTATCCTTCCAGATTTTTCCCCATAAACGAAACATATATCTTTCCCTCCTTAAGGCGATTACAAAAATAAGTAAGTTTCAGTATAATGGATTTCCTGCCGGATGTAAACCCATGAAAGGGGGAAGGAATTTTGGCTCGTTGCTGTGAACGGAGTGGACAGTAACCGGGAGTGGAGAGGGAAGACTGTACTTGTCTGCTTTTTGACGGTGTGATATAATCGGAATATGGATTATAAACAAAGCGATGACCCATAGAAAAAGTGTAGAAAGGAAGCAGAACAAATGAAAATGAAAAAAGTGACAGCCTGGTTTATGGCAGCATGTATGAGCATTGGTATTCTGGCCGGCTCAGGAACAGTAATGGCAGCGGAAACAACAGAGACAACAGAAAACGCGGAAACCATTCATGTTGGAGCATTAAAAGGGCCTACTGCAATGGGCATGGCGCAGCTTCTTGACGATGAAGAATATGAATTTACAATTGCAGCTTCACCGGATGAGATCGTACCCATGATCGTACAGGGAAAAGTAGATATTGCGGCAGTTCCCGCCAATCTTGCAGCAGTTCTTTACCAGAAGACAGAACAGAAAGTAAGCGTTCTTGCCGCGAATACACTGGGAGTTCTCTATATTGTTGAGAACGGCGATACTGTGAAATCTGTGGAAGACTTAAAGGGGAAAACCATTTATGCCAGCGGCAAAGGAGCAACTCCGGAATATGCCCTGAATTCCGTGCTTGAAGCAAACGGAATCGATCCGCAGAAGGATGTGACCATTGAATTTAAGTCTGAACACGCAGAGGTTGTGGCAGCCCTTGCCCAGGATCAGACAGCAGTGGGACTTCTTCCGCAGCCTTTCGTGACAACAGCCCTCATGAAAAATGAGAATCTGAAGGTTGCACTGGATCTCAACGAATTATGGGAGAGCAGTGTAGAGGACGGCAGCAGACTTGTGACAGGCGTTGTTGTTGTAAGAAACGAATTTGCAGAAGAAAATAAAGAAGCTCTGGATGCTTTTATGGATGCATATAAAGAATCTGTTGACTTCGTAAATACAGATACGGAAGCTGCGGCAGAGATCATCGGCGCACATGATATTGTTGCCAAAGAGGTTGCTGCGAAAGCGATTCCTGAGTGCTCCATTGTCTTTATTGAAGGAGATGAGATGGAAACCATGCTTTCCGGATATCTTGCAACCTTGGAGGAGCAGAACCCGGAGATTATCGGAGGCAGATTACCGGATGAGGCATTCTATTACAAACGATAGAGCGAAAAAAAAACATACGATCATACGCATACTGGCAGCGCTTTTCTGGATTGGAATCTGGCAGATTGCCAGTATGTGGCTTGGACAGGAGATCCTTTTGGCATCTCCTGTTTCTGTTCTGAAAAAACTTTCAGAGCTTCTTTTTACTGCTGATTTCTGGCAGTCCATAGGCTTTAGCTTCGGAAGGATCGTTCTCGGATTTGGCATTGCTGTGGTCTTGGGGATATTCATGGGAATCACGGCGTATAGGTCAAGAGTGGCTGAAATCCTGATAAATCCGCTGATGTCTGTGATCAAAGCCACACCTGTGGCGTCTTTTATCATTCTCTGTCTGATCTGGATCCCATCACGGAATCTGTCCGTATTTATCTCGTTTTTAATGGTACTGCCTGTAATCTATACAAATCTGCTGGAGGGCCTGCGGCAGACGGACAGGAAACTTTTGCAGATGGCGGATATTTTCCGTGTGAGCAGGGGAAAAAAGGTCTTCTATATCTATTTTTCCCAGGTGCTCCCCTATTTTATCACAGCCTGCCGCCTCTCTCTGGGAATGTGCTGGAAAGCAGGAATCGCGGCAGAGGTCATCGGCGTTCCGTCAGGTTCTATGGGGGAAAAACTCTACAATGCGAAAATATATCTGAATACGCCGGATCTGTTTGCATGGACGATTGTGATCATTATTATCAGCGTTGTGTTTGAAAAATTCTTTCTGGCAGGGATCAACAAGCTGAAAACATACGTTGAACAACGCTGAAACAGGAGGATTACAAATCCATGGGTTTTGCAGTTTGGGTAAAAAGGAGAAGGACTGAGAAAATGGTTATACTGGTAGAAAAGATCAGCAAATCCTACGGAGAGGAACAGGTATTGAAAAATTTTTCCTGCAGCTTTTCGGAAGGACAGCTTACCTGTATCATGGGGCGCTCCGGGGGCGGAAAAACCACGCTTATAAATATCCTTCTGGGGCTTGAACAGCCGGATGAAGGAGAAATTCAGGGGCTTGCCGGGAAAAAAATGAGCGCTGTTTTTCAGGAGGACAGGCTGTGCGAAAACTTAAGCGCAGCTGCAAATATCCGTCTTGTGTGCAGCCGGCACGTTTCCGATGAGGAACTGGATGAAGCCTTTCGAAGAATCTGCCTTGAGGAGGTATGGAAAAAGCCTGTGCGTGAGCTGAGCGGCGGTATGCGTCGGCGTGTGGCGATTCTTCGGGCGCTTTTTGCAGAATATGACTGTCTCATTCTGGATGAACCGCTCAAAGGGCTGGACGAGGAGACGAAACAGAAAACAGCGGCTTATATACTGGAAAAGACAAAGGGAAAAACAGTTTTGGCCGTTACCCACGAAGAAGAAGAGACAGAGCTTTTAAAAGCAGAAAAAATTATTCGTATGTAATTTTGGGAAATACAACGAGCAAGCACAGAAAAGGAAAGAAGGAATAAATATGTTACCAATCACTATAAATCCGGAAATGAAAGCCTTATGGCCGGATGCAGTTCTCGGCTGTATTCAGTGCAGGGTGAAGGTAAAAGACAGCCCTGCAGAGCTTCTTGAGGAAATTGAGGAGTTTGGCAGGGAACTTCAGGCGAAGATTGAGAAGGTGCCGGATATTCCGAAACGGGAAAAAATTGCGGATACAAGAAGCGCTTATAAGGCTTTCGGAAAGGAGCCCAGCCGTTACCGCAATTCCGCGGAGGCAATGTGCCGGCGGATCATTCAGGGAAAAGGGCTCTACCACATCAACAACGTGGTAGAATGTAACAACCTCTTTTCCATCCGCACCGGCTATTCTCTGGGCGCCTATGATGTGACAAAAATCAAGGGAGCCGTCACCTGGATGGTGGCGCCGGAAGGAACCTGCTATCAGGGAATCGGTAAAGACCAGATCAACGTAGAATTTCTTCCGGTATTTACAGATGACCGGGGTCCCTTCGGAAATCCCACCAGTGATTCCACCCGTACCAGAATCACGGAAAACGCAGAAGAGATCCTCATGGTCATTTTCGGTTTCTCCGGAGCGGACGGAATGGAAAAAGACCTTTCCGATCTGGTGAAGCTTCTTGAAACCTACTGTGATGCCTGCCAGGTGGAGACGAAAATCATAGTCGGATAACACCGGGAAAAATTTCTATCTGCAGTGAGAAGAGTGACTGCAGGGCAGAGTGGTTTTCCCGTAGGCAAAATGGACAGGAAGACAGACCAGAGAGGGGGTGGCCGCCTCCTCGGGACGAAGGAGAAGCTCCACACACATCTGTGCAAGCTGGGGAACAGGCTGGACAATGGTCGAGCACAGGTAATCCTCGTCTTCAAAATAGGTGATTCCGTCGAAGCCGATCACCTGGACATCCTCCGGCACCCGAAGGCCAAGGCTTCTTAAAAAACGTATGACATAGACTGCGATTCGATCGGTTACGCAAAAAATACCGTCGAAGAGCAGTCTTTTTTCTGTATAGTGCTCCAGAAGAAAATCCTGAAATTTTGTAAGAGGTTCGCCCTCCTCAAGAATCAGGGCTTCATAAGACAGGTTATGAGCCTGGCAGACGCTTTCGAAGCCTGCCTTTCGTTTGTTGGGTTCATTGGCGAGAACAGACCCTATACGCAGAAATGCGAGGCGTTTACAGCCACAGGAGATAAGCGTTTCTGCGGCAAGCCGGCCTCCTGCAAAATTATCGCTGGCCACACAGGGGATTCCCGGGCCGAAAGAGCGGTCTATGGAAACAAAAGGGATGTCCTCTTCGATGTGAAGCTCAGGATTGTAAGTAAGCCCTATGATTCCATCAACCTTGTTCTGGCGCAGCATATCAATACAGCCCTGTTCTGCATCCGGATCATATTCTGTCAGGCAAAGAAGCATCCGGTAGCCCCGCTGGCTTAAGGAGCGGCTGATGTAGGAGGTCAGCCGTGCGAAATAAGGCTCCGTAGTATTGGGGATCAGAAAAGCCACAGTGTGAGTGCTGGAAGCGCGCATTCCCTGTGCGTAGCTGTTGACCTGATAATTGAGTTTTTTGATGGCTGCCTCCACTTTATGCTTGTATTCGGCTCCGACAGGAAGCTGATTTACCACTTTGGAAACAGTTCCAAGGGAAACACCAGCCTCTTTTGCCACATCCTTCATAGTTGGGACAGAATTATTTTTTTTCATAGATCAAATCCTCCAAAGCGTATCTGAATTTATTATAACGACCCTTTTGCAGTTCGTAAAGAAGAATCTGCCATTGACAAAAACAGGCTGTAATGATAGATTAAGTATAGAAAAAACGTTTCATAATAATTTTTTATTTACATGATTATAAACATAATAAATTCAAAAATAAAAATATATGAAACGTTATATATAAAGGCGCTTTATATATGAAAATTTCGGAAATAAGAAAGAAGGAGAACGGAAAGATGAAGAAATATGATGTAGCCGCACTGGGAGAACTGCTGATCGATTTTACAGAAAACGGAACAAGCGGTCAGGGAAATCCGCTTTTTGAGGCAAATCCGGGAGGCGCGCCCTGTAATGTACTTGCCATGCTCACGAAGCTGGGACATAAAACAGCCTTTATCGGAAAGGTTGGAAAGGATTTTTTCGGTGAACAGTTAAGGACGGCGATCAGTGAAGCCGGGATCGATCCTTCCGGTCTTCTCATGGATGAAGAGGTTCATACAACCCTTGCCATGGTTCACACATTTCCCGATGGAGACCGGGATTTTTCCTTTTACCGGAATCCGGGGGCAGATATGATGCTCACTGAGGAAGAGCTTCCGGAAACCATAATACGCAGTGCAAAGATCTTTCATTTTGGAACCTTGTCCATGACTCATGAAGGAGTTCGTGCTGCCACGAGGAAAGCCATTGCTACAGCAGAACAGGAAGGTGCGATCCTGTCCTTTGACCCGAATCTGCGGCCGCCGCTGTGGAGCTCCCTTGAGGAGGCAAGAGAGCAGGTTCTGTACGGGCTTGGACACTGTCAGATTCTGAAGATTTCAGATAACGAAATCCAGTGGCTTACAGGAAGAGAGGATTATACAGAAGGAGTAAAATGGCTGAAGGAAAGATATCAGATTCCTCTGATCCTGGTGTCCATGGGAAAAGAGGGAAGCCGCGCTTACTACCGGGACAAAATGGTTGAAGTGAGACCCTTCCTTCAGAAGAATACAATTGAGACAACAGGAGCAGGAGACACCTTCTGCGGCTGTGTTCTTCACTACATCTGTGAGAACGGACTGGATGGGCTGACAGAAGGGATGCTTCGGGAAATGCTGACCTTTGCCAATGCAGCTGCAGCTCTGATCACAACGCGGAAAGGAGCCCTTCGCGTTATGCCGGAAAAAGAAGAGATTCTGGAACTGCTGAATAACTAAAAGAAGGGGCTGTGAAATAACAGTCTCTACGGAAAAAGAGGACTTTTCGTTCAAAATGAACGAAAGGTCCTCTTTTATGTTAAAATTAAC
>DXXQ01000233.1 GCA_019416265.1 Clostridiales bacterium | reverse complement strand
CTCTCATATACCTGCTGCTGCCGTTTCGTCAAAAGCTCACCGTAGAAATCATATAAATATCCCTGTTCAACAAATTTCTCCATTTGTAATCACCTTGGCTATCATACCGCATCTCGGGAGCTCTGTCAAGTATTTTTTCTTTACAGACTGATTTTTTTGATTTGTTTCCGTAGATACTTCCTTTGCATTTTTCCTCTGTTATCTTGAAATTCTTTATTTTTTCGTGTATTATTTTAATATATGAACACAAGGAGGATATCTCAATGGAAAAGTCTAAAGTTTATTACACTTCTATGAGAACCGGATTTAATGACGGACTATTAAACAAGCTTGCCCGCCTTATTAAAACAGCTGGCATTGGAAATATTGATTTTGACGGCAAATATACTGCTATCAAGATTCATTTCGGCGAGCCGGGAAACCTTGCCTTTCTTCGTCCGAACTATGCAAAGGTTGTTGTAGATACCGTCAAAGAGCTGGGCGGCAAACCTTTCCTTACAGACTGTAACACCTTATATGTAGGCGGAAGAAAAAACGCTCTGGATCATCTGGAGAGCGCATACACAAACGGTTTCTCTCCCTTCTCTACCGGATGTCACATTCTGATCGCAGACGGTCTTAAGGGAACAGATGAAGAATATGTACCTGTAAAAGGCGGCGAATATGTAAAAGAAGCTAAAATCGGCCGCGCAGTCATGGATGCAGATGTATTTATTTCCCTGAGCCACTTCAAAGGCCATGAGGCTACAGGCTTTGGCGGATGTCTTAAAAATATTGGTATGGGATGCGGTTCCCGGGCAGGCAAAATGGAAATGCACAGCGCAGGAAAACCTCATGTAGACCAGGATCTCTGTATCGGCTGCCACAGATGCGAAAAGATCTGTGCCCACGGCGCTCCTGTATTTGCAGATGGAAAGGCTTCCATTGACCATGATAAATGCGTAGGCTGCGGAAGATGTATCGGCGTCTGTCCGAAGGATGCTGTTCTTGCAGCTTCTGACGAGTCCAACGACATTCTGAACTGTAAAATTGCAGAATACAGCAAGGCAGTTCTTGACGGAAGACCAAACTTCCATATCAGCCTTGTCATCGATGTTTCTCCATACTGCGACTGCCACGCGGAAAATGACGCGGCAATTGTACCGGATGTGGGATTTTTCGCTTCCTTTGACCCGGTTGCCCTGGATGTTGCCTGCGCAGATGCTGTAAACAAACAGCCTGCCATTGCAAATACCTGCCTTTCCGAGGCAGATCACGAAGGCCATGACCACTTCAGCGCCGTATTCCCGAGCACAAACTGGAGAAGCAGCATTGAACATGCGAAAAAAATCGGTCTGGGAACAGATGAATATGAGCTTGTTGTAGTAAAATAAAGCCGATAAGGAGAAGACCATACGTCCTTCTCCCAGCGGATCATACTGATGACAGGATATAAAAAAGAGAGGAACCGCTTTCAAAAAGCGTCCTCTCTTTTTTATCATAATCTTTTAAAATTACAGACTGGTACGGATTACTTTCGGACGGCAGCCGGCATCTTCCAGGGCTTTAACAATCTGGTTTTTGTGGTCTGTTCCGAAAGCTTCCATGGTGATCTTAAGTTCCACGGCTGCGTTACGGTTGGTGCTTACAAACTGGTTATGGTCAAGCTTAATAACATTTCCCTGCTGCGCCGCGATAATGGTGGCTACGCGGACAAGCTCTCCTGCTTTATCCGGAATGAGAACAGATACTGTAAAGATTCTGTCTCTCTGGATCAGGCCGTGCTGTACCACAGAGGACATGGTGATCACATCCATATTTCCGCCGCTGAGAACAGATACCACCTTTTTATTTTTGAAATCAAGATGACGCAGCGCCGCAACTGTGAGAAGTCCGGAGTTCTCCACGACCATCTTGTGGTTTTCTACCATGTCAAGGAAGGCTACAATGAGCTCGTCATCCTCGATGGTGATCACACCGTCCAGGTTCTCCTGAAGATAAGGGAAAACATTGGCTCCCGGTGTCTGCACAGCAGTACCGTCTGCAATCGTATTGACATGAGGAAGGGTTACTACCTCTCCTTTTTTCAGAGAAGCCTTGAGGCAGGCTGCTCCTGCCGGCTCAACACCGATTACCTTGATATGAGGATTCAGAAGCTTCGCCAGAGTGGAAACTCCGGTGGCAAGACCGCCTCCGCCTACAGGAACAAGGATATAATCTACAAGAGGAAGCTCCTGGATAATCTCCATGGCAATGGTTCCCTGTCCTGTTGCAACTGCCGGATCGTCAAAAGGATGAATGAAGGTATAGCCTTCTTTCTCCGCAAGATCCAGGGCAAATGCACAGGCCTCATCGTAAACATCTCCGTGGAGGATCACTTCTGCACCATAGCTCTTTGTACGTTCCACCTTGATCAGAGGCGTTGTTGTCGGCATGACAATCACCGCTTTCACACCGAACTTATGAGCCGCATACGCCACGCCCTGGGCATGGTTGCCTGCAGATGCCGTGATCAGTCCTTTTTCTCTCTCCTCATCAGAAAGAGTGCTGATCTTGTAATAAGCGCCGCGTACCTTGTAAGCGCCTGTACGCTGCATGTTTTCCGGTTTAAAAAACACCTTGTTTCCTGTCAGATCGCTGAAATAGCTGCTCTTAATAAGCTTTGTCTCCTGAGTGACCTTTTTTACGATTTCTGCTGCCTCTTCAAAGCTTTCTAATGTAAGCATATATTTTTCCTCCTCGTATCGTAATTCCGGCTCCTTTTGAAAAGGAAACCGCCTGCGCTCCTTACTCCTGTACGGCAGTGTCAAACAGAGCGTTTACAAAAGAATCTGAATCAAACTTCTGCAGATCGTCGATGCTCTCGCCAACTCCAATATACTTCACCGGAATATCCAGCTCAGACTGAATTGCCACTGCAATACCACCCTTTGCAGTACCGTCCAGCTTGGTCAGAATGATTCCGTTCACATTGGCAACCTCTGCAAACTGTCTTGCCTGGGCAAGGGCATTCTGGCCTGTCGTTCCGTCAAGGACAACCAGAGTTTCCAGATAAGCCTCCGGATACTCTCTTTCCAGAATCCTGTAAATCTTGCGAAGCTCCTCCATAAGATTCTTTTTATTATGAAGACGTCCCGCTGTATCACAGAGAAGAACGTCTGCATTTCTTGCTTTTGCCGCTGCCACTGCGTCGTAAACTACGGAAGCCGGGTCAGCGCCGTTCTGTCCGCCGATAATATCTACTCCTGCACGGTTTGCCCACTGGGTAAGCTGCTCTCCTGCCGCTGCGCGGAAGGTATCCGCTGCTGCGAGAATGACCTTTTTACCCTGGTCCTTCAGTTTCCCTGCCAGCTTTCCGACGGAGGTGGTCTTTCCCACGCCGTTAACGCCGATCACAAGGATCACGGACTTACGGTTTTCAAACTCGTACTCTGTGCTGTCCACACGCATCTGTTCCTTGATCCCGTCAATGAGAAGCTGCTTACATTCCATAGGGTCTGAAATATGCTTCTCCTTAACCTCGGCCTTCAGCTTCTCAATAATGGAAGTTGTGGCATTGATCCCGATATCTCCCATGATCAGAGTTTCTTCCAGTTCCTCATAGAAGTCCTCGTCAATGCTGGAATAGCCCTTAAAAATAGAATCAAATCCGGCAACAATATTATCCCTCGTCTTGGTCAGGCCGCTGACAAGACGTTTAAAAAAACCTTTCTTTTCCTCTGCCATAGCTGTTCCTCCTGTCACTGGGTAAGCTGATTTTCCACAAGGTCTACGGAAACCAGTGTCGATACCCCTTTTTCCTGCATCGTGATACCATAAAGCCTGTCAGCCGCATTCATAGTACCGCGTCTATGCGTTATTATAATAAATTGTGTATTCTTTGTCAATTTCTGAAGATATCCTGCAAACCTTCCTACATTGGAATCGTCAAGAGCCGCCTCGATCTCGTCAAGAAGACAGAAAGGTGAGGGCTTTAGATTCTGGATGGCAAAAAGAAGGGCAATGGCTGTCAATGCCTTCTCCCCGCCGGAAAGCTGCATCATATTCTGAAGCTTCTTTCCCGGAGGCTGGGAAATAATACGGATTCCCGCTTCCAGGATATCCGCCTCCTCGTCAAGCTCCAGAGTACCCTTTCCCCCTCCGAAGAGTTCTTTAAACGCCTTGTCAAATTCCTTCTGAATGTCCCTAAATTTCTCTGTAAACTGCTTGCGCATTCCCTCGTCAAGCTCCTGGATGATCCCTTCCAGAGTTTTTTCTGCTGTGACAAGATCCTCATACTGGGCAGACAGGAAGGAGTGTCTCTCGGAAAGCTCCTTAAAGTCCTCAATGGCATTGACATTGACAGAGCCAAGCCTGCGGATTTCATCCTTAATCTGAGCAATCTGTTTTTTCATTTCCTGTCTGTCATTAAGCTCTTCCTTCTTATACTGCAGGGCATTGTTGGGCGTGATCTCATACTCCTCCCACATATACGCAATCTGGGCTTCCCGATCCTCCTCTGCCTTTTCCATCAGACTGGAAAGGCGGAAGCACTCTTTATCCAGAAGACTTTTCTGCTCGGAAAGACTGTCCCGCTTTTCGAAAAAGACTTTATGACTGCTGTTCTTCTCGTCTTTTTCCTTCTGCCAGTTCTCCATCTTCTCCCTGGCATCCTTTTCCTGAATTCCGAAAGATTCGATTTCCGACTGAATCCCGGCAATGGCTTTCTTCTTATTGTCCATATCGGAAGCCGCCTCCAGAAGACTGTTTCGGATCCCTTCCTTTTCCTCGTCAAAGGCCTTCATCTCAGAGATAAGACGGGAAAGATTTTCCTGGCCGAATTTATCTTTCTGCTCAAGACCTGCTGCCTCCAGACGGATTTCTTCAAGGGATCTGGTAATCCTGCCTTCCTCGTCTCTCCAGTCATCCAGTTCCTGCTGCCTTGTCTCAATGAAGGTCTCCAGCTCCTGCTCATCTGTTTTTGAGGTTTCCAGCTCTCTGGCGATCAGCTCGTGATCCCTGCGGATTTCCTGAACCTGACGTTTGATCTCTGCCTGATCCCGATTGATCTGCTCATATCCCCGGCTGATCTCCCTGGCCTTCGCCTCAGCCTGGGAAATATTCATTTTTGCCGTATTCTGCGCCACATACTGCTGACGGAGCTTCTCCTGAAAATCCGCAATGGCATCGCGGATCACATTTCTCCTGCTCCTGTTGTCATCGATGGCCTTCTGCATTTCTTCCAGGTCTTTTTTCAGGGCAAGAACACTGGATTCCAGTTCTTCTATTTCCCTTCTTCTTCCCAGAAGGTTACTGTTGTTCTTAAACGCACCACCTGTCATGGAACCGCCGGGATTTAAGGATTCTCCCTCAATCGTAACCATGCGCAGGCTGTGTCTGAATTTCCTTGCGATCATAATCGCGTGGTCAATGTGATCTACCACCAGCACACGCCCCAGAAGATACTTCACAAGCCCTTTATACTCCTGGGCAGTGGTAACCAGATCACTGGCAACGCCAATCACTCCCGGCTCATTGAGGGCTTCCCTCTGGGCAAAATCCCCTCTGCCGCTTACGCTGTTCAGGGGCAGGAAGGTCGCCCGCCCGTAACGGTTCTTTTTCAGAAACTCGATCATGGTTTTGGCTGTCTGCTCATTATCTGTAACGATATTCTGGATACTTCCTCCCAGGGCTGTTTCAATAGCAATCTCATAATCCTTATTTACCTGGATAAGATCTGCCACAACGCCGCGGATGCCCGGAACTCTTTCTTTTTGCTCCATTACACGGCGGATACTGTTTCCGTAACCATCGTAACGCTCCGTAATGTTTTTTAAGGATTCCAGACGGGAAGCCTCTCTGTGGTAGGCAGTCTGCCCGATCTCCATCTGGCTGTTCTGCCTCTTTAACTCCTCCTGGATTTCATGAACCTGTCCGTCCAGACGGCGGCATTCTTCATTCATGGAATCGATCAGCTTTGTAATGGAATCGTACTCTGCCCGCACTTTGCGAAGAATGGTCTGCTGCTCCTCCTCTTCGCTTTTTAACCGCAGGATCCTCTGGCTGATCTCTGCCTTGCGGATATCCGCCTGCTCCATCATGGTATCAAAACGCTGGACCTTACCTTTTGTGGTTGCGCGGGCATTAAGGATTTCGATGATCTCGTTTTTTCCATCTTCCACAGCTTCGGTACACTGGCGGATATTTTCCTGGACCTGTGTAAGCTGTTCTTCCTGCTCTCCAAGCTTTTCCCGGACCGTTTTTAAGGAAGAGCGGATTTCAGCCCGCTCCTTCTCAAGCTCCGTCCGTTCCTTCAGACGGCGGCCTAATTCTTCCTCAATGGCTGCAAGTCTTGTGTTATAATGCTCTTCATTCTGCACGCCTGCAAGAATCTGTTCATTAAGGACATTGATCTGTCCTTCTAACTGCTGCTTTCTGAGGGCGTTCTCCTGCGTCTGCTCTCTGAGAGCGTCCATCCTGCCGTTCAGGTCTTCCAGTTCCCTTTCCAGCTCTTCATACTCTGTTTTCGTCTGCTCATAAGCCTTCGCAGTTTCTTCCAGATTTTCACTTGCCAGTTTGAATTTATCTCCCAGCTCTTTTAAAAGCTCCCCTGTATGGCTGTTCTCCAGAAGAAACAGATTCACATCCAGTTCCTTCAGATTCTCTCTTTTCGCAAGATAAATCTTCGCGGTTTCAGACTGCTTCTCCAGAGGGCCAAGCTGTTTGGTCAGCTCACTGAGGATATCCGTGACGCGGACCAGATTCTGCCGTTCTTCCTCCAGCTTTTTTATCGTGGTATTTTTACGTCTTTTAAATTTAACAATTCCCGCAGCCTCGTCGAAAAGCTCTCTGCGCTCCTCCGGCTTTCCGCTTAAGATTTTATCGATCTGTCCCTGGCCGATGATTGAGTAGCCCTCCTTACCGATACCGGTATCATAAAACATCTCATTAATATCCTTCAGCCTGCAGGAGCTTCCGTTGATAAGATATTCGCTTTCCCCGGAACGGTACAGTCTTCTTGTGACTGTCACCTCATTGAAATCCACCGGAAGCTGATGGTCAGAGTTGTCCAGGGTAATGGCTACGGAGGCAAAGCTCAGCGGCTTCCTTGTCTCAGTGCCGGAGAAAATAACATCCTGCATATTCCCTCCGCGGAGCTGCTTGGCGCTCTGTTCTCCCAGCACCCAGCGCACCGCATCGCCAACATTGCTCTTGCCGCTACCGTTTGGTCCTACGATTGCCGTAATTCCGTTATGAAATTCAAAATTGATTTTCTGGGCAAAGGATTTAAACCCATGTACCTCTATGTTTTTTAAATACATATGTTCCCCTGTCTGTTTACTGTCTGAGACTGCGCAGCGCTTCATATGCTGCCGCCTGCTCTGCAGCTTTCTTTGTATGGCCTGTTCCCTGACCGCAGACCCTTCCGTTCACAACAGCCTTCACTGTGAAGCTCTTGTTGTGATCCGGTCCTTCCTCCCGGATCAGTGGATATTCCACAGGTCCGGATCCATCCTCCTGGACAATTTCCTGAAGGATGGTCTTGCTATCGTAAAAGAGCTGCTTATGCTCCATATCATTCAGGATAAAGCGAAGTACGAACTCCTTTGCATTAGCAAAACCACCGTCTAAATAAATGGCTCCCAGCAGCGCCTCCGTCGCATCGGAAACAATGGAATCACGATTCCTTCCCCCTGTCATATCCTCGCCCTTGCCAAGCATCAAAAACTGCGGAAGTCCGAACTCCCTTGCGCAGTAGGCAAGACTCGGCTCACAGACAAGGCTCGCTCTTTTCTTTGTCAGCTCTCCCTCCGGCACCTGCGGAAATTCCCTGTACAAAAAGTCGCTGCTGATCAGCTCAAGCACTGCATCTCCCAGAAATTCCAGTCTCTCATTGCATCCCAGCTTTCCCAGCTTCTTCTCATTTGCATAGGAACTGTGGGTCATTGCCTGTTCCAGATAATGTCTGTTCTTGAATTTATATCCAATGATCTCTTCTAATTCTTTCAGATTCTTGTTCATTTTCCTGCCCTCCATAAGGGGGCACTCCTTACTGGAGTGCCGCACGTATCGCTTCTGCAGCGTCAGCTACTGTCTGAATCTGCTCTACTGTTTCATTTTCCAGTTCAATATCATATTCTTCTTCAATTCCCATGATAATCTGAAAAACATCCAGAGAGTCTGCTCCCAGATCATCTACAAAGGTGGTATCTCCTGTGATAATATCCTCATCAATATTCAAAACCTCTGCAATGATCGCTTTTAATTTCTCAAGTTCCATAAAAACCTCCCATAATTTTCTGCATCGCTTTTTTGTCCCGCCGTTTCAGGCAATGGATAAGCCATAGCTTTTATTCTTCTGAAGAAGAAGGCTGGCTTTCCTGAATCCGCTCTGCGATTTTTTCGTTAATCTTCTGCTGTTTAAACTGCACACACTGGAAAATAGCGTGTTTGATCTCCACCGCCATGGCGCTTCCGTGGGTTTTTACCACCAGTCCCTTTAATCCCAAAAGCGGTGCGCCGCCGTGCTCGCTGGCATCAAAGCTTTTCAGTGTCTCTTTTAAAGCCGGCTTTACGAGAAGGGCGCCGATCTTACTTCTGAGGCTTGTCATCATCCCCTGTTTTACCTTTTTGATCAGTGCGCCGCCGACGCCTTCGTATAATTTCAGGATCACGTTTCCCACAAAAGCCTCGCAGACAATAACATCCGCATATCCATAAGGAATGTCTCTCGCCTCAATGCTTCCGATAAAGTTGATCCCCTTGCACTCTTTCAGAAGAGGGAAGGTTTCCTTTACAAGGGCGTTTCCCTTTTCCTCCTCTGCTCCGTTATTCACAATCGCAACCCGGGGATTTTTAATTCCCATGACATGCTCCATATAGATTGAACCCATCTTGGCAAACTGCACCAGATGAGACGGACGCGCATCCACATTTGCACCGCAGTCAATCAGAAGGGACACTCCGTCCAGCGTAGGAATCAGCGGTGCCAGGGGCGGACGCTCCACTCCCTTGCTTCTTCCGACGATAACCTGGCCTCCAACAAGGACAGCGCCTGTGCTTCCTGAGGAAACAAAGGCATCTGCCTCCTGTTTCTTAACCATATTCAAGCCGACTACGATTGATGAATCTTTCTTCTTTCGAATTGCAAAAACCGGAGGCTCCGCAGTTTCGATCACCTCTGTTGTGTTCACGATTTCGATTCTGTCCTTTGGATAATCCGGATATTTCTCCAGTTCCTTTTTGATAAGGTCTTCTTTTCCCGTAAAAATAATCCTGATATCGTTTCTTTCCTTTGCCGCTTCCACAGCTCCCTTTACCGGCTCTGCCACAGCATTGTCACCGCCCATGGCATCGACCACTACTTTTACTAATTCTGGCATGATTTCCTCCTGTTAATGCCCTTAAGGGCTTTCCCGTCATTACTGTATGATAAAAAAATCCCGTCTCAAAGTCAATAGGATGGGGACAAAATATCTTTCCCGTTCAGGACAGCCTCCACAAGCTCATCTCCCTTATAGCTTAATTTCAGGGAAAAGAAGGGCGCTTCCTCCAACAGCAGCTTAATAAATATTTTATCCCCCTCCCAGAGGTTCAGGGATAAAAGGTCTTTTTTCGGCACCCACTGAAGAATCCCTTCGTCGCATTCCCTTATCGTTCCGGTAAAGCCGTCCGCCGTATACATACACATATATTCCGTGCCGTAGCCCTCCTGGGTAAAGGTCACAATCCCGCGAAATCTCCATGAGGTCAGCGTAAGCCCTGTCTCCTCATAAACCTCACGGAGCAGGCACTCCTCCGGGCTTTCTCCCTTCTCAAAATGGCCTCCGACACCGATCCATTTATCCTTATTTACATCGTTCTTTTTCGAAACACGGTGGAGCATCAGATAGGCATCTTCCGTTTCCACATAGCAATGGGTGGTCATGGGACTTCTCATTTCTCATTCCTTCTTTCTTCTCTTCAGCAGTTCTTCTGGGCTTCTATGCGCTCTGCCAGGTCGTTTAAATACACCCAGCGGTCCATCTTTTCTTCCAGCGCCTGTTCTGCCGCTTCCTTCTCTTCCACTATCTGGCGCAGCTTAAAAGAATTTGTGGCGTTTTCCATCATCTCTTTATCCAGCTTCTCTATTTTTTCTTCCAGAGCTGCAATATCGTCGTCTATTGTCTCAAATTCTCTCTGTTCCTTAAAACTGAATTTCAGCTTTTCCTGCCGGTTCTGTTTCCAGTCCTTATTTGAAGTCTTTTTCTTCTCTGTTTCCTGAGCAGGCTGTTTATCAAATGCCGCCTCTCCATCTTTCCGTTTTCTGGCTTCCATATAATCGCTGTAGCCGCCCTCATACTGCACCAGTCTTCCCTCGCCCTCAAAGGCAAAGATACGGTCAACCACATCGTCCAGAAAATAACGGTCATGAGAAACCGTAATAACAATTCCCCCGAAAGAGTCCAGATAATCCTCCAGAATTGTCAGGGTAGGGATATCAAGATCGTTGCTGGGCTCGTCAAGCAGCAAAACATTCGGCGCTCCCATCAGCACCTTCAGAAGATAAAGCCGCCTTTTTTCCCCACCGGAAAGCTTGGCGATGGGCGTATACTGCATGGCAGAATCGAAAAGAAAACGCTCCAGCATCATGGACGCACTGATTTTTCCATCCCTTGTGGGAATATATTCCGCCACATCACGGATATAGTCGATAACTCTCAGGTTATTGTCCATATCCGGCACTTCCTGGGCAAAATAGCCGATCCTGATCGTCTCTCCGATCTCAATCTCACCGCAGTCCGGTTGGATGACTCCTGCAATCATCTTGATCAGAGTGGATTTTCCGCATCCGTTAGGTCCGATAATCCCAAGGCGCTGGTTCTTCAGCACAATATAGTCAAAATCCCGAACCATCGGGCGGCCTCCATAGCTTTTGCTTATATGGTGAAGCTCGATGGTCTTTTTCCCCATACGGGTTTCTACGGAATCCAGCTCTACGGTGTTATCCCGTACAGGAGCAGAACCGTTTTTCAGCGCTTCCAGACGCTCCAGACGGGCTCTCTGCTTCGTCGTTCTCGCCCGGCAGCCCCGCTTCGCCCACTCCAGTTCCATTCGAAGCACACTTTGACGCTTTCTCTCGCTGGCAAGCTCCATCTCCTCCCGCTGTGCTTTCATCTCAAGAAACTTCGAATAATTGGCCTCGTAGGAATAAAGCTTGCCATGGCTGATCTCCAGGATTTTGTTTGTCACACGGTCAAGGAAATACCTGTCATGGGTTACCATGATCACTACGCCTTTAAACCGGATCAGAAAGTCCTCCAGCCAGGTCACCATCTCATTGTCCAGATGGTTGGTGGGCTCGTCCATGATCAGTACATCCGCCGGATTTACCAGAGTTCTCGCCAGAGCTACTCTCTTTTTCTGGCCTCCGGAAAGATGCTCTATTTCTTCCTCGTGCCGGGAAATACCAAGCTTATTCAGGACGTTTCTTGCCTCACTTTCCGTGCTCCAGTCCTTCTGCCATTTGCCGTCTGCCACATAGTCCAGAATATTCGCCCCTTTGGGGAATTCCGGATTCTGGGGAAGATATGTGATCCGAAGCCCGTTCTGGCAGATCACCTGTCCCTCATCCGGCTCCTCCAGACAGGCGATAATTTTAAGAAGGGTTGTTTTCCCCGTTCCGTTAATGCCGATAATCCCAATCTTATCCCCTTCATGGATCCCGTAGGAGACATCGTCAAAAATTACTTTTTCACCAAAAATTTTACTGATATGTTCAATATTTAAT
>DXXQ01000232.1 GCA_019416265.1 Clostridiales bacterium | reverse complement strand
ATCACAACAGAAGCTTGTACACGGTACTATGAAGACGGAAGAAAGATCAACGATGAGATCATGGCTCAGATCATGGAAGCAATTACCAAAATGGAAGGAGTTACCGGTAAAAAATTCGGTGACAAAGAAAATCCTCTGCTCGTTTCCGTTCGTTCCGGTGCTAGAGCATCCATGCCTGGTATGATGGACACCATCCTTAACCTTGGTCTTAACGAAGAAGTTGTTCATACATTAGCAGAAAAATCCGGTAATGCTCGTTGGGCATGGGACTGCTACAGAAGATTCATCCAGATGTACTCTGACGTAGTTATGGAAGTTGGTAAAAAATACTTCGAAGAGCTCATCGACAAGATGAAAGAAGAAAAAGGTGTTAAGCAGGACGTTGAGCTTACTGCAGAAGACCTTGAAACACTTGCTAACCAGTTCAAAGCAGAATACAAAGAAAAAATCGGCGAAGACTTCCCATCTGATCCTAAGGAACAGCTCATGGGCGCAGTAAAAGCCGTATTCCGTTCCTGGGACAACCCACGTGCGAACGTATATCGTCGTGACAACGATATCCCATATTCCTGGGGTACAGCTGTTAACGTACAGATGATGGCATTCGGTAACATGGGCGATGACTGTGGTACAGGTGTTGCGTTTACTCGTGACCCAGCTACAGGTGAGAACGGACTCTTTGGTGAGTTCCTTACAAATGCTCAGGGTGAAGACGTTGTTGCCGGTGTTCGTACACCAATGCACATCTCCGAAATGGAGCAGAAATTCCCGGAAGCATTTGCTCAGTTTAAAGACGTTTGCAGCAGACTTGAGAAACACTACAGAGATATGCAGGATATGGAGTTCACTGTAGAGCACGGTAAACTTTATATGCTTCAGACACGTAACGGTAAGAGAACAGCTCAGGCTGCTCTTAAGATCGCTTGTGACCTTGTTGATGAAGGCATGAGAACAGAAGAAGAAGCTGTTGCAATGATCGACCCACGTAACCTTGACACTCTGCGTCACCCACAGTTCGACGCTGCTGCACTGAAAGCTGCAGAGCCGGCTGCAAGAGCACTTGGCGCTTCTCCGGGAGCTGCATGCGGTAAAATCGTATTCACAGCTGAAGATGCAAAAGCTTGGGCTGAAAGAGGAGAGAAAGTAGTTCTCGTTCGTCTTGAGACATCCCCAGAGGATATCGAAGGTATGAAAGCTGCTCAGGGTATCCTGACAGTACGTGGTGGTATGACATCTCACGCAGCAGTAGTTGCTCGTGGTATGGGTACCTGCTGTGTATCCGGATGCGGCGACATCGCTATGGATGAAGAAAACAAGAAATTTACACTTGCCGGTAAAGAATATCATGAAGGAGATTACCTCTCCCTTGACGGTTCTACAGGATGCATCTACGACGGAATCATTCCTACAGTAGACGCTAGCATCGCTGGTGAGTTCGGAAGAATCATGGGATGGGCTGACAAGTTCAGAACTCTCAAAGTTCGTACAAACGCTGATACACCTGCAGACGCTAAAAAAGCTCGTGAGCTTGGCGCAGAAGGTATCGGTCTTTGCCGTACAGAGCATATGTTCTTCGAAGGCAACAGAATCGACGCATTCCGTGAGATGATCTGTTCCGAAACAGTAGAAGAGAGAGAAGCAGCTCTTGAGAAGATCCTTCCGGAGCAGCAGGCAGACTTCGAGGCTCTTTACGAAGCACTTGAAGGCAACCCTGTTACAATCCGTTTCCTGGATCCGCCGCTTCATGAGTTCGTTCCTACAACAGAGGAAGACATTAAGAAACTTGCTGATTCTCAGGGCAAAACAGTTGAGCAGATCAAGACAATCATCGATTCCTTACATGAGTTCAACCCAATGATGGGACATCGTGGATGCCGTCTTGCTGTAACATACCCAGAGATCGCTAAAATGCAGACAAGAGCTGTCATCCGTGCAGCTATCAACGTTAAGAAAGCACACGCTGACTGGAACGTTTGCCCAGAGATCATGATCCCATTAGTAGGCGACGTAAAAGAGCTTAAATACGTTAAGAAAGTTGTTGTTGAGACAGCAGACGCTGAGATCGCAGCAGCAGGCGTAGAGCTTAAATACGAAGTTGGTACTATGATCGAGATCCCACGTGCAGCTCTTACAGCTGACGATATCGCAAAAGAAGCAGACTTCTTCTGCTTCGGTACAAACGACCTTACACAGATGACATTCGGTTTCTCCCGTGATGACGCTGGTAAGTTCCTGAACGCATACTATGACGCTAAGATCTTCGAGAACGATCCATTCGCTAAACTCGACCAGACAGGCGTTGGTAAATTAATGGATATGGCAATCAAACTTGGCAAACCGGTTAATCCAAACCTGCACATCGGTATCTGCGGTGAGCACGGCGGTGACCCGACATCCGTAGAGTTCTGCCATAAGATCGGTCTGGACTACGTTTCCTGTTCTCCATTCCGTGTTCCGATCGCTCGTCTTGCAGCAGCACAGGCAGCTATCAACAACAAATAATTAAATCAATAACTGAATATTGATTTTGTGTCCAAACGTAAATTGAGGCTCTTGGACTTTGGAGGATGACTCCAAAGTTTCAAGAGCCTTTTTTGCTTTGGAAAATAAAATAGTGGAAACTTGTGAAGCCTAATATCTACATGACAACTACATGGAGAGGTGCTATAATATGGTCAAAACAAAATGAGGTGAACGATTCTATGTCAAAATTTAAAGATAAATTTCATTTGACACCTGAACAGAGTTTGTTTCTGGCAAAGAAAAAGTGGGATGAAAATGTGTATTGTGGAATGAAAATGGAAAACAGAGCAGTTACTTTTCCTCAAACACAGACCATTTTAAATGGTATAAATGTGCCAAATGTACAACTTGACGATATTCAGGCGATTTTGAATATGCGTGACGCATGGAAGTTTCTGCTGAATACAGTAAGTGAAAAAGTTACATTTGAATACTGGTGCAAACTAAATGAATATATTGCAAGAAATGAAGCCTTGGAATGGGGAAAGCTTCGTACCGGAACTGTTGGAATATCAGGTGCAGATTATGAACCGCCTGTTCCTGATAAAGAAAAAACAATAGAAGAATTAAAAGATATTTTATCTGCGACAGATGCTTCAGCAACAGACAAAGCTTTAGAAGCCTTTGCATGGGGCACAAGAGGACAGTTTTTTTGGGATGGAAACAAACGTACCAGTTTACTGTTGGCAAATAAGATTTTGGTTTCTTCTGGTGCTGGTATTATGACAATTACAGATAAATACATGGAACAATTTAATGAACGGTTATTGGGATATTATAACACTGGTAAAGCGGATAAACTGAAACAATTTCTATATGAAAAAGCTATACAGGGAATCATGTTATGACGTATCCGTATATGACACCTGCTGACGAAACAGAAATGGTTCATCCCTTGGATTATTGAAAAAGATGGTATGAAAAAAGCTATTGTGAACTTTGAATGTCCTATAGAGAATGGGTGTCTTAAAACTGTTGATTGAGTATGGTGACGCCTGGCGAAAAAAATCTGCCACTTTTTTTGCCACAGATTGACCCCCAAAAAAGAATAGGATATAATAAAGAAGCCGTGTTATATTTAAACGGAGATAAAAGAAATCTTCATTGTCCAGCCGCAATTGGTGATATTGACAACATAAATATACATACGGGACTAATTTGTGCACAAAAAATGGAAAATAGTCGAAAGGGTTGTATCTGCAAAGGATTAGTGGTATAGTAATGTTTTGAATGATAAGAAGATTTGAAAAAACAGCTTATATCAAAATGCTGATTTTAAGGAGGAGAAATGTCCGGCTTTTGTGATATACATACGCATGTTTTGCCCGGAATCGACGACGGAGCAAAGGACTGGGATATGTCTCTTGAAATGATAGACAGATCCTGGAAAGGCGGTGTAAGGCGGATTATTGCCACGCCCCATTACGTACCATGGCAGAAAAGAGAGAACGACCCGGGAAAGATAATCCGGTTATGCAGAGAAGCAGAACTAAGGGCGAAAGCAGAGCTTGGTCACGATATAAAAATATATCCGGGACAGGAAATATACTACCATATAGAAATGCTTGAAAAAATCGAACAGGGGAAAGTACTGTCTCTGGCAGGCTCTCATTATATTCTGGTGGAATTTCCCATTGATATATCCTGGCACCAGCTGAAACAGGCAATCAGCCATATCATATATTCGTCACAGTATCGGCCGATACTTGCGCATATTGAGCGTTATGAGTGCCTTCGGACAAAAGAGAATCTGGAAGAGGCAAAAGAGCTTGGCGCATTATTTCAGATGAATATCAAGTCACTTCAGGGAGGAATCCTGGATCACAACACAAGATGGTGCAAAAAACAGCTTCTGGATGCGAAAATCGATTTTCTGTCATCAGATATGCATAATCTGACCAGCAGACCTCCTACCTCATACGATATGCTGGAGTGGATAGGGAAAAAAATTGACAGGGAGTATCAGAAAGATATATTCATGAGAAACGCTTTGAAAATTGGGATTTGATATGTCAAAATCCCGAGACATACAAGCCAAAATTCCATTACCGCAGGCAATCTCGAATGAATTTTGGCTCGTTGCTGTGAATGAAGTGAAAGTAACACCTCCGGTTATGTTACGGCAAAGAACATGGAAATAGGGATTGACATTGTCAAGAATAGAAGGTATTCTTGTTATAAGTCAGAAGTCTGCATATGGGGAGATGCAGACTTACGGATTGTCTTAGGAAACACAAAAGGGAGAGAGAGAAATGAGAAAAAGCAGGAGAATGGTTCAGACACAGAGCTGTGTCTGACGGTCAGACCAGATGAATATTGTAAAACACAATCTGCACCGTGGTACACCATTTTTCTGGACTATATCGTGTATCAGGAATGAGCGGTTGTGAGGACAACCGCCTTTTTTTGTCATGGGAATTCCCTTGGGATCCTGTGACAAAATATACACTTTTCGAAAGATACAAGTTCAAGAAGGGGAATGGAGAGAAAATGTATAAGAAGGATTCTGATAGTTGGCTGAAGCATTGGGATTTTATAATATTGGATATGCTTTGCCTGCAGGCGGCGTATGTTCTGGCATATGCACTGAGCGGATATGGATTTAATCCATATAAGACAATGCTGTACCGGAATGTGGCTATATTTATTGAAATGTCAGATATAGCTATAATGTTCTTGTTTGGCACATTTAAGAATGTTTTAAAAAGAGGATATTATGTGGAATTTGTAAAAACAATTCCCCACTGCTGCGGGGTAGGAGTGGCTGCACTTGTTTATCTTTTTTTATTGCAGCAGGGACAGATGTATTCCAGGTTGGCATTAATCCTTTTAGTTCCGTTATATACTCTTATATCCTATATAGTGCGGGCTTTCTGGAAAAAATTCCTGCGCAAAAGGAACAAGAATAAAGAGAACCGGTCGCTTTTAATTGTCACTACAAGCGATATTGCGGCAGATACTGTGAAAAACATAAGGGATAACAATTACGCAGGCTATGCTATTGCAGGACTTGTTTTTACAGACAGGGATGCAGTTGGAGAGACTGTTTCAAATATCGAGGTTGTGGCAAATGAAAACAATACGGCAGATTATATCTGTAAGAACTGGGTGGATGAAGTTCTCATTGTAACATCTGAGATCGTAGCCTATCCCAAGGAGCTGATCGCACAGCTGGCAGAGACAGGTGTTATTATCCATATGAATCTTGCCAAGGTCGCCAGTATGCCGGACAAGAAACAGTTTGTTGAAAAGATAGGGAATTATACGGTACTGACAACAAGCATTAATTATGCTTCTTCCAGACAGCTTTTTATGAAAAGGCTTATGGATATTGCAGGAGGTCTGGCTGGATGTATTCTTACCGGAATTCTTTTTCTCTTTGTAGCGCCGGCAATTTACATAGCATCACCGGGACCGATCTTTTTTGCCCAGGAGCGCGTCGGAAAGAACGGAAAGCTGTTTAAAATGTACAAGTTTCGAAGCATGTACATGGATGCGGAAGAGCGTAAGGCAGAGCTTATGAAAGAAAATAAGCTTGGTGACGGGAAGATGTTTAAACTTGATTTCGACCCACGTGTAATCGGTAATAAGATTTTACCCGATGGAACGAAGAAAACCGGGATTGGTGATTTCATCAGGAAGTCCAGTATTGATGAATTCCCACAGTTTTGGAATGTGCTGAAAGGGGACATGTCCATTGTAGGCACAAGACCTCCTCTGGTGGGAGAGGTTAATCTCTACGAACTGCGCCATAGAGCCAGACTTGCCATCAAACCGGGAATCACGGGGATGTGGCAAGTAAGCGGACGAAGCGATATCACAGATTTCGAAGAAGTGGTAAAACTGGATAAGGAATACATCAGCAACTGGAGCATTGGACTGGATATCAAGATTCTGATTAAGACTGTGATGGTGGTATTCAGGCGGGACGGGTCGATGTGAGATGGTGGGAGATTTGTCAACGTAAAAATTACAGATGTCTTTTTCTTTATAGTAGCCATTCGGTTCTTATGCCTTTACAAAAACGGTTCCTTCCCTATTCTTTCCACCCCACCTTATATGTACTATTTCTAACCATCCTCACTAATCCCCTCCCTGAAAGAATGGGCTTGAAGAGCAGAGGAGGAGGGGGATTAAAAGAGAGGGTAAAGGACACTGGGTGGATGGGGTAGAAAACCCCAGAAAAACAAAAAACCACACCACCTCCAAAACCAATCAACCCAAACTACAAGAAAACAAAACAACCACACCGGAGGGTGTGGGAGAAAAGAAGATAAGTAGAGAGCAGAGGTGGAGGGGGGAGAAAAAGACAGGGTAAAGGACACAGGGTGGATGGGGTAGAAAACCCCAGAAAAACAAAAAAAGCACACCACCAACCAACCAAACACTCAACAAAACCAACAAAACCCAAACTACAAAAAAACAAAACAACCACACCAGATGGTGTGGAAGCGAAGTAGAGAAGGAGAGAGCAGAGGTGGAGGGGGAGAAAAAGATAGGGTAAAGGACACTGGGTGGATGGGGTAGAAGGAAGAGAAGATAGAAAAGTAGAGTGGGCAGAAAGGCCAGAGAAGATGGATAAAAAAAGAGAAGAGGGGCTAGATGTGAGATAGGAGCATATAAAGGATGCGTATTACAGAAATTATAAATTCAATACCGGAGTTTATGTGGAACAACATGTTCTCAGTAATCAGCACTCTGGGCTGTGGCATGATAGTCGCATTTTTTACTTCGACGTTCCTTAAAAAGAAGGAAGAACGCACTAGGATAGCTGGTGTGATTGTTGAGAAAAGAATAAATAGTGAACAAGAAATTCTGCATTTTTTAGAGTCTGAGTTATTCAAACAGGAAATTAATATGGATAACAGCAGCAAGGATGATTACCTGTTTGATGAGTTGCTTAAGCAATTTGAACTTCCAGTTCCTTATGATGGCCACATGCAGTATGCACGAGTTTTTACTAACCCGAAGTTGTTTGAAGACTTCTTCCACAAGTTTGAAGAACAGATTATAAATCATAAGCTGTGGTTGGATACAAAGGTCAAGGAACATCTGGTTTTTATGCAGATATATTTCTCGTTTTTCAATACCATTCCACTGATGATAAAGCGTATCCCGTTACCAAGAGGGCAGGAGTTAACAGATGAGGAGTTTGAACATGTACATAAGGTTTTACTGTTAATGCTAGGTCATTGTTGCGATAACGAAATAAATGCTCTTATGTCTGAGCTGGACGATAAGATCGTTGATTCCGTATATAAGCTGGAACTGTCTAGGCCAAAGAAAAGCATGATGCGCGACAACATGTATAACGTGGATATGAAACGATGCTTGAAGAGGTTTGAAAAGAAAACCATTCCGGGAACAAATATAGAGGGTATATATGGGCTGATTATGGCTGCGGTTTATCAGAAAAAAGGGATAGACGAAGACAGTATGACGAATGAAGAATACGACGAGTTCCTCAAATCGTCCATGCCACGTGATTACGACCAGATGAACGCTGAATTTGAAGAGTTCAAAAAAGGTGTTGAAAAAATTGCTGAAGAGAGTGGCGTGAAGATTGCCAGCAAGAAAGATTTGGACAAGTACCCTGGTATGTATGCCATAAGTTTAAGGGATGCGCTGGAGGGGAAGAAGCCTGAGAAGATTGATGGTAAAAAAGGCTCGACTAATCACAAATGTGATGGATAGGCTGACACAAGCGGTTGTGATTGGGATTTGGTTGTGTTGTCAAACCACCAGATAAATAAAGAAAACCCCACCACAACACAAGAAAAAAGCAAACCATATCAAACAAGATGTGGGAGAAAAGAAGAAAAGAAGAACGGTGATGAGCCGGAGTAGATAGATAAGCAGAAGAGGGAGAAACGGAAAGATGCAGCATGTATTTTTAGTAGGGGCCAAATCACTTGGTGCTTACGGTGGATATGAAACATTTATAAATAAGTTAACTGAATATCACCAGTCTAACCCAGACATCAAATATCATGTTGCGGTCAAGGCTAATGGTCAGGGTGCCTCTGTTCCTGATGGTGTAGAAGTAGTTAATGGCAGGTATACATACCACAATGCAGACTGTTTTCAGATCTCCATCCCTGAGAAGTTGGGACCTGCTCAGGCTATTTATTATGACTGCGCTGCACTAGCACAATCAATAAAAATCATTAAGGAACAAAACATACAAAACCCAATAGTTTATATCATGACCTGTCGTATCGGGCCATTTTTTAATTATTTTTGTCGTGCTATCCACAAACTCGGTGGAAAAGTTTTCCTCAACTCAGATGGCCACGAATGGAAGAGAGCTAAATGGTCTGCTCCAGTTCGTAAGTACTGGAAATACAGCGAGAAGGTCATGGTTTGTGGTTCTGATTTAGTGGTGTGTGACAGTAAAAATATTGAAAAGTATATTCAGCAGGAATATGGAGTTAAGAATACCACCTTCATCGCATATGGGGCAGAGACTGAACCAAGTAAGTGCAGTGAAGAAAAGTATGAGGAATGGTTGAAGAAAAAAGGATTAAGACGTGGTGAGTATTACCTCATCGTAGGTCGGTTTGTTCCTGAGAACAACTATGAGACCATGATCAAGGAATACATGAAGTCCCACACCAAAAAGGATTTTGCAATCATCACCAACGCCAACCCACAACTACAAAAAGAACTCGAAGAAAAGCTGGGGTACCAGAAGGACAAGAGAATTAAGTTCGTAGGAACGGTTTATGATCAGGAATTGCTCAAAAAGATAAGAGAAGAGGCTTACGGCTATTTCCATGGTCATGAAGTTGGTGGAACGAATCCATCCCTCCTGGAAGCGTTAGGGAGTACGAAGCTTAACCTTCTGTTAAAAGTTGGTTTTAACGAAGAAGTAGCTGAGGACTCTGCACTTTATTGGACGAAAGAACCGGGAAATTTGGCAGCACTGATTGATAAGTGCGAAGGAATGGATAGAGAAGAACTTGGCAAAAAAGCCAAGGAGAGAATAAGAACTGCATACAGCTGGGAATACATCAGCGGTAGATATGCGGAGATATGGAGATAACTGTATGAGAGTTTTGATGCAAAGTAGAAAAAACTTTTTTGATTTGCGTGGGGGAGATACGGTTCAGCTTGAAAAAACCAAAGCAGAGTTGGAAAAGCTAGGAGTTGAGGTTGATATTAGTTTAGATTTTGAACCCGATCTCTCTAAGTATGATTTAGTACATTTATCAAACGTTACAAGAATTCAAGAAACATACTTGCAAGTTAAAAATGCAAAAAAACAAGGAAAAAAAATTGTACTGTCTACAATCTATTGGCCTATGGATGAGTTTGAAAAACAGGGACAAGTCGGAATCAGAAAATTCATAAACTCGTTCCTAGATATCGATAATCAAGAAAGAATTAAAGCAATAGCAAGATATATCAAAGATAAAGAGTCACGTAATAAAGCAACAAAGAATCTTTGGAAAATTGGATATACAAATATGCAAAGATATGTTGTTAGCAATGTAGACTATTTCCTTCCTAATTCTGAAATGGAAATGGATGAATTTTGCAAATCGTTTGGTGTAAAAAAAGACAAGTATAAAGTGATTCCCAATGCTATTGATGCAGATATAGCAAAAATTCAAAATGAATCGGAGACACCAGAAGAGTTTAATAAATATAAGGATGCTATTATTTGTGTAGGAAGAATTGAACCTAGAAAAAATCAATTATCGTTGGTAAAAGCACTTGATCAGTCTGGATATAAGTTGGTATTGGTGGGAGCAGTTTCTGATAATCAGAAAGGATATTTTGCAGAAATCAAAGAAATTATGGATCGAAATGAAAACTTTTATTACATCCCAAGAATTGATAATGCCAAACTATATCAGTTGTATAAAATTTGTAAGGTTAGTACTTTGCCTAGCTGGTTGGACACACCAGGGCTGGTGTCTTTAGAAGCAGCGGCAATGGGATGCAATTTAGCTATAAGTTCAAAGGGCTCCACAGTAGAGTATTTCTCTGACTATGCAGAATACTGTTTACCAGATGACATAAACGGCATCCGTTTTGCAATTGAAAAGGCTTATCAAAAGCCAAAAAATGACGACCTAAAAAGAAGGATTTTTAATAATTATACTTGGGAGATTGCTGGTCAAAAAACATTAGAAGCGTATAAAGCAGTTTTAGCAATAGATGGAGATTGATATGAAAAAAGTAATGTTGGTCTTTGGCACAAGACCGGAAGCAATAAAAATGTGTCCTTTAGTAAACGAACTAAAGAAAAGAGAATCTATCCAAACTATAGTTTGTGTTACAGGTCAGCACCGTCAAATGCTTGACCAGGTTTTAGAGACATTTAATGTTGTTCCTGATTATGACCTTTCTATAATGAAACAGGGGCAGACTCTGTTTGATATTACAACAAGAATTCTTGAGAAAATCAAGGCAGTCCTTGAGGAAGTGAAACCGGATGTGGTTTTAGTCCATGGCGACACATCAACAACATTCGTCACAGCTCTGGCATGTTTTTACCTTCAGATTCCAGTTGGTCACGTTGAAGCGGGTCTTCGTACATACGATATATACTCGCCATATCCAGAGGAGTTTAACCGTCAGGCTGTTGGCATTATCGCAAAGTATAATTTTGCTCCTACGGAGTTGGCTAAAAAGCATCTTTTGGATGAAGGCAAGAATCCTGAATCTATTTATGTGACCGGCAATACAGTTATCGATGCAATGCAGCATACAGTTGTTGAAGACTATCATCACCCTGAACTTGATTGGGTTGGAGATGATAGGATGATTTTTATCACGGCACACAGAAGAGAAAACTTGGGAGAGCCAATGCATCATATGTTCAGAGCAATTCGCCGTGTGTTGGATGAACATCCTGATGTAAAGGCTATCTACCCAATCCATATGAATCCAGTGGTAAGAAAAGCAGCAGAGGAAGAACTAGGAGGGTGCGATAGAATTCATATCATCGAACCTATCGAAGTATTCGACTGCCATAATTTTGAAGCTAGATGTCATCTGTGTTTGACTGATTCTGGAGGAATCCAGGAAGAATGTCCTTCTTACGGTAAGCCGGTTCTAGTTATGAGGGATACTACGGAACGTCCAGAAGGTGTAGAAGCAGGAACCCTGAAACTTGTTGGTACCAGCGAAGAGAAGATTTATGAATGGTTTACTAAATTGTTAGATGACCCAGAAGAGTATGCAAAGATGGCACATGCTGCTAATCCTTATGGTGATGGCCATGCGTGTGAGAGAATAGCAGATATTTTAGTCAGTGGGTGAACGAATGAACATAGATAAAATTCTTTTGAAAGTAGCTGGGAAAGAGAATTTTTCGCTTTCTAACAATATTTCAACTGGGTACATATTCGGTCTTTGTGTAAAGTATGGAATGATGATGCTTAGAGGTAAGATGGTTGCTTTTCTTCACAGAAGTATTTCTGACGATATTTTTGTTGGTAAGCACGTCGTTTTTAGAGAAGTACGTAAGATTAGTATAGGTTCAAAAACAAAAATACATGATAGTGTTGTGATTGATGCTTTGTCAACTGATGGAGTGAAAATAGGAAAAAATGTTGTTATTGGTCAAAGGACGGAAATAGAATGCACAGGTAGTTTAGAGAGTATTGGTAAAGGTGTAGTGATTGGAGATAGAACTACATTTGGTAGAGACTGCTTGTTTGGTGCAGCCGGGGGAATTGAAATCGGAAAGGATGTTGTTGCAGGACAACAAATAAGGTTTCATTCGGAAAATCATAATTATGGTGATTTAGGCGTATTGATAAGAGAACAAGGTGTTTCACATAAAGGCATCAAGATAGGAAACAATTGCTGGATTGGAGCGGGTGCTGTATTCCTTGATGGTGCTGAGCTTGGTGATGGTTGCGTTGTAGCAGCTAATGCTGTAGTAACAAAAAAATTTCCTAACAACTCGGTTATTGCTGGCATTCCAGCAAAAATTATAAAAACCAGAGGTATTTAGGAATTGATGTGG
>DXXQ01000231.1 GCA_019416265.1 Clostridiales bacterium | reverse complement strand
GGTAAAAGCTGTGGGAAAAGAGGTGACCTACCTGAAAAGGATCTCCATGGGAAGTCTTACACTTCCGGAGGACCTGAAAAAAGGGGAATGCCGTCCTTTGACGGAGAATGAGATAAAAGGATTAAAAAACCGCTGAAAATATGAGAAAAAATGTAAAAACCCTCTTTACACGGAGGGTTTTTCTATGCTATACTACAGAAGTTGTGAATATACACGCCCGGAGATTCCCAAGGGATGGTGCCCATAAGCTTATGGCGTCGGGTTCGGAAGGAAAAAGATCCGGAGCGGAAGAATTTAACCAAAAAGGAGAAAAAACATGAGCGTTATTTCAATGAAACAGCTTTTAGAAGCAGGTGTACATTTCGGACATCAGACAAGAAGATGGAACCCTAAAATGGCTCCATACATCTACACAGAGAGAAACGGTATCTACATCATCGACTTACAGCAGTCTGTAGGAATGGTTGACGATGCATACAATGCAATCGCTGATATCGTAGCAAACGGCGGAAATATCTTATTCGTTGGTACTAAGAAACAGGCTCAGGACGCTATCAAAACTGAGGCAGAGCGCTGCGGACAGTTCTATGTAAACGAGAGATGGTTAGGCGGTATGCTTACAAACTTCAAAACTATCCAGAGCCGTATTGCAAGACTGAAACAGATCGAAGCTATGGAAGCTGACGGAACATTTGACGTTCTTCCTAAAAAAGAAGTTATCGAGTTAAGAAAAGAACTTACTAAGTTACAGAAAAACTTAGGCGGTATCAAAGAAATGAAGAGAATCCCGGACGCAATCTTCATCGTAGACCCGAAAAAAGAAAGAATCTGCGTACAGGAAGCTCATACTTTAGGTATTCCGTTAATTGGTATCTGTGATACAAACTGTGACCCAGAAGAACTGGATTACGTAATCCCGGGTAACGATGACGCTATCCGTGCAGTTAAATTAATCGTTTCCAAAATGGCAGACGCTGTTATTGAAGCAAACCAGGGAACAGCTAATGTTGATGGTGAGATTGAGGCAGAATCTGAAGAGTTCACAGAAGAAGCATAAGAATCACAATTGCATGAGCAATAACTAAAGTAACAAGAGGAAATTCGATATGGATTTCCTCTTACTATTAAAAACCAGGAGGAAAATAAAATGGCTATCACAGCAGCACAGGTAAAAGAATTAAGAGAATTAACCGGCGCCGGAATGATGGATTGTAAGAAAGCTCTTACACAGACAGACGGTGATATGGATAAAGCAGTAGAATTCCTTCGCGAAAAAGGTCTTGCTACAGCACAGAAAAAAGCAAGCCGTATTGCAGCAGAAGGTCTTTGCGAAACATTAGTTTCCGAAGATGGCAAAAAAGCAGTAGTTGTTGAGGTTAACTCCGAGACAGACTTCGTTGCTAAAAACGAGAAATTCCAGAACTACGTTGCAGAGGTTGCAGCACAGGCTCTCAATACAACAGCTACAGATGTTGAGTCCTTCCTTGCTGAGACATGGGCTAACGATACAACTAAGACTGTAAACGAAGCTCTTGCAGCTCAGATCGCAGTAATCGGTGAGAACATGAACATCAGAAGATTCGCTCAGGTTTCTGAGGAGAACGGTTTCGTTGCTTCCTACAAACATATGGGCGGTAAAATCTGCGTTCTCGTTGACGTAGAAACAGACGTTGTTAACGACGCTGTTAAAGAAATGGCTAGAAACCTTGCAATGCAGATTGCAGCTATGAACCCGCGTTACACAAGCAACGCTGAGGTTAGCGCTGACTACATCGCACATGAGAAAGAAATCCTTCTTGCTCAGATCATGAACGACCCGAAAGAATCCCAGAAACCGGAGAAGGTTATCCAGGGCATGATCATGGGACGTATCAACAAAGAAATGAAAGAAATCTGCCTTCTTGACCAGGTATACGTAAAAGCTGAAGACGGAAAACAGTCTGTAGCTAAATACGTAGAAGAAGTTGCTAAAGCAAACGGCGCTAAGATCACAATCAAAGGCTTCGTTCGTTACGAGACAGGTGATGGTCTTGAGAAGAAAAACGAAGACTTCGCAGCAGAAGTTGCAGCTCAGATGGGCAAGTAAGAGAAGTTTTCTAATCATATTTAATTAAAGTATTGACAGGCTCCAAAAGCCTTGTAAACACTGTATGTTCCAGTGATTATAAGGTTTTTGGGGCTTTTTTCGTTGGTAAAAAGGTGATGTTGGAAATATCGCCAGACACCGTCTAAAACCGTCTAAAATCACTTCAAGTTGAGTATTACTCAAGTCGCAAATTGAGTAAATTAAGTATCTGCAATCTTTGGCGAAGTTTACTCAAATTATCAGTGTTTTTGAAATTTTCCAAGTAAGAGTACAGAAAAAATATGGAGGAGGAAATTATAATGGCAGACACAGCGACAAGAGCAAACGAAAAGACTACTCGCACAATTATTTTCAAAAACAAAGAACACGAAAAATTTTTCCAGGATTATTTATCAAAATGTCGGTATCAGGATGTTTATCACCAGGCATTGGTTTATTGTCTGGGGATCTCCAGAGATACCAGAGTTAATGTAAACAGAATTTATGATTTTAAGACAGGATGTGTAAAAACAGAATGTTTAAGAGAAGGATGGCAGACCAGTGGAAGTATGAAAATTGTCCGTATAGCATTTAACTTATACTGCAACGGTACACCGAGTGTTTACGATTATGATGATTCTGACACGTTTGGACAGTTAAGAGAATGTCAGTGTTATACGGTGGAAGATCTGTTTTGCTGCAGTTATGCAAGATATTTTTGGGAGGCAATTAAAATCCGCTATCCGGACGAATGTTATTACGTGGATTGGGAGGAAATGTATGCTGAAAATTAGGTTGCAGGGAACTATCAGAGATATGGAATGGTTTCAGCAAATTATGGAACAGCACCGGGAGATCAGGGTGCTGCAGGTGTCAAAACCATTTAGAAATAAAGGAACAAACAAGTATTTTCGTGTTTATGCAGAGATTGAGAAGGAAGAAAGGTAGGTAGAAAATATGTGCAGGGTAATCGCAATCGCAAATCAAAAAGGTGGAGTGGGAAAGACAACCACATGTGTAAATTTAGGTATTGGTCTGGCAAGAGCCGGGAAAAAGGTGCTTTTGATTGAAGCAGATGCGCAAGGAAGCATGGCGGCAAGTCTTGGTATTGCAGAGCCGGACGAATTGGATGTGACCTTAGTAACGATTATGGAGAAGATTATCAATGATGAAGATATAGAACCTGGTGAGGGGATTCTTTATCATGATGAGGGAGTTGATTTCATTCCGGCAAATATTGAACTGGCAGGTTTGGAAACTGCATTAGTAAATGTTATGAGCCGGGAGCATTTTCTGCACCAGTACATAGGAACTGTGAAAAAGAACTATGATTACATTTTGATTGACTGTATGCCCTCTTTGGGAATGATTACAATCAATGCTCTTGTGGCGGCGGATTGTGTATTGATTCCCGTAGAGGCGGCTTATCTTCCGGTGAAAGGTCTGCAGCAGCCTATCAAGACTATCGGACGGGTACATAGAAAATTAAATTCGGAATTGGAGATCATGGGGATTTTGTTTACAAAGGTTGACCGCAGGACAAATTTTGCAAGGGATATTGCCCGGAAGATATGGGAGGTTTATGGAAACCAGATACATATTTTTGCGAACTGCATCCCCATGTCTATCAGAGCCGCAGAAACACCTGCAGAGGGAAAGAGCATTTATCGCCATGATCCGAAAGGAATCGTAGCAGAGGGATACCGTTATCTGACGGAGGAGGTACTGGACAATGAATAAAAGTGCAGAGAAAGTAGAGCTGACTTCTTTTGATGATTTGTTTGGCACAGCTTCTTTAGATTCAGGGGAAAGGGTGACAACCGTTCCCCTCTCCCAGTTACATACTTTTAAAGACCATCCGTTTCGTGTTGCGGATGATGAAAAAATGCAGGAGACGGTAGAAAGTATTAAACAATATGGGGTATTGATGCCGGGAATTGTCCGTCCATATCCGGCAGGAGGATATGAAGTAATAGCCGGACATCGTAGATGGAGGGCTTGTGAGCTGGCAGGTCTTTCTGAAATGCCAGTGATCATCCGGGAAATGGATGATGATACAGCCACAGTGATCATGGTGGATACGAACATCCAGAGGGAAGATATACTACCCAGTGAAAAAGCCTATGCTTATAAAATGAAGTATGAAGCATTGAAACACCAGGGAAGCAAAGGAAAAAATACGGCAGTTCTTGTGGGAGAAACTGCTGGTGACAGCGGAAGAACCGTACAGAGGTATATCCGTCTGGCGGAACTTGTAAAAGAACTTCTGGATGCAGTAGATAGCGGGAAAATACCCATGATGGCAGGGGAGAAGCTGTCTTATCTGACAAAGGAAGCACAAGGTTGGGTAGCAGGTGCGGTTGCGGATTGCGGTGTATACCCGTCAAAGGCACAGGCAGAGCAGCTAAAGACCATGCAGGAGAGCGGAGAGCTGACAGAAGGAAGAGTGTTTGCAGTCCTTATCAGAAAAGAAAAGGGCAGCCAGGGCGTTACAATCCCGGCAAAGAAGGTTCGTGATTATTTTCCACCTTCATACACAAAAACAGAGATGGAAGAAGTGATCTACAGGCTGTTGGAGCAGTGGAAAAAAGAAATGGGAGAGGAGGAACCGGTAAATGGAAAAGATACAGTTTGAGTATTTTCGGGGCATGGAAGCGGAACAGTATAGTTTTTACCGTGTTCCCAAAGTCCTGTTTACGGCAGAGTGCTTTAAAGAACTGTCCTGTGAAGCAAAGGTATTATACGGTCTGATGCTGGATCGTATGAGCCTCAGTATTAAAAACCGCTGGTTTTATGAAGAGGACAGGGTATATATCATTTTTACCATAGAGGATATCATGGAACTACTGGGATGCGGAAGACAAAAAGCAGTCAAGAACCTTGCAGAGCTTGATTCTGAAAAAGGGATTGGTCTGATAGAGAAGAAAAGGTTAGGTCTTGGCAGACCAAATGTAATCTATGTGAAGAATTTCATGCTGAAAAATATTCCGGAAATGAAAGAAGAATGCCCGGAAAGTGCCGAAAATACAAAGAAGTATGAAAATCAAACTTCAAGAAGTATGAAAACCGAACTTCCAGAAGTTCCGGAATCAAATTTCCAGAAGTATGAAAATCAAACTTCAGGAAGTGTGAAAACCATACTTCAGGAAGTTCCAGAATCAAACTTCAGGAAGTATGAAAATCGAACTTCCAGAGGTATGAAAATCATACTTCCAGAAGTTCCAAAATCAAACGGTAATAAGACTGATAATAATAATACTGAGTATAGTGATATTGATTTTAGTAAGACGGATATTAGTGATACTGAGGATTATCTATCTTATCCATCTTATGCTGCAGGTAAAACGAAAGAGGAGACGATGGATGAGATAGAGAGGATGAATGCTTACCGCACATTGATCCGTGAAAATATTTCTTACGAAGCTTTTGAACACAGGGGATATGGAACAAAGGAAGAGGTTGATGAACTGGTAGAATTGATGGTAGAAGCCATGATGCTCCCGAAAGGGCAACTGGTACGGATCGCCGGAGCAGACAGGCCGGCGGAGATTGTAAAGAGCCGCTTTATGCAGCTTCGGTATCCGCATATCGAATATGTTACGGAATGCCTGAAAAACAACACAACAAAGGTCGGAAATATTAAAGCATATTTGTTGACCACACTTTATAATTCCGTAATGACAATGGATCACTATTATCACGCAGAGGTCAACCATGACCTGTATGGAGGTGGATGAAAATGACCGTACATAAATTTACTGGCAAAGTGGTATATCCGGTATTGGCAGCAATACTCCTGTTTTTTCTACTGCGTCCGTTCTGTATGGAGCAGGGGAGATGTGATTATCGGTTGCTGGTTCTGTTGATGGGGATTCCCTTTGGAATAGGGAAAATGCTGGTATGGATTGTACCGGGACGAACCGATCTGGGAGGGACACTGGGATTTCTGGTATTCCAAATTTTGATTGGAGGTGTTGTCGGAAGTATGGTCATGCTGTGGAAACTGGCGGAAGCGGCTGTCTATTTGATATGGGGAATATATGCAGGTATTGTGTGGGTATGCAGGATAAGAAAATCAGGAATGGAGGAATGAGGATGGGATGGACAATGGAACAGTTATTCCGGGACGGAATCATGCCCAGGGAAATGTGCTGTCCAAAGAAGCAGGAATACAAAGATACTATGCACCTGTTGGATGAACTGGAAAGTGATATGAAAAAAGAGCTTACAAAAGAGCAGGCAGACCTGTTAGAAAACTACAAGGAGTATTTCAGTTTGTTGGCAACTCTGGAGAATGAGGAATGTTTTATACAGGGAATGGCACTGGGAACAGGGCTGACGGCGGAAGCCTTTCTGACCGGGAAGGATAAAACAGAATAGGGGATTAAAAAAAGGCAGCTAAATGGAAATTTGGTTGCTTTTTTGATTCGAGAAATTTATCTCAGGAGGATGGAAGATGCTTGTATTTGAAATTGTATTTTTAGTGGTGGCAGCATTGATGCTGGCAGTAGATATTATTTTTCTTCTTTCTACCTTTTTTTCAGGACCATGGAAAAGTGAAGAGTGGAGAAGAAAGGAACGGGAATATAGGAAGAAACAGAAAGGAACAAAGAATACATGATTTTTTTAAAAATATTTTTGGTTGTGCAGGTACTTGGAGGATTGGTGCTATATCCAATGGTCATTGCAGGAAAACAGGCGGATGAAGAAATGACAGGGATTATGCGTCAAGAACAAGAGAAAACAAAGAAAATAAAGAAAATAAAATAAACTTTGCGTCACAGTGTCGCAAAGTTGGAACATGTTGCAGGAGGGTATTGTGTTGGGAAACCGTGTTAAATCCAGGGAACTGATGGAACTGGGAATGCGTATCCGCAGCAGACGTATAGAACTGAAACTATCACAGGAGGAACTGGCAGAACGGGCGGGGATCAATTCCAACACAGTGAGCAGGATTGAAGGAGGACAGATGGCAATGTCTGTGGAGACGTTCCGAAAGCTGGTGGAAGTTTTATGCATGGGTGCAGATACTTTATTAGATACTGTTGGACAGTCACCGCAGGAAAGCCATCAGATACAAAATGTGTGCCGTAGAATATGGAAGCTTCAGGAAAAAGAACAGGAGATTGTAGTCAAGACAATGGAAACTCTGATTGATGGATTAGAGAGAAGATAAGGAATTTCTGCGTATTGTGTGTTTAAATAATTTGTTTTCCGCTTATCGGTTGAGGAAAACAAGGCTGTTTTTTTCTAAAATAAATACATGAGAACGGACGACGTACAGGCTGTAGAAGAAGATTCCGGCTCCCATTAAAAAAAACGGGTGAGCTGGAATTGTTTTTTTCTGCCTGTGCGGTACAGTTTCAGCCATCCGGGAAAAGGATGGTAGATATGGTAACACTGCAGGAATTAAAACAACTCATTGGCTGCCCGGTTCCGGAGCAGAGAATCCCAACAGCAAATTATCTGAAAAATAATGAAAGGAGCATTATGGAAAGAAAAATCAATGAAACAGCAGCAATCACAGTTTATCCGAATGGGTATGCCCTTTATGAAGCGGATGGAGCTGCGACTGTTTTCCCGGTACATCCGTGTGGGGATTATTGTTATGGATTCCCACCTTATGTCTGTACTGTGTCTGCAAGGCTTTTTGAAAAAGAGGCATGGTATATCCGTCTGGTATTGGAAGGGGAGGACCGTCTGTTCCGGAATCTGGAAACAAAGGAACAGAACCATACCGTATCCTACCATTTCGCTGCGGAGGACTGGCAGGAATTGGCTGATGCAGAGGATTCTGTTTTTGACTGTGTGATACAAAGAGAAATGATCAGAAAGGTATTGGGCTGTCTGACAGGACGCCAGAGAAGGGTTATGGAAGCTTATGCTGTAGAAGGAAAAACCATGAAAGAGGTTGCAAAAGAGATGGGGATTACAGTTCCGGCAGTGTCGTGGCTTCTGATCAGGGGAAGGCAGAGGATACTTAGAGAATACCCTTCCTTGGATAGGAAGGAGGCAGTAAAAGGGAGGAATGCCTGATGCGTGGGAAAAAACCAAAAGAACGGGAACGGTATGTGCTTTATACCAATGGTCTTTTGGTGGAAGTAACAAAGGAGGTTTACCTGGAATGGTATCAATCCAGACGCAGAGAGAAATATCAGATAGAAAAGCAGAAAAAACATGGTGTATGCAGTCTGGAGGCAATAGGGCAGCTTGCACAGGAAAGACTAAACATATGGGATAACAGTCCGGAAGAAGCCTGTATCGAAAAAGAAAAGAAAGAATGGCTGAGACAGGGGATTCAGGCTTTGTCAGAAGAAGAACGGCGTTTGCTTTTTTTGCTGTTCTATGAAGAAAAAACAGTAAACGAAACAGCGGCACAGCTTGGCTACAGTCGAAAAACGATTACAAACAGAAAAAAAGCAGTGCTGCAGAAACTGAGGGAAATATTAGAAAAAGTATAAAAGGAAAAAGGCAGAGCCAGAAAAGATAGCTCTGCCTGTCTTTTCAGTTTATCTGGTGTCAGTATCATTTGGCTGGATGAGCAATAAGGAATCATCCAGGGTGACTTCTTCAGATGGTTTCAGAAGTTCCGTCAGATCATGCTGCCGGCCCACATTTGTTACATCAATTTTATTGACACAAAGTCCAATCCATGGGAGTTGCTGGCTGAGATCATCCATCAAATCATAAATATCTGCCGTTGTTAATTTTTCATCAGATATGTACCCGGAACCCTGTCTGTGGGAAAAATGATGCCGTTTAAAGAAACGGCGTAAATCATCATAAGCCTGCCGATAATTGGCTCCAGGGTAGTGTTCCTGTAATTGGTGCGTATCTAAGTCAAAATTCAATGCCTTAAAATATTTTCTTTCCAAAGATCAAGCCCCCATTGCCTGTTTTTTCCGGTAATGCGTAAGCAGATCTTCTTCATTGAAATCGTCTGGATTATCAGAATCATCGCTGTCGTACAGCCGCCAGACAGATACATTGTCCATAAACCATGGTTGTTTTTTCAGGAGGTTTACAATTTTCCCAAACAGACTGAAGTCTTTTGCACGTCCGCAGTCACGGTAGACCAATGCCCCTGAGTTATCTTCCATGCGGAGAAGCCCGGCGTTATGGAATGTGTTATTGAGTGTATTATAAATGCTTTCTAAATGGTATTTTTGTTCAGCAGCTATCTTTTCATTGTCCATACAAATCATCATCTTTAACATGAAAACAGCCTCCTTTCTGGTTGCTTTTATTGTACCAAGTCGCTAGCGCGACGGCTAGTCCTAAGTACGTGTTTTCACTACTTTTTTCATAAAAAAATAGCAGTTTTTGAATATATGTTGTATTGTTGAGTTACCACACACACCAATCAACCTATATCGCCAACTG
>DXXQ01000230.1 GCA_019416265.1 Clostridiales bacterium | reverse complement strand
TATATGTACCGAAGCCGTCTGATTTGCCTCCAGAAAAGCCGCCAGCCCGCCTCCGTGGTCATAATGGCCATGGGAGAGGATGGCGAGATCCACCCGGGAAATGTCTATGCCCAGCTTTTTCGCATTTTCCAGAAACCCGCTGTCCGGCCCCATGTCAAAAAGTATTCGGTGATTCTTTGTCTCAATGTAAAAGCTAAGTCCGTGGCTGCTGGCAAATTCTTCAGATACAGCCGTGTTTTCCATTAATGTAAAAATTTTCATATAAATTTTACTCCCCTTTCACAATGATACCTTTCCTGCGGTGATATCCGCATTAAGTTAAGTGTAATGGTATCCCGGAAAATTTACAATACATATTTGATATTTTTTTCCATTCGAGCTATAATGGTGGTAATTTCGTATGGAACACAGGGGGGCAATAAAATTGGAGGTTATCTTATGGAAAATAAAACAGAACAGCAGTGGCTGAATACACCGGATCCGCAGATTTTTGTCAAAAATGCAGCGAAATACAATGATCTGATGATGATGTACCGCTGTACCATCCGTGAAGTACAGACAAAGCTGGAGGTTCTTAATGACGAATTTTCTGTAGAGTATAAACGTAATCCGATCTCATTTATCAAGACAAGGATCAAGTCCCTTGAGAGTATCTACAGGAAGCTTAAGAAAAACGGCTATGAGCTCACTCCTGAAAATATTCAGAACCAGCTCAACGATGTGGCCGGAGTCCGTGTAGTCTGTGCATTTATTGACGATATTTACACAGTGGCCGACCTTCTTGCCAATCAGGATGACATTACTGTTCTCCAGGTAAAGGATTATATCAAAAATCCCAAACCAAACGGATACAGGAGCTACCATATGATCGTCGAAGTCCCTGTCTTCTTTTCCAAGGGCAAAACGCCTATGCGCGCAGAGGTGCAGATTCGTACCAACGGCATGGATTTCTGGGCGACTCTTGAGCATCAGCTCCGCTATAAAAAAGGAATCGAGGAAATGGAAGGCTACGACCTGATCAGTGAGGAGCTTACTCACTGCGCTCTCCAGCTTATTGAAATGGACAATGAAATGCAGAGAATCAAAAATAAAATCGGACGCTTCCATGATATCTGAAACAGATATCCGGAAACGCCCGTCATCTTAAAGCGGAGGGAAAACCCTCCGTTTTTTATTATCTCTCCTCGCGGAAATAGGATAAGCCAAGGCTTTCCGGAGGCTGATTTTCTTTCTTCTTGCGGAAGCTTACCACAACAAGAACTACAATTGTTACCACATACGGAACCATCTGAACCAGGTCTGTAATGTAGCTTGCTACCTTGATTCCCAGAATACTCGGCAGGAACTGGTAGAGCCAGTAAAGCATACCGAAAAGATATGCGCCCCAGATCGCGTTTAACGGCTTCCAGGTAGTAAAGATTACAAGGGCTACGGCAAGCCAGCCAAGGGCCTCGATCTGACCTGTTGTTGCCCAGATACCCTGGTTGTAATCCAATACATAGTAAAGTCCGCCGATACCGGAAAGACCTGCGCCGAGACAGGTTGCCAGATATTTATACTTGGTTACATTGATACCTGCCGCATCTGCAGTTCCCGGATTTTCACCCACTGCGCGGAGATTTAAGCCTACCCGTGTTTTATTCAGTATATAGTGAAGCACGATCGCTATAATGATCGCCGCATACACAAGGAATCCGTAGCTGAAAACAGTTTTTCCGATCACTCCCATCTTGGACATATAAGGGATTTTTTTCGTAAATGCCGCATTTGCAAGAGGAGCCGCGCTGTAGCTGGATCCGTCAAGGATAAATACGCCGAAGAAGTTAGCGACACCCATACCAAAGGTGGTAAGGGCAAGGCCGGTTACGTTCTGATTCGCACGAAGGGTAATCGTCAGGAAGCTGAAGATCAGCCCTCCGAACATGGAGGCCAGAATGGCTGCAGTAAGCGCTATGATCACGCAGACAAAGCCCTTTGGATTCGGCGCAAGCTTTTCATAAAAGTAGGAGCTTGCAAATCCGGCAAAGCCTCCAAGGTACATAATTCCCGGAACACCCAGATTCAGGTTTCCGGACTTTTCCGTTACAATCTCACCCATTGAGCCAAACATGATGATGGTTCCAAAGGGAATCGCTCTGATGATCCATGCAATCAAACTATTCATTTACTGCACCTCCTTATGTCCGCGGAAAATCATCTTATAGTTGATGAAGAATTCGCTGCCCAGGATACAGAACAGGATAATACCTTCAATGATACTTGCCGCAAAATCATTTAAGCTGTATGCGGATGCGATTTCTGCAGCACCTCTTGAAAGAAAGACAAGGAGGAAAGAAATCAGCGCCATATAGAAGGTATTAAACTTCGCAAGCCATGCCACGATAATAGCGGTAAAGCCCTGTCCTCCTGCAGAGGCTGTGGAAATGGTCTGATCCTTTCCGGCTACGATAAGAAATCCTGCAAGTCCGCAAACAGCGCCGGAAATCAGCATGGTACGGATGGCAACACGCTTCACGTTAATACCTGCATAGCGGGCTGTATTCTCAGATTCACCCACAACTGCGATCTCATATCCCTGTTTGGAATATTTCAGATACAGGAACATTACAACCGTGAGAATGGCAACTACAAGAATATTGATGTTGTATCTCTGTCCAAGAAACGGTGGAAACCATCCTGCCTGAGTGGACATATTAAGCTTTCCAAGGCTGGTTGCATTTCCACGCATGATATTTGTCATACATGCCACAATGCTGGTAGCTATGTAGTTCATCATCAGAGTGAAAAGCGTCTCGTTGGTATTCCAGTACGCCTTGAAAAACGCCGGGATGAAGCCCCACAGCGCACCTGCCGCCACACTTGTCACAAACATTGTAAGAAAAAGCATCGGTGTGGAAAAGCTCTGGCCGCATTTTACCATGACAAGAGCTGTGGCAAGTCCCCCCATAAGAACCTGGCCTTCCGCTCCGATATTCCAGAAGCGCATTTTGAATGCAGGCGCAAGAGCAATACTGATACAGAGTAAGGTTACCAGATCACGCATCGCCCAGGAAAAACGGACGGAATTCATAAAAGTACCGTTGAACATTACCCCGTAAACTGCCAGGGGATTTAATCCTGTTACAGAGAAAATAAATATGGCGTCAATCACAAGCGCCAGAAGAATAGACGCTGCGCGCACATAGATTTTTCTTCCCATTGTGGCGCCGTCACGCTTCACAATACGCACAAAAGGATCTTTTGTTTTTGCTTTTGCATTACTCATTTTCGGCGCCTCCCTTTTTAAGATTGGTCATCAGAAGTCCCACTTCCTCTTTGGTTGTCTTTCGTCCGTCTACGATTCCGTTTACTTGTCCATCGCAAAGAACAAGGATTCTGTCACAGAGATCGATGAGAACGTCCAGATCCTCGCCTACATAGATAACTGCAGAGCCTTGTTTTTTCTCCTCATTAAAGAGATTGTAGATCGTATAGGAGGTATTGATGTCCAGACCGCGCACTGCGTAGGCTGTCATCAAAACTGTCGGCTGCTCTGCGATCTCACGTCCTACCAGAACTTTCTGTACATTTCCGCCGGACAAACGGGATACCGGCGTGTTGATGCTGGGAGTCACAACCTCCAGCTCGTCTTTTACCTTTTCCGCAAGCTTCTTGGGAGCTTTTACATCTGTAAGAATAGAGTGTCCGTTTCCGTAGCTCTTAAGAAGCATATTTCCTGTCATTCCCATAGAACCTACCAGACCCATTCCAAGACGGTCTTCCGGAACGAAAGCCAGGTGTACGCCTGCGTCGCGGATCTTTTTCGGTGTTTTTCCGATCAGCTCGATAGGCTTGTCTTCTTTTCCTCTTTCATAGAAGGTTACGCTGCTTCCCTCAGCGGTAATCTGAAGCCCGGCAATCGCCTCCAGAAGCTCCTTCTGACCGTTTCCTGAGATTCCGGCAATTCCAAGGATTTCACCGCCGTAGGCATCGAAGCTGACGTTTTTAAGTACCTGTACATTCTCTTTATTGTATACAGAGAGGTTTTTGACCTCAAGGCGTTTCACCGGATTTACCGGCTGGGAACGTTCGATATTCAGGGACACTTTTTTGCCCACCATCATCTCTGTGAGAGAGCCTGTTGTGGCATCCTTCGTTTCAACAGTTCCTACATATTCGCCCTTTCGAAGAATCGCAACCCGGTCAGAGATTTCCAGCACCTCGTGCAGCTTATGTGTGATGATAATAACGGATTTGTTATCTGCCTTCATGTTACGGATCACCTCAAAAAGACGTTCCGTCTCCTGAGGAGTAAGTACTGCTGTGGGCTCGTCCAGGATCAGAATATCTGCCCCGCGGTACAGAACCTTCACAATTTCCAGAGTCTGCTTCTGAGAAACGCTCATCTCATAAACCTTCTGCTCCAGATTCAGATCAAAATGATATTTCTCACAGATTTCCTTTGTTTTCGCCTCGATGGCTTTCATATCGAATTTTTCTTTTTTATCAAGACCAAGAGCAATGTTCTCCACTGCAGTAAAGACATCGATCAGCTTAAAGTGCTGATGGATCATGCCGATTCCCAGATTGTACGCATCTCTGGGAGAGCGGATTTCCTCCGCCTTTCCGTTGATCATGATCTCTCCTTCATCCGGATAGTAAATTCCGGCGATCATGTTCATTAAAGTCGTCTTGCCGCTGCCGTTTTCCCCCAGGAGCGACAGTATCTCACCTTTTCTAATATCCAGCGACACATTCTTATTTGCCACAACTTTGCCAAATGTTTTTGTTACATTTTTAAGCTGTACTGCATATTCCATAAATCTTGTGCCTCCTTCCTTTCTTTATCATAACCGGCTGTATGGAACAGCCGCGCAACCAAACAAAGGGAAGCACGAAGCTTCCCTTTCTGATTAGGAAAAATCATTTCTCAATTATTCAGCAGCTTCTTCATCCTCTGTGATTCCGTCGATGCGCAGAGTAAAGTACGGAGCGCTTCTGAATTCAGATTCTGCGAAGTAACCGTCCTTGATCGCCTCTACAGTTTCTCCCTCGTAAACCGGTGTCGGAGGATTTGTTGTGAAGTCCAGGAAGGACAGGTCGCACTGAGCCGTTGTAACTTCTTTGCCGTCTACTGTAAATGTAGAAGTATCAAATACATGAAGTGAACCGTCTTTTAACTGAGCTTCTACATCTGCAATGTATTCTGCTGTGCCTTCTGCACAGGACTCACCAAACGGTGTAATTCCTACTGCGTCTTCGCTGTAGCCTTTTGCCCAGTCAGCTTCCAGCTCCTCGCCGTTCATAACCGTTTCAAAAGCATGTTTGTAATAAGCTGCCCAGTTGTTTGTAGCAGATGTAAGAGCTGCTGTAGGAGCTGTCTCAAGCATATCGATGTTATAGCCTACAGAGTAGCAGATCTTGCCGGAGTCCAGAAGCTTCTGAGTTGCTGCCGGAGCTCCTGTGGAGTCTGCATGCTGACCGATGATCACTGCACCGTTTGCAATAAGAGCCTCTGCTGCTGCACCCTCTTTGTCAATATCGAACCAGGAGTTTGTATATTTTACTTCCATTACGGTGTTCGGAACTACACTGCGGATTCCAAGGAAGAATGCTGTATATCCGGAAACAACCTCTGCATAGCTGAATGCGCCTACATAACCAACCTTAACATTGCCGTCCTCATCAAAGCTTTCCGGCTGTGTCTCAGGTGTCAGTGTACCGTCCTCCATAAGCTCTTTTAATTTCAGACCGGCAACAACACCGGATACATAACGGGATTCGTAGATACCTGTGAATGCATTCTTGAAGTTCGGGCATCCGCTGATTGCTGCAAAATCACCTGTCATAGCAACAAATGTTGTGTCCGGATAGTCCATTGCCGCCTGTACCATGTATGTCTGATGTCCGTAGCTGTTAGAAATTACAAGCTGGCATCCCTGACCTACAAGGTCGATTGCGGAATCGTAAGCTGTGGAATCTTCCGGAACTTTATATTTCCAGATAATATTCCCTTCATCAATACCTAATTCTTTCGCTGCTTCTTTAATTCCGTTAATGTGAGCAGTGGAATATCCTTCTGTCTCGTCACCGATCAGGATCACACCGATTTTGAAATCAGGGTCTGCATCTGCAAACACAACGGTGTTGAACGCAAATACGGATACGACCATGACTGCTGCCAGTAAAAGACTGACAAATTTTTTCATGCTCTTCTTCATAACTGAAACCTCCTTTATTTATTTGTTTTTTCTTTTTTCACGCACTCTGGTACGTTGAATAATACTATTATTGTAGGTAAATTAAAGGAGATTGTCAACTATTTTTCCAAATTATTCTATAATAATTTCTTTCCTTGATACGATTCATTAAATTTTCTAAATTTTTATTATGGTATCTAAAAATTTTTTTGGTTTGTCTCCGCTTTGAAATTCATGCGGAACTATCTTCCCAGAACTCCCTTTCCTGTATGGTACTAATCCAGGACATACTCCATCTGCCTCTTTTTGGTTTTCATCCCCATTTTTTCATAAAATCTTTCTGCGGAGGTGTTTCCGGCCCACACGTTAAGAGTTATTTCATAGCAGCCCTGACGCTTCGCTTCCCCTTTTATATATTCAAAAAGCTGTTCTCCGATGTGCCTTCCTCTTGCTTTTTCATCCACACATAGATCATCTATAAAAAACGAAGTAAATGGTACCATATTTGTGGAAAACGGCTGCTCTCTCAACTGGCAGAAAGCATACCCTCTGCATATATCCTGCTCATCCACAGCCACATAAACAGGTTTGGAATCATCCTTCAGCATTTCCGCAAGCTCATCCTTTGTATATTTCGTAGTTCCCGGAATGAAAATATCCGGTCTTATGTCCGCATGAATCTCCAGTACCTGCTTTAATAAATCAATCAGTTCCGGTATGTCTTTTTCCGTAGCTCGTCTAATCTTCATTTCCCATTCTCCTTATCAAAAAAACTGTTTACAGCCATACTTTATCCTGCCTGCTGTTTTTCCGGCGGAATTCTCCGGGAGTCATATGATAACGTTCCCGGAAAACCCGGTGAAAATAGCTGTTGTTTTCGTATCCTACGGCTGCAATGATGTCGCTTACCGGGAGATCTGTGTCACAGATAAGCTCTACCGCCTTATTCAGACGTTTGCGCTGAAGAAGCTCTTTGAAATTAAAACCTGTATTTTTCTTGATCATCTTGCTCAGCACATGCATGGGCTGGTGCAGGATGCCGCAGAGCTCCGTCAGGGTGGCAGTCTTATATTTCTGTTCAATATAGTCCAGAGTTGTCATGGAGATCATATTTTCGTACTGGTTTGGGAGACGCATTTCCACATACTGGACCGAATCCACAAGATAAAGGAAAATAAGTCCCATGGTCGTCTGATTAATGCGGCTGTCGTCTCTTTTCCCTGTGACAAGAGAATAGATTATATTTTCCAGAAGATTCTGGATCTGCAATACCTCGGAAACTTTGAAATGAAGATATTCCCCTCTTTCTTCGTCCCGCCGCAGCATATTTACCAGAAAATCCGCGAGCACATTGTTGCTCCCGGCCATGGAATAGGCCACATCAAAAAATTCCGGCAGAACCATGAAATTAATGGCAATGTCGCTTTCTCCCGCCTCCAGGATCTCGTGGCGGGTAAACTGATTCAGAAAGAGAAGCTCCCCCTTTTTGACCACCACTTCTCTTCCCCCGATAATATTGGTAAGAGAGCCCTGGCACACATAGAGAACCTCTATATAATTGTGACGATGCAGGGGAAAATGTACGAATCTTGTATGTGTCCGCACTGCGATCAGCTTTCCCTCCTCAAGCATTTTTTTACTGTCCACTGTAAAATCTGTGCCTGACGTATAAAGGGCCTGATCCACGGCTTCCCCATCGAGAATTTTCTTTTCTTCCTCTGTAATTTCCCTCAGTTTTTCCAAAAGCGCCTGCTGCATAGTTGTCCTTCCTTTCCTTTTTTCCGGCCGTTCATCCTACATAGCTTTTTTATATCCATTTTCTATTATACACAAACCAAGCGCTGCCGCACAGAAAATTTTCTGCACAGTAGCGCTTTTTCGCTTTTTAACTTGATCTTAACTTTTTAGTCTAAATGAAATACGGTCTTTAAGTCCACGCTCACCGGGCTGTTGTCCGGATTTGTTTCCATAATGTCTGCCATGAAATCCCACCATTTACGGTTAATGGCAGTATCGGCGCCTTTTGCCCAAAGCTCCTCATCCTCAATTTCGATGTAACCGAAAAGAGTCAGGGTATCTCTGTCAAGGAAAATCGTGTAATTCTTGCCGCCGTGTTCATGAATCATATCTTTCATTTCCGGCCAGAGAAGATTGTGACGACGTTCATATTCTTCTTCCTGTCCGGGAAATAATTTCATTTTAAATCCTTTGATCATATAAAAACTCCTTCTGATCTGCTCAATAATGATCGAATGAATTAATATACGGATTTCCACTCCTCGATGTTAGAAGGATCAAATTTAAATGGTGCGCCAAGGATGACTTCTGTACCGCCATCTTCTGCTGCTACGATTTCATATTCGCCCATTTCGCCAGCTGTGAATTTTTCGCCTTCAGCGCCTGTGATTTCTTCGTTAACAAGTGCGATGGATGTATAAGCTGCAAGGCTTCCTAAATCGGTCGGATTCCACAGGAACATATATGGACAGGAATGCTCATCATCATCGCCAATGTACTCAGCCATCTCAGATGGTAAGCCAAGACCTGTTAATTTTACGGATGTATCAGAATCCTGAAGAACTTTTGCAGCTGCTGCGATACCAACAGTTGTAGGAGCACAGATTACTTTCAGATCCGGATATTTCTGAAGGAGCGCCTGTGTCTGGTCTGTAGATTTCTGTGGCTCGTCATCACCGTATGCAACCTCTACTAACTCAAGTTTGCTGTATTTCTCATCTTCCTCCATGATCTTCTTCATAGCTTCGATCCATGCGTTCTGGTTTGCTGCCTGAGAAGTTGCAGAAAGGATTGCCCACTGGCCTTCGCCGCCTGTGATATCAAGAACTGCATCCATAAGAGCCTGTCCGATCTCAACGGTACCGGCCTGGTTTATAAAGGTTGCGCGGCTTGCTGCATTTACCTTGGAGTCAAAGCAGGATACCTTAATTCCCTCTGCCATAGCATCTTCCAGAGCTGCCTGCAGTGCGTTCTCATCGTTTGCTGCAATACAGATAGAATCAACGCCCTGAGAAATTAAGGACTGGATTACGGATACCTGTGCGTCTGCTGTCGGAGCCTCCGGATGTTTGACAATGGCTTCTCCGCCTTCTGCCTCAATGATTTCCTGGAATCCCTGTGCTTCTCTCTCATTGTAAGGATTGCCGGCTGCTTTTGTTACGACTGCTATTTTTTTGCCGTCTGCTGTTCCTGCGAATGCTGTTGTTGCAGGTGCTACTACCATTGCTGTACACAGAAGTGCACTGATCACTTTTTTGTTCAT
>DXXQ01000023.1 GCA_019416265.1 Clostridiales bacterium | reverse complement strand
GTCATCATGGCAAAAGAGATTAAATTCGGTGCAGAAGCAAGAGCCGCTCTTGAAGCCGGCGTAAATAAATTAGCAGATACAGTAAGAGTTACCATCGGACCAAAAGGAAGAAACGTAGTTCTTGACAAACCGTTCGGCGCTCCGCTCATCACAAATGACGGTGTTACCATTGCAAAAGAAATCGAACTGGAAGACGCATTTGAGAACATGGGTGCACAGCTGATCAAAGAAGTTGCATCCAAGACAAACGACGTAGCAGGTGATGGTACCACAACAGCAACTGTTCTTGCACAGGCAATGGTTCATGAAGGAATGAAGAACCTGGCAGCAGGCGCGAACCCGATCATCCTCAGAAAAGGTATGAAAAAAGCAACAGAGGCTGCTGTAGAGGCTGTTAAGAACATGAGCCAGAAAATCAGCGGTAAACAGCAGATCGCCAATGTAGCGGCAATCTCTGCAAGCGATGAGACAGTAGGACAGCTTGTTGCAGACGCTATGGAAAAAGTTTCCAACGACGGCGTTATCACAGTAGAAGAATCCAAGACTATGCATACAGAGCTTGACCTTGTAGAAGGTATGCAGTTTGACCGCGGATACATTTCCGCATATATGTCTACAGATATGGAAAAAATGGAAGCAAATCTGGAAGATCCATACATCCTGATCACAGACAAGAAAATCTCCAACATCCAGGAAATCCTTCCTCTGTTAGAGCAGGTTGTTCAGGCAGGCGCAAAACTCCTCATCATCGCAGAGGACGTTGAGGGCGAAGCTCTTACCACACTGATCGTAAACAAATTAAGAGGTACTTTCCAGGTTGCAGCAGTAAAAGCTCCGGGATATGGCGACAGAAGAAAAGAAATGCTTCAGGATATCGCAATTCTCACAGGCGGCCAGGTAATCTCCGAAGAGCTTGGTCTTGACTTGAAAGAGACTACAATGGAGCAGTTAGGACGGGCGAAATCCGTTAAGATTGCGAAAGAGTCTACTGTTATCGTGGAAGGCCACGGAGATAAAGAAAAAATCGCAAACCGTGTGTCTCAGATCCGCGGACAGATCGAAGAGACTAAATCTGACTTCGACAGAGAGAAATTACAGGAAAGACTTGCCAAACTGGCAGGCGGCGTAGCAGTTATCCGTGTGGGCGCTGCAACAGAAACTGAAATGAAAGAAGCGAAACTTCGTCTTGAGGACGCTCTTGCAGCTACAAGAGCAGCCGTAGAAGAAGGTATCGTTGCAGGCGGCGGTTCTGCATATATCCACGCTTCCAAGGAAGTTGCCAAACTGGCAGCAACTCTGGAAGGAGACGAGAAGACAGGTGCAAACGTAATCCTGAAAGCTCTGGAAGCTCCTCTGTTCTTCATCGCTGCAAACGCAGGTCTGGAAGGCGCAGTTATCATCAATAAAGTAAGAGAGTCTGAAGTTGGAATCGGCTTCGATGCTCTGAAAGAAAGATATGTAGATATGGTTGCAGAAGGCATCCTTGACCCTGCAAAGGTTACAAGAAGCGCTCTTCAGAACGCAACAAGCGTTGCATCTACTCTTCTTACAACAGAATCCGTTGTGGGAATCATCAAAGAAGATACTCCTGCAATGCCGGCAGGAAACCCGGGAATGGGAATGATGTAATCTAGGGATCATCTGCTTCGACCACAAAATTTTCATAAATTAACGGAACCGTCGTCATAGACGATGGTTCCGTTTTATGTTATACTCAAAGGTAAAATATAAATACACAAGGAGAGGACAAAATGAGCGATTTATATTCAGAATTACTTGTCAAGAAGGAGCCTACAGTCAAGGATGCAGTCACAAAATACGGACTGATCGGCGCCACTGCGATTTTTGTATTCGGAGGACTCTTTATCCACCCGCTGCTTCTCATCGGAGCCGTTGCTTTTGGCGTTGCCTGCTACTTCATCGTTCCGAAAACAAGCCTGGAATTCGACTACCTGTTTGTAAACGGGGAGCTGGATATCACAAAGGTTATGTCACAGAGCAAGCGCGACAAGAAGTCTACAAGCATCAGCCTTTCAGAGGCCGATCTGGTAGCTCCCGTAAATTCTCACAGAATGGACTACTATAACGGAAATCAGAAAATGAAGGTGTACGACTTTTCTTCCGGAAACAAGGATCACAAGCGTTTTGCCATTATTACCAGACTGAACGGGGAAAACTGCAAGGTTATTATTGAACCTGACGAAGCCCTTGCACATGCTATGAAAAATTCAGCACCGAGCAAAGTTTTTTTGGATTGACACGATTTCTGATTTTTGTTACACTAAGTCTCACATCGAAATGTTATACAAAATGTAATTTTTAAATTAAATTCATAAGACAAGGGAGGAAATGCAATGGGTACTATCATTGGTGAAGGCATTACTTTTGACGACGTCCTGTTAGTTCCGGCGTATTCGAAGGTAATTCCGAATCAGGTAGATGTCACAACTAATTTAACAAAAAAAATTAAACTCAACATTCCTATGATGAGTGCAGGTATGGATACAGTTACCGAGCACCGTATGGCAATCGCCATGGCAAGACAGGGCGGTATCGGTATCATTCATAAGAATATGACCATCGAAGCACAGGCAGATGAAGTAGATAAAGTAAAGCGTTCTGAGAACGGCGTAATTACAGACCCATTTTATTTATCACCGGAGCATACCTTAGGGGATGCAGATGAATTAATGGGCAAATTCCGTATTTCCGGTGTGCCGATCACAGAAGGCAGAAAGCTCGTTGGTATCATTACCAACCGTGACCTCAAATTTGAAACTGATTTCAGCAAGAAGATCAAGGAATGTATGACCTCTGAAGGACTGATCACAGCGAAAGAGGGAATCACTCTTGAGGAAGCGAAAGCAATCCTTGCGAAATCCCGTAAAGAGAAATTACCCATTGTTGATGACGATTTTAATTTAAAAGGTTTAATTACAATTAAAGATATTGAGAAACAGATCAAATATCCTCTTGCAGCTAAAGATGAGCAGGGACGTCTTCTCTGCGGCGCTGCAGTAGGTATCACAGCCAACGTCCTTGCCCGTGTGGAGGCGCTTGTAAATGCAGCTGTGGATGTGATCGTAGTGGACTCTGCTCACGGTCATTCTGAGAATATCTTAAAGGCTGTACGTGAGATCAAGGCTGCATATCCTGATTTACAGGTAATCGCAGGAAACGTTGCCACAGGAGCGGCTACCAAGGCTCTCATCGAGGCCGGAGTAGATGCAGTTAAGGTTGGTATCGGACCCGGTTCCATCTGTACGACCCGTGTGGTTGCAGGTATCGGCGTTCCCCAGATCACAGCGATCATGGACTGCTATGAGGTTGCCAACCGTTACGGAATTCCGGTTATCGCAGACGGCGGTATCAAGTATTCCGGAGATATCACCAAGGCTATTGCAGCCGGTGCCAACGTATGTATGATGGGAAGTATGTTCGCAGGATGCGACGAGAGCCCGGGAACCTTCGAACTGTATCAGGGAAGAAAGTTCAAAGTATACCGTGGTATGGGTTCCATCGCAGCCATGGAGAACGGAAGCAAAGACCGTTACTTCCAGCAGGATGCGAAGAAGCTTGTTCCGGAAGGTGTAGAAGGACGAGTTGCATATAAGGGACATCTGGAAGATACCGTATTCCAGCTTATGGGCGGTCTTCGTTCCGGTATGGGCTACTGCGGAGCAGAGAATATTGAGAAGCTGAAAACAACAGGTCAGTTCATCAAGATTTCTGCGGCATCCCTGAAGGAATCTCATCCACATGACATCCACATCACCAAAGAGGCTCCAAACTACAGTGTGGATGACAAATAATAAAAAATTAGCTTGAAAAACCGACAGAAGTATTGTACTATGTTGGTGAAAACAAAAATGTTTATCCTTTATCCCGGCGATAAAGGATGACAGACAGCTGCATGACTGGCGGAAGTAGAGGAACTACAGGGAGTGCGGTTTGTATATGTGCCGACCGCCTGGGCAGCCTGAAGAACGGGTTTCCCAGGCGTTTTTTTATATCTTTTTTTACTTATTTATCACGATCAAAGGAGAAATGATTATGGAAATGTTATCACTGGAAAAAGAACTGAAAGAGAATTCCTACCCTGGAAGAGGAATCGTTATCGGACGCTCTGCAGATGGGAAGAAGGCAGTGACAGCTTATTTCATTATGGGCAGAAGCGAAAACAGCAGAAACCGTGTATTTGTAGAAGAGGGAGAAGGAATCCGCACACAGGCCTTTGACCCGTCTAAACTGGTTGATCCAAGCCTGATCATCTATGCTCCTGTCCGTGTTCTTGGAAACAAGACCATTGTGACAAACGGAGATCAGACAGATACGATTTACGAGGGAATGGATAAACAGCTTACCTTCGAACAGTCCTTAAGATGCAGAGAGTTTGAACCGGATGCTCCGAATTATACACCTCGTATTTCCGGTATCATGCATGTGGAGAACGGCAAATTCAATTATGCAATGTCTATTCTGAAAAGCAACAACGGTAATCCGGAATCCTGCAATCGTTATACCTTTGCATATGAGAATGCAGCGGCAGGAGAGGGACATTTCATCCATACTTATAAATGCGACGGAAATCCCCTTCCAAGCTTTGAGGGAGAGCCGAAGCTGGTAGCCATCCCGGACGATATGGAAGCCTTCACAGAGATGCTCTGGAACAGCTTAAATGAGGAGAATAAGGTTTCTCTGTTTGTGAGATATATTGATATTGAGACAGGAAGCTATGAAACAAAGATCGTGAACAAAAACAAATAAGAAAAACGGAGGACTTTTTTCATGAAAGAATTCGAATTAAAATATGGATGCAACCCGAACCAGAAACCTTCTAAAATCTATCTTGCCAACGGCGAAGAGCTTCCGATCAAGGTCCTTTCCGGAAGACCGGGATATATCAACTTCCTGGATGCTTTTAACGGCTGGCAGCTTGTACGTGACCTGAAGAAAGCCACAGGGCTTCCGGCAGCAACTTCTTTCAAGCACGTTTCTCCTGCAGGAGCTTCCGTAGGACTTCCTCTTACAGAAACCCTGGCAAAGATCTACTGGGTAGACGATATGGACTGGAAAAACTTTTCTCCGATCGCCTGCGCATATGCAAGAGCCAGAGGCGCAGACAGAATGTCTTCCTTTGGAGATTTCATTTCCCTTTCTGATGTCTGCGATAAGGATACGGCGCTTCTGATCAAAAGAGAAGTATCTGACGGCGTCATTGCCCCGGGATATACAGAAGAGGCTCTGGAAATCCTGAAACAGAAGAAAAAAGGCAATTACAACGTGATTGAGATCGACGAAAACTATGTGCCGGCTCCTCTTGAGCATAAAGAAGTATTCGGTGTGACCTTTGAGCAGGGACGTCAGGAGCTGGAGATCAACGATGAGCTTCTGGCAAACATTGTAACAGAGAATAAAGAGCTTTCCGAGGAAGCGAAACGTGACCTGAAGATTTCCCTGATCGTGTTGAAATATACACAGTCCAACTCTGTATGTT
>DXXQ01000229.1 GCA_019416265.1 Clostridiales bacterium | reverse complement strand
ATAACGTGTTATAATCGTTTAAAGTTTTAACGAATGAAAGCAAAACCCGGAAAGAGAAATAGTTTCCGGAGGAAAGGTTAAGGAGGATTTTATTATGAAAAACTGGAAAAAAGCTATGAGTATCGCAGCCGCAGCCGCAATGGCAACATCCGTATTTGCAATTCCTGTACAGGCAGAAGACGAGACCTTTAAGATTGGCGGCATCGGACCGATGACAGGTGCAGCAGCCGTTTATGGAAACGCTGTTATGAATTCTATCCAGATTGCAGTTGACGAGATCAACGAGGCCGGCGGAATCAACGGATTCCAGGTGGAATTTAATCCGCAGGACGATGAGCACGATGCAGAGAAATCAGTAAATGCTTACAATACACTGAAAGACTGGGGAATGGATATTCTTCTGGGAACAGTTACCTCCGCACCGTGTATTGCAGTAGAGGCAGAAGCAGCCAATGACAATATGTTCCTCCTGACTCCTTCCGCAACAGCGATCGAATCTATTTCCGGAGACAACGCATTCCGCGTATGCTTCGCAGACCCTGCACAGGGAACAGCATCCGCAAAATATATCGGAGAGAATAAGCTGGCTGAGAAAGTTGCCGTTATCTACGACAGCTCCGATGTATATTCTTCCGGTATCTACGGTGCATTCCAGGCAGAGGCAGCAAACCAGCCATTTGAAATCGTAGCAGCAGAGGCTTTCACAGCAGACAGTAAGACTGACTTCTCCGTACAGCTTCAGAAAGCGAAAGATTCCGGTGCAGATATGGTATTCGTACCATTCTATTACAACGAAATCGCACTTGTGCTGAAACAGGCTTCAGATATGGGATTTGCTCCGAAGTGGTTCGGCGTTGACGGTATGGACGGTATCCTTTCTCTGGAAGGATTTGATACATCCTTAGCAGAAGGCGTTACTCTTCTGACACCATTCTCCGCAACAGCAGAGGACGAAAAAACACAGAGCTTTGTAAATAAATATAAAGAGCAGTTCGGCGAAGTTCCGAACCAGTTCGGCGCAGATGCATATGATGGAATGTATATCATTAAAGCAGCTCTTGAGCAGGCAGAGGCTACACCGGATATGGACAGCAGCGAGCTTTGCGATTTAATGAAAGCAGCTATGCAGGAAATCACATATGACGGTATTACAGGTCAGGGAATCACATGGGGCGCAGACGGCGAACCTGTAAAAGATCCGATCGTAGCAGTGATCAAGGACGGAGCATACGAATTACTTTAATACATTAGCAAAATGATAAAAAAACCCGACAGGGGGTTGCATTGGCAACCCCCTGTTTGTATAATGATTAGGAAAAAGAAAACATTGAGAGGTGTATCTTATGAGTATTTTATCTTATTTGATCAATGGAATCAGCCTCGGCAGTGTATATGCCATAATTGCATTGGGCTATACCATGGTTTACGGTATTGCGAAAATGCTGAACTTCGCACATGGAGACGTTATCATGGTAGGCGGTTATGTAACGCTTACGCTGATGCTGAACGGCGGCGTTCATCCCATGCTTGCCGTGGCCGCAGCGATTGTGGTATGTACAGTACTGGGTGTTGTGATTGAAAGGGTGGCGTACCGCCCGCTGAGAAATGCAGCGTCTCCCCTGGCAGTTCTGATCACTGCTATTGGTGTCAGCTATCTGCTTCAGAACGTGGTTCTTCTGATTTTCGGATCCAGTCCGAAGAGCTTCCAGTCGGTTATCACACTTCCGGATCTGAAGCTTGCAGGCGGTTCTCTTGTGATCACGGCAGAGACGATTGTTACCATTGTAAGCTGTGTTGTGATCATGATCTGTCTGATCACATTTATCAACAAATCCAAACCGGGACAGGCAATGCTGGCAGTTGCAGAGGATAAAGGCGCAGCCCAGTTAATGGGAATCAACGTAAACAGAACCATAGCTCTGACCTTTGCCATCGGCTCCGGACTTGCGGCAGTTGCAGGCGTACTTCTGTGCTCCTCCTATCCGTCCCTTTCTCCGTATACAGGCTCCATGCCGGGTATCAAGGCGTTCGTAGCGGCAGTATTCGGAGGAATCGGTTCTATTCCCGGCGCGCTTATCGGCGGTATCCTTCTGGGAGTAATTGAGATCCTGGGTAAAGCATATATTTCTTCCCAGCTTGCAGATGCTATTGTATTTGCAGTGCTGATCGTAGTGCTTCTTGTGAAACCTACAGGTCTGTTTGGCAAAAATATTCAGGAGAAAGTGTAGGTGGGGAAGATGAAAAAGAACGTAAAAGACAATATCATTACATATGGACTTGTACTTGTATTTTTTGCCGTTGTGCAGACCATGCTCAGTACAGGAAAGCTTTCCAGTCTGTTTAAGGGACTTTTAATTCCGATCTGTGTATATGTGATACTGGCAATCTCCCTGAACCTGGTTGTGGGAATTTCAGGGGAGCTGAGTCTGGGACATGCGGGATTTATGTGCGTGGGAGGTTTTGCCAGCGCATTTTTCTCCAAATGCACGGTGGAGACAATTCCTTCTGCAGGAATCCGTTTCACACTTGCGATTCTTATCGGTGCGGCAGCAGCGGCTGTTTTCGGCATTCTGATCGGTATTCCGGTACTTCGTCTGCGAGGAGATTATCTGGCGATCGTAACTCTTGCCTTTGGAGAGATCATCAAAAACGTGATCAATATTTTTTATGTGGGAAAAGACAGTCAGGGCTTTCATATTTCTCTGAAAGACCAGTTTTCCATGGGAATGGAACCGACAGGAAAAATGATCATCAGCGGCCCACAGGGTATTACGGGAACTCCGAAGGATTCCACCTTCCTGATCGGTATTATTCTGATTATCATTACCCTCATTGTGGTACAGAATCTGATTAATTCCAGGGACGGACGCGCCATTATGGCAATCCGTGATAACCGTATTGCAGCGGAATCCATCGGTATCAATATCACGAAATACAAACTGATGGCCTTTACGGTTTCTGCAGCTCTTGCAGGTATGGGCGGAGCTCTTTACTCCCATAACCTTGCAACTTTGCAGGCTTCCAAGTTTAACTTCAATACCTCCATTCTTGTTCTGGTATTTGTAGTTCTTGGAGGAATCGGAAATATCCGCGGTTCCATGATCGCGGCAGTTGTGCTGACACTTCTGCCGGAGCTGCTTCGCGGACTGAGCGATTACCGTATGCTGTTCTATGCGATCGTACTGATCGTTATGATGCTTCTCAACTGGGCGCCTAAGGCCATTGAGTGGAGAGAGCGTCTTGTGCAGAAGATATTTAAAAAGAAAGGAAAGGAGGCATAAATCATGGCAATGCTTGATGTAAAACACTTGAATATTTCCTTCGGCGGTCTTCATGCAGTGGATGATTTTCATGTCTCCATTGAAAAAGGACAGCTCTACGGTCTGATCGGACCCAACGGAGCAGGAAAGACCACTATTTTCAACCTTTTAACAGGAGTATATAAACCGGATGTGGGCAAAATCCTTCTGGACGGCGTGGATATCACAGGTAAAAAGACCATTGACATCAACAAAGCCGGAATTGCCAGAACCTTTCAGAATATCCGGTTATTCGATAAACTGACAGTGCTTGATAATGTAAAGGCGGCGCTTCACGAGCACAACAAATACGGGGTGCTCACAGGAATCCTGCGTCTTCCGAAATATTTTCAGACAGAGAAGCGGATGGACGAGGAGGCAATGGAGCTTCTGAAGGTTTTTGACCTTGATAAGGAAGCGCAGACTCTGGCTTCCAACCTTCCTTACGGAAAACAGAGAAAGCTTGAGATTGCCAGAGCCCTTGCTACGAAACCAAAGCTCCTTCTTCTTGACGAGCCTGCGGCAGGCATGAACCCCAATGAGACAGTGGAACTGATGGAGACGATCCGTTTCGTCCGCGATCACTTTGATATGACGATCCTCCTCATTGAGCATGATATGAAGCTGGTATCCGGAATCTGTGAGAGACTGACGGTGCTGAATTTCGGTCATGTACTTGCACAGGGAGAGACTTCCGAGGTTCTTCATAATCCGGAGGTTATCAAGGCATATCTGGGAGAATAAGGAGGAAGAAGCATGGCTTTACTTGAAGTAAAAGATATTGAGGTTTACTATGGAATGATCCAGGCGCTCAGAGGCGTTTCCTTCGAGGTAAATCAGGGAGAGGTTGTGGCTCTCATCGGCGCCAACGGCGCAGGCAAAACAACCACCCTGCATACCATCACGGGACTTCTCCGTGCCAAATCAGGACAAATTCTTTTTAACGGAAATGATATTTCCAAAGTTCCGGCTCATAAGATCGTGACCATGGGAATGGCCCATGTGCCGGAGGGACGCCGTGTATTTGCAAATATGTCTGTGCTCCAGAATCTGAAAATGGGTGCATATACGCGGAAGGATAAAAATGAAATTGAAGCAACGATTCAGAAGGTGTATCAGCATTTTCCCCGTCTTCAGGAAAGGCAGAACCAGATGGCAGGTACTTTGAGCGGCGGCGAACAGCAGATGCTTGCTATGGGAAGAGCTCTGATGAGCCAGCCCAGCATTATTCTTATGGACGAGCCGTCTATGGGACTGTCACCGATCTTTGTAAATGAGATTTTTAATATCATCAAAGAGGTAAGCGAAAGCGGCACCACAGTTCTTCTGGTAGAACAGAATGCGAAGAAAGCCCTGGCTATTGCAGACAGAGCCTATGTTCTTGAAACCGGAAAGACCACTCTTGAGGGAAAAGCAAGTGATCTTTTGAACGACGAATCTGTACAGAAGGCATATCTGGGCGAATAAAAAGGTCAGAAAATCAGATTGGAGGGATTTTACATGGAAAATTATGTAGTTACCATTGCAAGACAGTACGGAAGCGGCGGACGTACCGTTGGCCAGATGCTGGCAGAGAGACTGGGGATTTCTTATTACGATAAAGAAATCGTACATATGGCGTCTGATGAAAGCGGGATTGATGTGAAGCTGTTCGGCCAGGTAGAAGGCGGTGCAAGCGTACGTCCTTCTATTTTCAGCAAGAGCGGTCTTTACAAAGGCGGACTGATTCCTCCGGGAAGCAAGGAATTTATCTCGGATGAGAACCTTTTTAATTATCAGGCGAAGGTTGTCAATGACCTTGCCGAAAAAGAATCCTACGTTGTAGTAGGACGCTGCGTAAACTATGTGTTCAAGGACAGACCGAATACCCTTCGCGTATTTGTCCACGCGCCCTGGGATTTCCGTATGGAGAAATCCATGGAAAAGATCAGCGGTACGGAGGAGGACGTAGCGAAATTCCTTTTGAAGGATGACAAACGGAAGCAGGATTACTACAAACGTTTCGCAGGGGGCGTATGGAATGATGCAACGAATTATGACTTATGCTTAAACAGCGGAAAGCTGGGCTTTGAGAAATGTGTAGAATCCATCATTGCACAGATGAAGATTATGGGAATGCTGTAAATTATGGATTTATTTGAATATGCGAAATCAAAAACAATGGAGAAGGAATCTCCGTTGGCATCAAGACTGCGCCCGACCACTTTAGAAGAAGTGGTTGGGCAGCAGCATATTGTGGGAAAAGATAAATTATTGTATCGTGCGATCAAGGCGGATAAGCTCACATCCGTTATTTTTTACGGCCCTCCGGGGACGGGAAAGACAACCCTTGCCAAAGTTATCGCCAACACGACAAGCGCTAATTTTACCCAGATCAATGCCACAGTAGCCGGAAAGAAGGATATGGAGGAGGTTGTGCGACAGGCCCAGAGCGATCTTGGCATGTATGGGAAAAAGACCATCCTCTTTATCGACGAGATTCATCGCTTTAACAAGGGACAGCAGGATTACCTTCTGCCTTTTGTGGAGGATGGTACGATCATCTTAATCGGGGCCACTACCGAAAATCCTTATTTCGAGGTAAACGGCGCTCTTCTTTCCCGTTCTATTGTATTTGAACTGAAATCTCTTGAGATTGAGGAAGTGAAGGAACTGATCCTCCGTGCAGTCAACGATCCTGTAAAAGGGATGGGAAGCTACGGGGCTAAGATTGACGGAGATGCCCTGGATTTTCTTGCAGATATGGCAGGAGGAGATGCCAGAAGCGCATTAAATGCCATTGAGCTTGGAATTCTGACTACGCCGAGAGACGAGAACGGAAACATTCACATCACTCTGGAGGTGGCTTCTGAGTGTATTCAGAAGCGTGTGGTGCGCTATGATAAAAACGGAGATAACCATTACGATATTATTTCTGCATTTATCAAGAGTATGCGCGGGTCAGATCCGGATGCGGCTGTCTATTATCTGGCGAAGATGCTTTATGCTGGCGAGGATGTGAAATTTATCGCGCGAAGGATTATGATTCTTGCCTCTGAGGACATCGGAAATGCAGATCCTCAGGCTCTTTTGGTGGCTGTGGCTGCAGCCCAGGCTGTAGAGCGGGTGGGAATGCCGGAGTCTCAGATCATCCTGTCCCAGGCGGCGGCGTATATGGCCTGTGCGCCAAAAAGTAATGCGGCTGTCAATGCCATTGCAGACGCCATGAATTCTGTAAAAAAGAAAAAAACAACAGTGCCTGTCCATCTTCAGGACGCTCACTATGGCGGTCATGAGAAGCTGGGCCATGGAATCGGCTATAAATATGCCCACAATTATCCAAATCATTATGTAAAGCAGCAGTATCTGCCCACAGAGATTGCAGACGAAAGGTTTTATATCCTGTCAGATATGGGATACGAAAAGACTCTGAAAGAGCATATGAACAGAATAAAAAAAGAAGCAGAGGAATAAAGCTCTGCTTCTCGTCTATGGGGGAGATTAGAGAAGCTCCTCCATTATTTTGTCGTAAATTTCCTGGCTTTTTCCGGACCATTTCCGACACATGGATTTGGCTGCCTCCAGATTTGGGGCTGTCATAGTCAGGTCGATGAGAGAGGTATTTTTTTCGATAAGCTGACAGTGAACCGTGTAGCTTCCCTGGGCGGAAATATAATAGTCCGCAGGAGTGATGATGCGCTCGGCAGCCTCATATCCGCCGGATTTGAGGTAGTCCTTGACTTCCCTGCGGATTTCCGGAGATAAGTCCTGCTGGAAATAGGAGAGCGTTTTTCTGCCTTCTTCCGTGAGGTTATAGTGGGATACATTGGAGCGGGTCACTTTTTCGATCAGCTCGGATTCCACCAGCTCGGAAATTGCCTGCTGGAGATGGAAATAATTTGTGTATTCCTTTTCGAGAATAAATTCCGAAATCTGGGAATTGGTCAGGCTGCTCTCGGAATGCTGCAGCATATAGAGAACGATCAGCTTATAAACAGTAAAAGGTGTAGCCATAAATACCTCCTTCGGAAAAGCCTGTTACAGGGCTTTTCCCTGATAACTCAGTCTCTTGCTCATCTCGTGATGAAGAAGATTTAATACCTCGCGTTTGCGGCTTGCCCACAGGGGAGCAATCAGTAAATCCTTCGGCCCGTCTCCGGTGATACGGTGAATCACAAGGTCAGGGCGAAGATGTTCCAGACAGTCGATGAGGAGATCGATATATTCGTCTCTCTCATAAACCCGGAACAGATTGTTTTCATAATCAGATGCCAGATCCGTGCCTTTGAGAACATGGAGAAGCTGAAGCTTGATTCCCTGAATATCCTGTTTGTTTAAATATTCCATGGTTGCAAGGATGTCTTCGCGGCTTTCTTTCGGAAGTCCGAGGATTGTGTGTACAATGACCTCGATTCCCTCTCTGCGAAGATTTCTGACAGCATTTTCAAAGACCTCAAGCTTATAGCCCCGGCGGATGTAGACGGCAGTCCGGGGATGAATCGTCTGCAGTCCCAGTTCGATCCATACAGTTTTTTTCCTGTTAAGCTCTGACAAAAGGGATATGACTTCATCTCCCAGACAGTCAGGTCTTGTTCCTATGGAAAGGGCGACAACCTTCGGATGGGAGAGAGCCTCTGTGAAAATCTTCCGAAGATATTCCACAGGGGCATAGGTGTTGGTGTATGCCTGAAAATAGGCTATATATTTTTCGATGGGGCGTTTCCGGGAAAGAAGGGCGATCTGGCTGTCAATCTGTTCTGTGATGGAAAGGCTTGCAGGGGCTGCAAAGTCGCCGCTTCCTCCTTCACTGCAGAAGATACAGCCTCTTGTGCCGATTTTTCCATCTCTGTTAGGGCAGGACATTCCGCCGTTCAGTGTGACTTTGTAGACTTTTTCTCCAAAGCGCTCCCGAAGCATATAGTCAAGGGAGTGATACGGCTTTTCTTTCCACTTTCTCATACAGGGTCGTTTCCTGCAGGAGTGTCTTCTGCAGTGCTGCTTTGAGCCAGAGGATTCTCTGTAAAGGTGTTTTCCGGCAGAGCCTGGTCGATTAATGCTTCCTCCTGAGCTTCTTCTTCCTTTGGAATATAATTGTCAAAGATTTTCACCAGGAAGTGGCCGTTGAAGTAAGCGATCACGGCAGGTCCCATGAGAAGAAGCAGCATGATACAGGTAGACTGAATCTGGAAGGATGGGATAAAGAAAACGCCGATTGGAAGCAGGGTGATCACCAGCATTACAAAGGTGTAAGGAAGGTGACGGATGGACATCAGGAACGCATTGATAAATGTGTGCTTGATGGTGTTATAAAATTTGGCAAGTACAGGATAAATGTACAGGAATACCAGCATGTAAAGCAGGAGGAATGCAATGAAGACTACGAAAAGGGCGCTGTAGAGCTTGCCTGACATCCTCTTTACAATACTGATATCCAGAAACAGCATCAGTCCTACCACCAGCATGATCAGATTAATGATCGTTGCCTGCTTGAAATTCTCTTTAAAAGATTTAAAGAAACTTTTTACAATATAGGATTCTTCATTTCTTACCATCTTCATGGTGACATAGTGGAGAGCCGTAAGAGAGGCTCCCATCGTCACGATGGGAAGACAGCACAGGACGCAGAGCAGGTTCACTATGATCAGATCTGCAACCTTGCCCATGAACGTGAAGAATTTGTTGTCCATGTTAAATAATCTGCCCATTAATAATAACAACTCCTTTTACTTTAGTATTTTGTGCCGGAAATGGGGTTCGGCACAGCGTGTCATTAAATAAGTATAACGAAATCAGCAGGAAAAAGCAATTGAAAAGGGGAATATTTAACAAATTTCATTGCTTTATGGAAGAGCTTCTACAATACAAGAAGCTGGTCTACGGTTACGAAATCATACCCCTCTTTGGACAGCTCATCTGCGATGCGCAGGGCTGCCTCCACAGAGGTTTCGAAACCGTCGTGCATAAGGATGATGGCGCCGTCGTGAATCTGGTTTTCCACGATCCGGCTGACGCTGTCTGGATTCTTTGTTTTCCAGTCCAGGGTATCGATATCCCAGAAGACAGGGAACATGGTAACGGAGAAATCAAGGTCTTTCCGCCATGCGCCGAAGGGGGGCCGGACGTAGGAGGGATAAGTTCCCGTAATTTTGAAGATTTCGTTGCTGGTTTTTTCAATTTCTTCTTTTGCGGTAAGCTCGGAAACTCTGTCCAGCTGTATATGGTTATAGGTATGGTTTCCGATCAGATGTCCTTCATCCTGGATGCGTTCTACCAGGTCTTCGTTTCCCGGGATATTTTTTCCCATAAGAAAAAAGGTGGCGTGGATGCCCCGCTCTTTCAGTCCGTCGAGAAGGAGGGGCGTATATTTCCGACTTGGCCCGTCATCAAAGGTGAGGCTGACTTTCGGGGATTCCAGTTCTTCTTCCATTTCCTGTTCCATAAGTCTGATCATGCCCTTTCCGGCAACTGTGACAGCCGCTTTTCTCCGAAAATCCTGTCCGGAACACAGGGGAATTACCAGAAACAACAGCACAGCAAGAAAAAGACAGATCATATATTTCCAATACTTCAAGGCAGTCTCCTGTTATGCAGAGAAGTTCTTGGTTTTATTATATGAGAGGATTGGGGGGATAGACATTTTGCAAAAGGAAAACCCCCATTTTAAATGGGGGACAACATTTCCTTGAGGGAGTTTTCGATGTGTGACAGCTCTTTTGGATTGTGAGATGGAGGAAAATCAGCTCTTTTCTGGAGAGGCTGCAGTGTCATAAATAACTTTAGAGGAAATATCAGTCATTTGCTGGCTTAAAACCTGTATGCGATAATTACCTTTTTTATCAAGATTGATAATTATATCTTCACCTTCATAAGGGATTGTGTCAATTTCCTGACCGTCAAGATAAATGATAACTGCAGCAGGATTCAATATTTCTGATTCTATTGTTTCTTTTGTGATTGTCATGGTTGATGCAGAAAGCGGTATTGATGTATGGCGTTCTTCGAAGGATAAATTATCCTTAAATGTTGCCGCTGTATCTGAAAAATGTTTCCAGTATCTCATAATGACGTTGATTGTACCATACCAGCATCTTTCGTCCGCGGCTTCGCTTACAGGGTAAATTAAATAATTTCCAAGAGTTTCAATTGCATCCTCTGACGGATTTAAAGAGAAATTATAAAAATCATGGTATTCTTTCAGTGAAGCTTTATCGTTTAAGTTATAATAGAGTGAAATTGAGGTTTCATCAAGGATGGATTCACAGGCTTCCTTTGAGTGGGTGGTGATGGCTCCTATTTTTGTGTTTTGTTCCTGAGCTTTTTGAACGAATTCTGCAAGTTTATCATTTTCACAAAATACGAATTCAATAGCTGGAAGAGCATAGCCGTATGAAGTTTTGCCCAACATTTCAATAGCTTTTGACAATTGTTCGGAATTTTGTAAATCAGTATCCGTAATCCACACAACTTTCTCCGATTGGGAATTTTTTAAGGAAGCTGCGGGTGACTTGGCATGAACAACTGTGCATGAAAGTATGCTAGCAGAGAGGATTAAAAATATTAAAAATTTTTTCATAATCTCACCGTTATGTTAGCGGAATATGAGCGAAAACCCGTTCCAGTGCTAGCCCTGTATGTTATAGGTAAAGATGCTGTTTGGTTATTATTTGAATAGGTGATAGCTCCTTTGGTTATAGAGTTGCGTTCTACATTATACCAACCAGAGAAACTTTCAATACTCATGCTGCTAATTCCTAAGATGTAACTTCCAGAAGAATTTCCTAGTTTATCGCGACATTGAAGATTAACGCGTATTTGAATGGAATTATTTCCGTAAGTTGCAAATGCATATTTGGTAATAGTATATACACCAGCACGAGAATACGTTTCATTAGTGAAAACATCGGAAAGATTATCATCAAAAGATGTGGCATGAACTGTAATTGGGCAAATTAAAGTGACAGCTAATAAAAAATAAAGTAATAGTTTAGAAATTGTTCGTTTCATATAAATTCTCCTTTCTAATTTGAAATTTTTTAGGCGTTTGCGAAACGCCGAAGCCCGCATAAATACGGGATTCTTTTTGTCACAAAATAAAACAACTCCTCACTGGTTTATGGTAAAATTGAAATGTCCAGTAACAATTAACCATATCCACTCAGAAAGGAGTTGTACCTATATGATACCATACAAACAGCTTTCTTTGGCAGATATTTTTACCGATTGCCAAAATAAATTTGATAATGATAAATACCAGTTCCTCGATCTTCTCGAGCAAGCCATTAACCTTGATGAAATTGTTCCGGTGTCTTTCTTTTCTCATTTTCATGCTGCCACCGGCAGACCCCGCAAGCATCTTCTTTATCCAATGCTTAGAGCTCTGTTATTACAGCTTATTTTCTCAATTCCAACGACCTCTCTCTTGATTGTATTTCTCAAATACTCTCAGGAATTACGAGATTTCTGTGGCTTTGATGTTGTCCCAGATGCCTCTAAATTCACCAGGTTCAAACAGGATTTCTTATTGGACTTACAATCGATGTTTGACAAGCTTGTTGACCTGACCGAACCGATATGCCAGCGGATTGATCTGCATAAAGCTTCTATGATGCTCTTTGATACATCCGGCATTGAAGCCTGGGTGACGGAAAACAATCCCAAATATGCCAACCGTATTATCAAACAACTCAGA
>DXXQ01000228.1 GCA_019416265.1 Clostridiales bacterium | reverse complement strand
CAGGAATAAAGCACCTGATTTTCTCCTGCAGGACCAATGCAGATTTTTCCGTTTTTCCGCACTCTTCCGTTTTTCATACGAAGCTTTTCATCAAGCGCTTCCTGCGTCTCGGAAATTTTCATTCCCCACAGATCCTCTGCTGTGTGAAATTCCACTTTTTCCCCGCGTATTTCCAACCATACAGGAGTTTTGCAGCGGCCCTTGAGAATCAGGGCATCCAAACCTGCTTTCTTCAGATAATAACCGAACTTCCCGCCGCAGTTGGAAGAGGTCAGGTATCCGGTCTGAGGAGACAGGGTTGAAATATTAAAGCGTCCTGAGCTCGGCGCTCCGCAGCCTGTCATTGGGCCTGTGGAAATGACTACCATATTTTCCTCAGAAAAGGCTTTCTCTGTCCCGTTGAGATTGTCGTAAAGAATTTTTGCCGCCATCATTTTGCCGCCGATAAAAAGTTCCCTCTCCTCATCTGTAAAGGGATACTCCGAAACCTCTCCGGAGCTTAAATTTATCATCAAAACCTTCCCCATATATCCCCCATATTTTGTCGACATAAGTCTCACCTCCCTGTTTTTTTCAGCTAATATAGCTATTATACTCCTGTTTTATATGCTTTTCTATAACATATTCAAAAATTTAAGAATACTTTTAGTAGTAATATTGGCTTTTTTCCTGTTATAATGTTTTCGTTATCTGTCCCGGATATAGCTGACCGGGATATTTTGAATAGAAAGGATTTTGCTATGAAATATACAGATTTAATTTTTGACTTATACGGAACTCTGGTGGATATCCACACGGATCAGACGAAAGAAGAGGTATGGGAAAAAACAGCTCTTTATTTCGGTTTTCAGGGAGCCCCCTATCGCCCCGAAGAACTGCGGGAGGAATTTAACCGGCTGGCTCAAAGAGAGGAAGAAAAACTGACTGCATCTTCTGTTTCCGGCTCTTTCCAATCCTACGAATGTTATCCGGAATTACAGATCGACCTTATTTTCGAAGAGCTTTTCCGCAGAAAAGGTATTCAGGAAAACAGCTCCATGCTTGCAGTCAGCGCAGCGCACCTGTTCCGCATTGTTTCCCTTGAATATATCCGCCTGTATCCCCATGTTAAAGACGCTCTGGCTCTGCTGCGCAGAAACGGCCTGCGTCTCTGGCTTTTAAGCAATGCCCAGAGAGTCTTTACTGAAAGCGAACTGCGCCTTCTTAACCTGGAAGGTTTTTTTGACGGCATTTATCTCTCTTCGGACTATAACTGTCGAAAACCGGATAAACGGTTTTTCCGGCGCCTTATCACGGAACAGGGCCTTGACATAAACCGTTCCCTCATGATCGGCAATGACCTGACCACAGACATGGGCGGCGCCCGTAAAAGCGGACTTCCGGGCTTTTATATTCATTCCAATTTAAGCCCGGCAGAGGACGATGCCCGCCTTTCTTCCTCCTCCGGCGCCCCGGCAGAATATTTCTTCGAGGGCACAGACTGGAATCAGATTGTCCAAAAGCTTTTGCAGATCTGCACAGAATAAGCCATTCTCCTTTGGATGCCGCCTTGACTCCCCATACGCCCCTTGTTATACTGAATTTATTAAAATATCTGCCGAAAGGATCTTCTCATGAAAAAAATATTACTTATTGCAACAGGCGGCACCATTGCCTCCAAATATACAGAAAGCGGTCTGTCTCCTCAGCTCACTGCTGAGGAGCTGCTCTCCTATATTCCGGATGCCAAAGACTTCTGTACCATTGATACTGTGCAGCCCTTTTCCCTGGACAGCACCTGTGTCAGCGCCCATCACTGGACAGAGCTTGCGCAGCTCATTGAGAAAAAATACGAATTCTATGACGGCTTTGTCATCTGCCACGGAACAGACACCATGGCTTATACTGCAGCCGCCCTTTCCTATTTGATCCAGAATAACCGCCGCCCCATTGTCATTACAGGCGCACAGAAGCCCATCGATCTGCCCATCACCGACGCAAGAGCCAATCTTCTGGACAGCCTGCGCTTCGCCTCCCACGAGCGGGCTCACGGAATTTCCATTGTATTTGGCGGAAAGGTTATCGCGGGAACCCGGGCAAAAAAAGAATTTTCCAAAAGCTACAACGCTTTTTCCAGTATTAATTATCCCGACATCGCATCCATCCATGACGACAGGATCATCTTTTACATAGATGACAAAGACCACTCCACCAAACCGCTGAAATTCTATCACGACATGAACGAACGGATTTTTCTTCTGAAACTCATTCCGGGCATTGACGGAAACGTTCTTGATGTTCTCGCAGATTCCTACGACGGACTGATCATTGAGTCTTTCGGTGTGGGAGGACTTCCCAATTACGGAGATAACAGCTTTCTGGATGCCCTCCGCGAATGGGTTTCCGCCGGAAAGCTTGTCTGTATGGCAACACAGGTCACCCATGAAGGCAGCGATATGAGCGTTTATCAGGTGGGCAAGGTGATCAAAGACAGCTTCCCCATTCTTGAGTCCTACGATATGACTCTGGAAGCCTCTGTCACAAAAATGATGTGGGTGCTTGGTCAGACCGACAATACAGAACAGCGCAAAGAGCTTTTCTACACCACCATCAACCACGATCTGCTTTTTGTGTAACATACAAATTGTCTGTTTTATTCTGATAAATAAATAACAATAAAGTTTTTTTCGGAAAATTCATTTTTTTTATTTCCAAATTCACCTCTGAATGTTATACTGTTATTATTCAAAACAGCGCTGTCCGCCTTCCCATATACTCCGGGCCGGGCAGCGCCGAATAAATATGTAGTATATTCCACTAAAAGGAGGCCTGTCTATGGAAACAAAAATGTTTAAGATTTACGCCAGAAGCGACGACCGTATCCAGCTCAAGATTTATCCGGGACATTTCGCTACTCCGCAGTCCCATATTACGCACTATCTGGATATGACCACCATGAAATCACGCTGTTCGGAAGCCCAGAGGATTGCTCAGGCGCTTTCCGCCAATTATGAAACTTCAATCCCAATCGATACGATCGTGTGTATGGATGGACTTGAAGTTGTCGGCGCTTATCTGGCAGAAGACCTCTCCCGGGCAGGCGTCCTCTCCATGAATGCACACCAGACTATTTATGTCACCTCACCGGAATACAACAGTGTGGGACAGATGATTTTCCGCGACAATGTGCAGATGATGATCGGGGGCAAAAACGTTCTCATCCTCACAGGCTCTGTCACAACAGGAGAAACTCTGCACCGCGCCATTGAAAGTATTCTCTACTATGGCGGCAAGATTCGGGGAATTGCAGCAATTTTCAGCGCAGTAAGCAAAATTGCAGATATGCCCATTCACTCTATTTTCCAGCAAAAAGACATTCCGGACTACGGAACCTATCCCAGTCAGGACTGCCCGCTGTGCCGGAATCGTCAAAAAATTGACGCCATTGTCAGCAGTTACGGATATTCCAAGTTATAACACAAACAGGAGGAGCCCGGGGCTCCTCCTGAATTTTATCTCAGCGCTTTATTTTTATATTTGGAAATCTCTTCCAGGTATTTTTTTCCCAGAGGGCTGATCGTAACGCCCTTTCTCACAAGATAACCGATCGTCATGATCTCATCGGATTTCAGCTTCACAGCACAATAATCCGAGCCGTTAAGCTTCTCACAGATAATTCCCGAACACAGGGTATATCCGTTCAGTCCCACCATCAGATTAAGAAGAGTCGCTCTGTCATCCGCCTTAATGAGTCGTTTATACTCATATGTACTGAGAACCTCCTCCGCGAAATAAAACGAGCTGTATTCTCCCTGCTCAAAGGACAGGCAGGGATATTCCTTCAGCTCCTCCAGATCGATTTCCTCACGGTCTGCAAGGGGGTGTCCTTTCCACATATAAACGTAAATACTGCAGTCAAGAATCTCATGGAATTCAAGGTTCGACTCGCGGATCAGTTTGGTGAGAACCTTTCTGTTAAAGTCATTCAGATAAAGAATTCCGATCTCACTTTTGAAATTTTTCACATCCTGGATGACCGTATATGTTCTTGTTTCATGAACCGCAAACTCATACTCGTCCATTCCGAACTGCTTCACCATCTCCACAAAGGCGTCTACCGCAAACGTATAATGCTGAGTGGAAACGCTGAATTTCTTTTTCATCTGTTTTTTCTCAATATATTTCGATTCGATCAGCTCATACTGATCTACCATCTGCCTGGCATATCCCAGAAACTCCTCCCCCTCCGGAGTCAGGGAAATTCCCCGGTTGCTTCTCCTAAAAAGCTCGATTCCTATTTCCTCCTCCAGCTCTCTGACTGCGAAGGAAAGACTGGGCTGAGAAATAAAAAGCTTGCGCGCTGCTTCGTTCATAGATTTTGCATTTGCGATGGTAACTACATATTTCAGCTGAGTCAGTGTCATAATTTACGAATCACCTCTGCCAGGGTTTTTGCCAGAAGCCTATGAGATTCTCTGGTAAGATGCATATAATCTGTAGGAATCACGCCGATTCCCGGAATCCTGCCTGCGTCAAGAAACATACAGCCCTGTTCTGCGGCAATACGTTCAAACTGTCTTCCAAGGTCAAGGGATTTTTCCACGCATCCCGGCCCCATCTCTCCTCCTACCTCAGAGGTGAGACATCCCTGTTCAATGGGAACCGGACTCACCAGAATAATCTGTGGCGTTCCTCTCCATGCCCCTTCCGTATGCTTCGCCTTTTCTGTCAGTCTTGCAAGTCCCTGGGCTATATTCCTGGAGGTTGCAGAAAAACGTGCCTTCGTATCATTGGTTCCAAGCATGATAATCAGAATATCAACCGGTTCATGGCTCATCAGACAGGTGTGGATCGCCTTAAGACCGCTCAATCCTTCGAAAAGCGGATCCTCAAACACAGTTGTTCTCCCCGACAGTCCCTCCTCGATCACATCGTATTCCTCTCCAAGCTCCTGCCCCAGAAGCCTTGTCCATCTCTCGGAAATATCAAAACGCCCTCCATTTTCGGCATTATACCCATGTGTATTGGAATCACCAAAACAAACGACTGTTTTTACCATAATACATCCATCTCCTTTATACTCATCCGCCAATTGCACAACTGAACCGTATATTTTTCCAAAAAAGCAAAATTTTTTTCATTATTTTTTACAGTTCCCATTTTTTCGTTATGCACTATTATCATTTTCTTTGTCAATAATATCACAAGTATTATATAAGTACAACAAAAAGAAAAAAAATTTCTTTTAAAAAAAGTATTGAAATATTTTTTCAGAAGTGCTATAGTGTGCTCATAAGGGAGTTGGAAAAACTCAGAACGAAAGGCAAATTTAAAAGGAGGATTTTTTAAGATGAAAAAAAGCAAAGTTTTATCAACAATTCTTGCAGGCGCTATGATCGGTTCCATGCTTGTTCCTGCAGCATCTGTTTCCGCAGCTGAAACAACAGAAATCACATGGTGGGCATTCCCGACCTTCGCACAGGACAGCGTAGACGCTGAGCCGGGCGCTTATGAGAAAACAATTATCGAAGCATTCGAAGCAGCTAACCCGGACATTAAAGTAAACCTTGAGACAATCGACTTTACATCCGGTCCTGAGAAAATCACAGCAGCTATCGAAGGCGGCACAATCTGCGACGTATTATTCGACGCACCGGGACGTATCATTTCCTATGGTAAAAACGGCAAACTCGTTGACTTAAGCGATATGTTTACAGATGAATTTGTAAAAGACGTAAACAACGATATGCTTCTTCAGTCCTGTAAAGCAGGCGACACAGCTTATATGTATCCATTAAGCTCCGCTCCGTTCTACATGGCATTTAATAAAGAAATGGTTGAAGACGCAGGTGTTGCAGACCTCATTAAAGAAGGCTGGACAACAGACGACTTCACAACAGTAGCAAAAGCTCTTCAGGAAAAAGGCTATATGCCGGGTTCCGTATTCTGCTCCGGCCAGGGCGGTGACCAGGGAACACGTGCATTTGTTGCAAACCTGTTTGACAGCTCCATCACAGACGACGCTGTTACAGAATACACCATCAACGATGAAGGCGGAGTGAAAGCTCTCGACTACATCAAAACAGCAGTTGACGAAGGCTACTTATTAAACGGTTCTGCATATGCAGGCGGCGATGATATCAAAAACTTCGCTACAAAACAGACTGCTTTCACATTACTTTGGGGACCTGGAACACAGAACTCCAACCAGACTCTGTTAGATGATAACGGAATTGAAACTCTCGAAGTTCCAATGCCATCTGCAGACGGTGTTGCTGAGCTTGAATACCTTGTAAACGGATTCTGTATCTTCGACAACGGCGACGACGCTAAGATCGAAGCTTCCAAGAAATTCCTTCAGTTCCTTTGCGACGACGCTGAATGGGGACCAAAGAACGTAGTTCGTACAGGCTGCTTCCCAGTCCGCACATCCTTCGGCGATCTCTATGAAGGAGATGAAAGAATGAACACAATTGCATCCTGGACAAAATATTATTCTCCATACTACAACACCATCGATGGTTTTGCAGAAATGAGAACATACTGGTTCCCGATGCTTCAGGCAGTTATGAACGGCGACAAAGATGCACAGACAGCAGCAGACGAATTTGTTGAGTCTTCCAACGCATCTATCAAAAATGCACAGTAAGAAACTGTTTCTGATTATTCAGTAAGTGTCACAGAGCCTTGCGGAACATCTGCAAGGCTCTCACTATTTGGGATTGGAGAGATAAAATGAAAGCATCAAACAAAATAAGAATGAGGGAAACAATCGTATCCTATCTTTTCCTCGCTCCGGCATTGTTTTTCTTCATTGTATTTGTATTATTCCCTATGGGACTGGGCATTTTTACCAGCTTATTCAAATATACAATGAAAGAATTCACCTTTATCGGTCTGGACAACTACATAGCCATGTTCAAGGATCCCGTATTCCAGAAATCTTTTATCAATACTCTGATTCTGGTTGTCGGTTCTGTTCCGATCGTTGTTATCTTCGCTCTGTTCGTATCTTCTCAGACCTACGAAAGAAGCGCATTTACCCGTTCCTTCTTCCGCTGCGTGTTCTTCCTTCCGGTTGTAACCGGTACCGTAGCCGTAACGGTTGTTTGGAAATGGATTTATGACCCTTTAAGCGGTATTTTAAACTTCGTACTTAAAAACGGCGGCATGATCGACAGAAATATCATGTGGTTAGGCGATAAGAAATATGCTCTTCTGGCAATTCTCATTATCCTCCTTACCACCTCTGTAGGTCAGCCGATCATCCTCTACATTGCCGCAATGGGCAACATTGACAAATCACTGGTTGAGGCAGCCCGTGTAGACGGCGCAACTGAGTTCCAGGTATTCTGGAAAATCAAATGGCCAAGCCTGCTGCCGACCACACTTTACATTGTAGTTATCACAACGATCAACTCTTTCCAGTGCTTCGCTCTGATCCAGTTGTTGACCTCAGGCGGACCAAACTATGCAACCACTACCATTATGTACTATCTGTATGAAAAAGCATTCAAGCTTTCTGACTACGGATATGCAAATGCAATGGGTGTATTCCTGGCAGTTGTTATCGGACTTATCAGCTTCGCTCAGTTCAAGTTCCTTGGCGGCGATGACGTAGAATATTAATGAAGGGAGAATAGATATGGATAAGAAAAAAGTAACGCCTTTTGTAGCTGTGTCCTTCGTGATTCTCACCTTTCTGACTATTTTATTCATCTTTCCGTTTTACTGGATCATCACGGGCGCATTTAAGTCTTTAAGCGCAGCGGTTGCAGTACCGCCGCAGTGGTTCCCCGCTGAACCAACTTTAGAGAACTTCGTAACTCTGTTCAAAAACCCTGCTGCAAGATGGATGTTTAACAGTATTTTCATCGCAGGTGTAACCATGCTGGCTGTATGCGTAACTGCTTCCCTTGCAGGCTATGTACTGGCAAAGAAACGTTTCTACGGACAGAAAATCCTGTTCAGTATCTTCATTTTTGCCATGGCTCTGCCAAAACAGGTTATCACTGTACCGCTGGTAAATATGATCAGTAAGCTTGGTATTCACAATACTCTCGCTGCTGTTATCCTTCCGCTGATCGGATGGCCATTCGGTATCTTCCTGATGAAACAGTTCAGTGAGAACATTCCGGGAGAGCTTCTGGAATCCGCAAAGATTGACGGATGTAATGAGTGGAAAACCTTCTGGTCCATCGCATTCCCGATCGTAAAACCGGGCTTTGCAGCTCTTGCGATCTTTACCTTCATCAACACATGGAATGACTACTTTATGCAGTTGGTTATGCTCTCTTCCAGAGATAACCTGACCATTTCTCTTGGTGTTGCAACTCTCCAGGCTGAGTTCTCCACCAACTACGGTCTGATCATGGCCGGCGCTTTCCTTGCCGCTATTCCGATCGTAACTGTATTCCTTGCATTCCAGAAATCGTTCACCCAGGGTATTACAATGGGTGCTGTAAAAGGCTGATGCAACCCAAAGGCTGCCCTTATATGGGGCAGCCTTTTGTTATCTTATGTACAATTAAGGAGGAATTCTCGTATGATTTATGATATGCTGTCAAATGTACAAAAATACCGCGGGATTTCAAAAAATCTCGATACAGCCATTGACTTTCTTGTAAAGACAGACCTTTCCGCCCTTCCTCTGGGTCGCACGGAAATCGACGGCGACAATGTTTTCGCCAATGTAATGGAAGCCCAGGCAAAGCCTGTGGAGGAGCTTCATTTTGAAATCCATAAAAAATATATGGACATTCAGATCGATATCGAAGGAACGGAGCTGATCTGCATCGGACTGGGAGAATCCAAAGAACTGACTCCTTTTTCCGGCGATTTCGGAACCGTCACAGTAGAAAACAGTTCCACCTGCATTATGGGACCCGGACGCTTCATCGTCTGCATGGCAGAGGAACCCCATCTTCCGAGCGCCGCTGCAGCGGAAGACCTTCATCTGAAAAAATGTGTAATCAAAGTCGCAGTTTACTGACAGGAGGAAATTTATGAATATCGCAGTTTTAGACATTGGTGGAACCTCCATCAAATCCGGAATTTACAGAAACGGAAACTTAGAAGAAAAAAGAGAAACGCCTACAGAAGCAAAACTGGGCGGCGCTCATGTGATGAAAAATGCAATTGAAATTCTGAGATCCTATAAAGATTTTGACAGAATCGGAATCAGCACTGCAGGACAGGTAGACTCTGAAAGAGGAATCATCCGCTATGCAAATTCCAATATCCCCGGCTATACAGGTACCGATATACGGGGCATCCTTACCAGAGAGTTCGGTGTCCCCGTTGCTGTGGAAAACGATGTTAATGCAGCGGCTCTCGGAGAAGCCGGTTTCGGAGCAGGACGGGATTACGACGATTTCCTCTGTCTCACCTACGGTACAGGAGTGGGCGGAGCTATTGTTATAAATAAAAAAATTTACACAGGTTCCTGTTTTTCCGCCGGTGAATTCGGCGCCGTCCTTGTCCATCCGGAGGACAGAAATTTCCAGGAAGATGAGTTCAGCGGCTGCTACGAACGCTACGCCTCCACCACTGCCCTGGTGAAACGTGTGCAGAAGGTTTTTCCTGAGCTTGATAACGGACGGGCTATTTTTGCCCGGATCCGGGAAAAAGAAATACAGGAGCTTGTAAACCAATGGATCGATGAAATTGTATATGGTCTTACTTCCCTGATTCATATTTTTAACCCCTCCTGCGTTGTTCTGGGAGGCGGAATCATGAAACAGGAATATATATTTGCAAATCTTGAAAGTAAGCTGTATCATAATATAATGCCCAGCTTCCGCAATGTGAGCGTCAGAACTGCAGAGCTTGGAAATGACGCCGGCATGTTAGGCGCCGTGCGGATCGCAGAAGCTCTTCCCTGATAAAAAGGAGTGAAACTCCAGGAAAAGAGGAATTCTTATGTCCAGTGAAAATTTAGTTGCAAAAATACAGTCTGCATACCCGGAATTTACGCGAACCGAAAAAAAGGTTGCCGACTATGTATTAAAAAATCAGAAAAAAGTTCTGTATATGTCTATCACCGATCTTGCAGATGCCTGCCAGGTAGGCGATACCAGTGTTTACAGATTCTGCCGTACCCTGAATCTTCAGGGCTACCAGGAATTTAAACTGAAATTATCTCTCGGTCTGCGGAGCACCACCACGCAGATTGGTGTGGTCTCCCCTACCAGCAACGCGGCCATCGACGATTCCCTTCGCGGAACTGCAGACAGAGTCCTGCAGATTCACACAAGCGCCCTTCGGGAAACCTACTCCCTTCTTGACCAGGATCGGTTTGTAGAATTTCTCCGGCTGATCGAGAACTCCAGAAGAGTTTATTTCTTCGGAATCGGCGACAGTCTCCTGTCTGCACAGGAAGCCTGCAACAAGTTTATGCGTATCGCGCCGAAGGTTTACTGCCTGTCAGATCCCCATATGCAGTCCATGGCTGCAGCCACCATGACAGAAGAGGATTTTCTGGTGATCGTATCCTACTCCGGCTCTACCAAAGATAATATCCATGTGGCGAAGATCGCCAAAAATGCAGGCGCCAAGCTGGGATGTATTACCCGATTTGCCAAATCTCCTCTTGCATCCTACTGCGATGCACTCCTTCTTTGCGGATCCGATGAGGGCCCGCTGGACGGCGGTTCTATCGGTGTAAAAGTAAGTCAGCTGTTCCTTATCGATCTCCTTTATCAGGAGTATTATAACAGAAATTATGATGCCTCTATGGAAAATAATCAGAAGGCATCCAATGCAGTGCTTGACAAGCTTTTCTAACGCATAAAGGGTAAATACGGGGCATATCGACAATAAGATCAGATACACAGACAGATAAAAGGGCAGCGGATTTGCTGCCCTTTTATTCTGCCCAACCATCTTCTCTTTTTTCCTTCTATTTCATAAACTCCACACGGATTTCCCCGAGATTGTCTTCTGTGACTGCTCTGTAGGGAAGCCGTATATACTTATCCTCGATCAGTTCAAATTCCTCCGGAAGCTGAGTTCCCATGCAAATAGAGTATGCCAGCTCCAGCATCCCTCTTGCCTGTCCTTTTGCATCATTGAGCACTGTACCTAAAAGCCTTCCTTCTTTCACTGCATCCAGCCCTACCGAGGTTCCGTCAATTCCCAGAATCTTTGGCCAGTCTTCAGAATTCACTTCCACTCCAGCCTGTTCCAGAGCATCTGCCGCCCCCAGCGCCATGTCATCATTATTGGCCAGAACAACCTCTATATCTGTTCCGAATTCTTCTATAAACTGCTTCATTTTTGTAGATGCCTGATCGCGGTTCCAGTTTGCAATCTCATCGGAAAGCCTGTCCACCATATATCCTCTGCTTGTGATCTCATTGATCACGGACATACTTCGAACAATGGAATCCTGATGTCCTGCCTCCCCCTCCAGCATAACATACTGAAGAATCCCGTCCTCATTCCGGTCGATTCTGGAAAAATTTTTCTTACACTCTTCCACCAGAATATCCCCCTGTATCTCTCCTGAAACAAAGGCGTCCGCTCCTACATAATAGAGCTTATCCCAGCGTTCCAAATCTTCTTTTACAAGCTCTCTGTTAAAGAAAATAACCGGAATGTCACTGCTTTTTGCTTTCTCCACAATGGTGGAAGCATCTGTTCTGTCCACCAGATTGACACAGACGATATCACATCCCTCCCGTATGAAATCGTCCATCTGGTCATTCTGCAAAATCTGGCTTTTTTCTGCATTCTGAATTTCCAGCGAAATCAAAGTTTCTGTTTTTCTGCCTTTTTCTTTCGCATATGACTGTAAATGAGATACCAGCTCTGACACAAACGTATCGTACTGGTCATACATACTGACCCCAATTTTTAAACTGTCTTTTTTTTCTTCTCTCACAGACTCAGCTGTTCCGCAGCCTGATAAGACCAGACTGGCTCCGAGAAAAAGAATCCCTGCTTTTCGCGTTTTCTTCATCATTTCCTCCGTTTTGTCCCTCTGGATTTAACTGTTTGGGAAAAGAAGTCTTTCATTTTCCGGCTCATACAGAGTATCTCTTGTTACCAGTTTATATTTAATTTCAAAATCCTCTTCCATATATCCCATTTTCTCCTTCTCCAAAAGAGCTTTTACCGCTTTATATCCCATGTTAAATTCATTCTGAAAAACAAGAGCAGTCAACAGTCCTCCGTCCAGATCACTGACTGTCTGGGCTGTATTTCCTATCCCGTAAAATTTAATCTCATCTTCCTCTTCGTACATTTTACGATTGGAAAGCCATGCTTTTGCCGTTTCCTGTGTGCTGAATTTATCCAGGGTCACAACATAATTTCCGCATTTTGGAAAAGCTGTTCCCATAAAAAGACTGAGGTTAAAGTCCCCCTTCTGCCTCTTTACGGTATTTACCAGAATATGCTCTTCCGACTCTTCCAGCTCATCGATCAGACCGTGGTATCTCTGTGAAACACTGTCTCTTTCCAGAAACTCACAGACGACCGTCACTGTTTTTTCGCAGTCGTCTTCTTCCATATCCTGAAGAATTTTTTTCCCAAGCTCCCTTCCCATTTCGTAATTATCTGCCGAGATATTAACATCCTCTCCCGTACCGGTCTCCACACTTATCATCGGTACCTGGATATGCTTTTTTTGAAGCTGTTCTCTAAGCCCCTTGCTGTCCACAGCTGCATAAATGATCCCGTTTACGCCGGATAAGGCTTCCTGCTCCATAATATCTGCCTGCTCTTCCGCAGTATCCCCCTCTGCCAGAGTCATATAACGAATTTTTAAGCGATAATCTTTCTTCGCCTGTTCAATTCCGTCCATTAGAGTTTCCCATTCATTGTCTGTATTCTGATAGAGGACAATGGAATAAACCTCCGGTTCTTTTTCCTTTGTTTTTCCCACCGTACCATAGTAATAGGCTCCTCCGAGTATCAGTGTGGAAGCAAGAACCAGAATCCATACTTTTTCAAATTTATAGCGTTTCATCTTGCCTCCTCCTTGCTTTTTTCTATTATACTTTCCTCTGTTTTAGGCAGATGAATCCTTACCATTGTTCCCTCGTCCGGCTCACTTGTGATTTCCAGCCCGTATTTCTCCCCGAAATAGAGCTGTATTCTCTGGTGAACATTTCGGATACCGATTCCGGAACCTTTGCTGCGAATTCTGGTATGGTCTGTCAAAAGATGCTCCACCTGTTCCTGAGGCATTCCAAGTCCATTGTCCTCCACTTCAATAAACAGATCCTCCTCTTTTGAATACGCTCGAATATGGATTTCCCCATCTCCGTCCATATATTCCATCCCATAATAAATGGCATTTTCAATCAAAGGCTGAATGATCAGCTTAATTGTTTTATATTTCTCTATGCCTTCTTCCACCTCAAAATATGAGGTGAATTTATTTTTATATCTGTATTTCTGAATATCCAGATAGCTCTTTGCATGCTGTAATTCATCCCCAATGGTAATAATGTTTTTCCCTTTGGAAAGACTGATCCGAAGCAGCCGTCCAAGAGAATGAACCATAGCTATCGCATCTTCATATTGCTCTGATTCGATCATCCACATAATCGAATCCAGGGTGTTATAAAGAAAGTGGGGATTGATCTGTGACTGCAGGGCATCCAGCTCACTCTTTCTCTTTTCCTCCTGTTCCCGTACAATATCATCTGTCAGCTTCCGAAGCTGCTCCACCATAGAACCGATGGTTTTTCCAAGATGCTGTATCTCCTGAGATCCTCCTATATAGATCTGCGGATTCCGGTCCACCCCGATTCCTGTCAGGGAATCCTCCAGTTTTTTCAGCGGCTGTACTACGCGCAGAGCAAGGAAACGATTGGCAAAAATCATAACCAGAATTGCAAGTACAATGATAACTACCGCTATCACTTTTGTTCTGCTGAAGTCCTGATAGAAGTCATCCATCGGTGTTACGCCTACAATTTTCCACCCCATATAGCCTACGGTCTTTACGACCACCATACGGTCTTCCCCCTGGAAGCTTTCTTTATATGCCCCATCCTCGTATTGGCTTGCAACCAGATTATTTTCCTGTATCATATTGGAAAAAATCAGATTTTGGCGGGGATGATAAATAATTCTTCCATCGTTATTAATAAGATAAACATATCCCATATCGCTGTTGTTTACCTTGGCAAAAAGCTGTCGGATCCCGCTGAAGTTCATATCTACAAGTAGGATTCCTTCTGATATTTTGCCATTGCTTGCAAGCTCTACACTTCGGCTTAAAGAAATGACCCAGTAATGTCGGTTACTGCTTGTCTCAAAGATATTCTGGACATGTAATTCTGAAAAATGCAGGTTTTCCATCTGGTTTGTAGCATTCATAAACCAGCTCTGTTTCGTAATATCCGTGTTCTTTTTCATAGTTCCAACAGGAGCAGAACCAATCAATTCTCCATCCTTGCTGAAACAGGACAGACTGACAAGATTGTCTTTATTTACTTCATAGAGAAGGTTTAATTCCTGATTGATATTTTCTTTACTGAGATCCTTGTTTTTAATTACATTATAATACATTGCATCTGAAATTCTCATCATACTTCTCAGATAAGAGCTCAGATTGATTTCCACCTGGTTAATAACTTTTTGGCTGTCATTGATAACCACTTTTTCCGCAGAATTCCCATAGCTTCGGTATAAAAAACTCCCTACGAAAATCATTCCGATAACAGATACCAGAGTAAAGGAAACAGAGATCACAAACTGCATTCCTCTGTTGCTCACTGCGGCTCCCAGCTTCTTAAATCTCTTTTTTATATGTCCCATAAATGCTTCTCACATTTCCTGTTATTCATGCAGGCTTGCCCTGTATTTGGAGGGCGAAATACCATACTGTTTTTTAAATACATAACTGAAGTAATTGGGCTCCGCATATCCCACTGCCTCAGCGATTACATAGGTCTTGTCTTCTGTCGTGCGAAGCAGTTCTATTGCTCTCTCCAGTCGGACTTTCGTCAAATATGCAACGAAGCTTAGTCCAACTTCTTTCTTAAAAATTGTGGAAAAATATGCTGCGCTTACATTCAGTTCATGACAAAGTGTTTCCGCGGAAAGATCACTTTCTTTATAATGTTCTTCTATATAAGCTTTCGCCTGTTCCGTCAGTTTCATAGTGGAATCTGTTCTCTCATGACGCAAAATACGCCTGAGATTTGTACAGATCTCTCCCAGCCAGCTTTCCAGCTCATCAATGGTTACATGTTTATATAATTCCTGCCACGGAATATGCTCTCCGCTGCCAAAAATCTGCTTCGTGTGAAGCTTATATGCCCGGCCGATCTTCATCAATTCTGTAGAAAGCTCCATACAGATCAACTGATACTGATAAGGGGTGAGAGCCACGCTCCTCAGGCTTTCCATAAACTGTGAAATTGCCTCATCTGTCTCTTTTCTGTCCCCGAATTTTACTGCTCGTACAAGGTTTTGGAAATCGTATTCCATGAAAGAAACAGACTCTTTGGGATTTGGCTCTATATCCTGAATATAGAGTACCTGACTCCCTCCGAGAATACTTCTGTACTCCATTGCATTCATTGATTCCTGATAGGAGCCTGCCAGAAGATCAATGGAATCACACACCTGTCCTACTGCCGCAGTTACCGAAACCTTTAACATACGGCTTCCCATTTTACAGACCTGGTTTAAATGATACAGAATGTCTTCTATTTCACTTTTATCCTGCATCTTAAATACAAAAATCACTTCGTTTAAATAGATCAGACTGTAAAAATTCAGATAATCTTTCAGGTAATCTTTCGCCATATCCCGGAGTGATAAGCTTAGCAAATGAGCCGTTTTTCCCACGGTTTCCTTTACGTTTGCATCTGCATAAAATGTTGCCACAACATAACAGGGGGAATCTAATTTCATTTCATAGGTTTCCAGCATATTTTTTGCACGTTCTCCTGTTACCTTTCCCTCCAGTATACTCACAACAAGCTGTTCCTGCATTGCCGGAAGGCTCTTCTGATAATACTCGTAAAGCTTATTCATGTTGCGGTGCTCATCAAATTCTGAATCCAGTTTACTTTTAATTTTGCCAAGAGCTTTCTCCATATCCTTGGAACTGATCGGCTTTAAAAGATACTCCTCAGCTTCCAGATGCACGGCTTCTCTGGCAAATTCAAAGTCATCAAATCCAGAGTAAATAATTACTTTCATATTGCGGTAATTTTCTTTTAGTTTCCTGCATAAGGTAAGCCCGTCCATATATGGCATTTTAATATCTGTCATTACCACATCAACATGAAGCTGTTCTGTCATCTCCAGGGCTTCCTGTCCATTCTCCGCTGTTCCAACCAGACAAAATCCCATGGCTTCCCAATCGATTCGCCGCTTCATTGCCAGCAGAACATCAGCCTCATCATCTACCAGTAAAATGTTATATAATTCCATATTTATCCCTTTCCCATTTCGGCTTCTTCATGAATTTATTTTAACACTTTTTACATAAAAAAAACAGCAGTCTTTCGACTACTGCTCCTTTATTTATACCTTTAAAACTACATACATGTTGACATTTCCTTGAGAATTCTTTTTAACCCAGCTTCGCTTGTCAGCGGTCACCTCGCAACTTCGTTGCTCAGTGCCTTTTGCTTCGCAAATGTCCAGTCTGTATCATGAATGTCTCTCTGCAGGCAAGCCTGCTCCGTTCCATTCCTGCTACATCCTGACCGCTTTCTAGCTTCTTGGTCAAGCCCTCGACCTATTAGTAACAGTCAGCTCCGTACATTACTGCACTTCCACCTCTGCCCTATCTACCTCGTCGTCTTCAAGGGGTCTTACTTCCTAAGAATGGGATATCTCATCTTGAGGGGGGCTTCACGCTTAGATGCC
>DXXQ01000227.1 GCA_019416265.1 Clostridiales bacterium | reverse complement strand
GAGGATATTTTCAATAAGATGCACAGAATATAATGCTCATACACATGGATGCAGAACATTCAAGGAGAACTTATTATGATAAATATATTTGAAGTAAATGAAACAAATAAAATGATCGAACAGGAAAATCTGGATGTGCGTACCATTACCATGGGGATCAGTCTTCTGGACTGCATTGACAGCGATCTTGAGAAAGTAAATCAGAAAATTTACGATAAAATCACAACCTGTGCAAAGGATCTGGTTTCCACAGGTGATAAAATTGCAACAGAATATGGAATCCCCATTGTAAATAAAAGAATTTCCGTAACCCCCATCGCACTGGTTGGCGGTGCAGCCTGCAAAACCCCGGAGGACTTCGTGACCATCGCCAAAACTCTGGACAGGGCAGCTCATACGGTAGGCGTCAACTTCATCGGCGGCTATTCTGCTCTGGTGAGCAAGGGAATGACTCCGGCAGAGGAGCTTCTGATCCATTCCATTCCTGAGGCTCTTGCAAGTACAGAGAGGGTGTGCAGCTCTGTAAACGTAGGTTCTACAAGAACCGGTATCAATATGGATGCTGTGAAGCTGATGGGAGAAATCGTCCTGAAGACAGCAGAGGCCACAAAGGATCAGGATTCCCTCGGATGTGCGAAGCTGGTGGTATTCTGCAATGCGCCCGATGACAACCCGTTTATGGCCGGCGCCTTCCATGGAGTAACGGAAGCAGATACCATTATCAACGTAGGAGTCAGCGGCCCCGGCGTAGTGAAAACAGCTCTTGAAAAAGTAAGAGGAAAAGATTTCGAAACTCTTTGCGAGATGATCAAGCGCACGGCCTTTAAGGTGACCCGTGTGGGCCAGCTTGTAGCACAGGAGGCGTCCAAACGTCTCGGGGTGAAATTTGGAATCGTGGATCTCTCTCTGGCCCCAACCCCGGCCATCGGAGACAGTGTGGCAGAAATCCTGGAGGAGATCGGTCTGGAAAGAGTGGGAGCTCCGGGAACGACAGCAGCCCTTGCCCTTCTTAACGACCAGGTGAAAAAAGGCGGCGTAATGGCGTCTACGGCAGTTGGCGGTTTAAGCGGCGCTTTTATTCCGGTAAGTGAGGACCAGGGAATGATCGACGCTGTGAATGCAGGCTCTCTTGTGATCGAAAAGCTGGAGGCAATGACCTGCGTCTGCTCCGTGGGCCTTGATATGATCGCAATCCCGGGAGACACGAAGGCATCCACAATTTCAGGAATCATTGCCGATGAAGCTGCCATTGGTATGATCAACCAGAAGACAACAGCAGTGCGCCTGATTCCGGTGATCGGAAAAGGAGTAGGAGAGACTGTGGAATTCGGCGGCCTGCTGGGGTATGCGCCGATCATGCCTGTAAATCAGTTCTCCTGTGACGCCTTTGTACAGCGCGGCGGAAGAATCCCTGCGCCAATCCACAGCTTTAAGAATTAATCTGAATAGTCTAAATATATAGAATTTAAACTTGGAAAGATGAAATAATAAAAGATTATAGAGAATGAGCGGATGAATGTTTGAATTAACAGATATTTGTCCGCTTTTCTGCTTTGACGCGTTCAACAAATTTTGACTTAAAACGATAAAAAAGATTGACAAATATAACAAATTTGAGTATTCTATATAGAAACGTGTCTTTGGTAAAAGGACACATGTAGGGTTGCTGTATACAGAAACGCCGGGAGGGGGATTTTGGTGTTGTATAGAGGACAGCCTTATAAGAAAATGAAAAGGAGAGTGAATCAATTTGGCTAAATATGTAGTTAAACGAGGATTATTAGCCGTCGTAACGGTGTTCATTATATGTGCCATTACGTTTTTTGCAATGAATGCGATCCCGGGCGGTCCATTCGACAAGGAAAAAGCACCAAGCCCTGAAGTTAAGGCTGTTCTTGAGGAGAGATACAACCTTGACAAACCGGTAACAACGCAGTTTGTGTTATATCTTAAGAATCTTGCACACGGTGATTTAGGCGTGTCCTTAAAAACCGGCCGTGATATCGCAAAAACTGTAAAAGAATCTTTTGCAGTATCAGCCCGTCTGGGCGGAACCGCTGCATTTTTTGCAGTGATCATTGGTGTAACTCTTGGAAGTATCGCAGCTCTTATGAGAAACAAATGGCCGGACAGGCTGATCATCTTTTTGTCAACCCTGTTTACGGCGCTGCCCAGCTTCGTACTTGCAATCCTGCTTCTGCTGGTGTTCTGTGTGCAGTTACGCTGGGTTCCGGCTTTCAGCGTTACCAATAAGAGCTATATTCTTCCGATTATCTCCCTTGCTCTTTATCCGATGGCGTACATTACCCGTCTGACCAAGACAAGTATGCTGGATGCACTGGGACAGGACTATATACGTACCGCTCGTGCGAAAGGCGTATCTCAGGCAAAGGTTATTTTTAAACATGGTTTAAGAAATGCTCTGATCCCTGTAATCACTTATGTGGGACCGATGCTTGCCTTCATCCTTACAGGAAGTCTTGTTGTGGAGAATATTTTCAATATCGGCGGACTTGGAACGAAATTCGTTTCCAGTATTACAAACCGTGATTATCCGATGATCATGTCCGTAACGATTTTCCTTGCAACCCTGATGGTTGTGCTCAACCTGCTCAGCGACCTTATCTACAAGCTGGTAGACCCGAGAATCTCATTCGACTAGGAGGAACATAGAGAAGATGGCTAACGAAAAAAATACATTCAAAAAGAGCCCTCTCAGCTCGCAGATCGACCTGTCCAAATTCGAGCTTGCCACAGAGGCGGAAAAAGCGCAGCAGGACGTCATGAGTGAATCTACAACGTTCTTTAAGGACGGTATGCGTAAGCTGATGAAAAACCCGTTTGCAGTAGGAAGTATCATTGTTCTGCTTCTGATCCTTGCAACTACGATCGTAGCTCCCATGGTTGTACCTTACGGCTACGAAGAAATGATATCCGTAAACGGCAGACGAGATAAGACTGCCAAGAACCTGAAACCTTTTGAGTGGTCCAAAAACGAACAGAAATTTATCGACGAAGGCGGCGAGCTTTTCCCTCATATCCTGGGAACTGACGAGCAGTGCCGTGACTACTTTGTTCGTATTGTATACGGAACACGAGTTTCTCTTGTTATCGGTATTTTTGCCGCTGTCCTGGTACTTGTTATCGGACTTCTTTACGGAAGTATTTCCGGTTATGCGGGGGGGAAGGTCGACCTTATCATGATGCGAATCGTCGATGTCATATACTCGCTTCCTGACATGCTGATGGTTATCCTTCTGTCAGTTGTCCTGAAAGAGACCCTGACTCCGGTAATTGAGGGAACCGTTCTTGCAAAGGTGGGAACAAATATGCTCTCCCTTTTCATTGTATTCGGACTTCTCTACTGGGTAGGTATGGCCCGTCTTGTCAGAGGTCAGATTCTTTCTATTAAAGAGAACGAATATATTCTGGCAGCCCGTACGGTAGGTGCGAAACCGGGAAGAATCATCCGTAAGCATATCCTTCCGAACTGTATCAGCGTTATTTTTATTTCCACTGCATTACAGATTCCTTCTGCGATCTTTACAGAGAGTTTCCTGAGCTTCGCAGGACTTGGCGTACAGGCTCCGATGCCTTCTCTTGGTTCTCTTGCCAATGAGGCCATCAAAGGTATCAACAGCTACCCGCACAAACTTCTTTTCCCGGCGATCGTAATCTGCCTTCTGGTTCTTTCCTTTAACCTGTTAGGCGACGGCTTACGTGACGCATTTGACCCGAAACTTAGGAGGTAATGAGAGATGAGTACAAATAAAAGTGAATATTTACTGGAAGTGAAAAATCTCCACACCTCATTCTTTACAGATTCCGGTGAGGTAAAAGCGGTAAATGGTGTCAGCTTCAACCTGAAACCGGGAGAGATCATGGGAATCGTTGGAGAATCCGGTTCCGGAAAAAGTGTTACTGCCTACTCCATCATGCAGATTCTGGCTGAGACAGGCCGTATCACAGAGGGAGAGGTTCTCTACAAGGGTGAGGATATCACCAAATGGAGCAAGAAACAGATGGCAGGCTTCCGCGGAAAACGATGCAGTATTATTTTCCAGGACCCGATGACAAGCTTAAACCCTGTATTTACCATCGGAAATCAGCTTATGGAGGCGATTCTTCTCCATACAGACAAAACAAAAGAGCAGGCGAAAGCCCGTGCAGTTGAGATGCTCCAGTTAGTAGGCGTAAATGAACCGGAGAAACGTATCAAACAGTATCCTTATGAGCTTTCCGGCGGTATGCGTCAGCGTGTTATGATCGCCATGGCTCTTGCCTGCGAGCCGGATATCCTGATCGCAGACGAGCCTACAACAGCTCTTGACGTTACCATTCAGGCCCAGATCCTGGAACTGATGCAGGAACTTCAGAAAACACTGGGAATGGCAATTATCATGGTAACCCATGACCTTGGTGTTATCGCAGATATGTGTGATAAGATTATCGTTATGTATGGCGGAAGCATTTGTGAGCGTGGAACTGCAGACGATATTTTCTATGCTCCAAGCCACGAGTATACAAAAGGACTTCTTCGTTCCATTCCGAATGTGGAAAACAGCAAGGAACGTCTGATCCCGATTGGCGGTACTCCGATCAACCTTCTGAATATGCCGAAGGGCTGTGCATTCTGCACCCGTTGCGACAATGCAATGAAAATCTGTCTGGAACAGAAACCGGAAGAATTGGAATTAAGCGAGACACATAAGGCATCCTGCTGGATGAATGTGAAACGCCAGATGGAAGAACAGGCAGGAGGTAAAGAAGCGTGAGCAGTGAATATCTTGTAGAAGTAAAAGATTTAAAACAGTATTTCCCGATCAGTACGGGATTTTTCAAAAAAACAGACCTCAAGGCTGTAGACGGCGTATCCTTTTCCATCAAGCCGGGGGAAACTCTTGGACTTGTAGGCGAGTCCGGCTGTGGTAAAACAACAGTAGGACGTACTCTGCTGCGTCTCTATGAGCCCACCGGCGGTGAGATCCTTTTTAACGGAGAGCCTGTCACAGAAAAAAATATGGCGTCACTTCGTAAAGAAATGCAGATGGTATTCCAGGATCCCTATTCTTCTCTTGACCCTCGTATGACAGTTGAGGATATTATCGGAGAGCCGCTGGATGTCCATAAATTATACAGCACAAAGGCGGAGCGCAGGGAAAAAATCCTTGAGCTGATGGAACTGGTAGGATTAAACGCAGAGCATGCAACACGTTATGCCCATGAGTTTTCCGGCGGTCAGCGTCAGCGTATCGGAATTGCCCGTGCCCTTGCCGTAAATCCGAAGTTCATTGTCTGCGATGAGCCGGTCAGCGCCCTGGACGTATCCATTCAGGCCCAGGTTGTCAATATGTTTGAAGACCTTCAGGAAAAACTGGGCGTTGCTTATCTGTTTATTGCCCATGACCTTCTGATCGTTCGTCATATTTCCGACCGTATTGCGGTTATGTACCTTGGCAAGATCGTGGAGATCGGAGATGCAGATGAGGTTTATGAGCATCCGCAGCATCCGTATACAGAGTCTCTGCTTTCCGCAGTGCCTATTCCGGATCCAAAGACTACCCGTCAGAGAAAGCGTATTATTCTTGAGGGGGATGTTCCGAGTCCGATGAATCTTCCAAGCGGCTGTGCATTCCGTACACGCTGCCGTTACGCTACAGAGAAGTGTGCTCAGGAATGTCCGAAATTAGAGGACAGAGGCAACGGACATATGGTTGCCTGCTGGAACAGATAAAAATAGAAAAAAAGATATAGTTGCATCTGGAAACAAATAGTGTTATAATGTACTAAATCACATTAAACTTGTACGGTTTTAATTCGGTAAAGTGAAATCGTACGACAGCGAACACTCAGTGTTCAATTTAAGAGTTTGAGGGATGGAGGATCCCATAACAAACTATATTCGGCAGAGACCGAAATAACTTTTAATGGAGGGAAACACTATGAACAAAAAGAAAGCTATGGCACTTGTGCTTGCAGCAGCTACAGCATTATCACCTGTAACAGCTTTTGCAGCAGAAGTAGAACCGATTGAAGGAGCAGACGTTGCTAAGAAATCTTCCGAAGCAGCACCGGACTGGCAGGAGTACAACAACCTGATTGCGCAGATCAAGGTTGAAACAGACACTGCGAAACGTGAAGAGATGATGCATCAGGCAGAGGACATCCTGATGGATACAAATGCACTTGTTCCTCTTTACTACTACAACGATCCATATATGCTTAAAGAGAACGTAACAGGTGTTTATTCCAACGCATACGGATTTAAGTATTTCATGTTTGCAGATGCAGGCGATGCTACAACACTTCGCCTTTATATGGCTTCCGAACCGGATAAGCTTGACCCGGCTCTGAACTCTACTGTAGACGGTGCATGCCTTGCAGTTTCTTCCTTCTCAGGTCTTTGCTACTACAAAGAAGACGGTACTGTAGATCTTGCACTTGCAGACAGCTATGAAATGAGCGAAGACGGCCTTACTTATACTTTCACAATGAAAGACGGCCTGAAATGGAGCGATGGTACAGAGCTTACAGCAAAAGACTTTGAATATTCCTGGAAACGTGCAGCTGATCCTCAGACAGCAGCAGACTACTCCTATATGTTCAACGGAATTGCAACAAAAGAGGATGGTTCCCTTGATGTAACAGCAAGTGAAGACGGAAAAACACTTACTGTTAATCTGAAAGCTCCATGCGTATACTTCCTTGACCTTTGCGCATTCCCAGCATTCTACCCGGTACCTCAGGCAAGTGTAGAAGCACAGGAAGGCTGGGAAACAAACCCGGGTCTGTGGGCACAGGAAGCAGGCTTCGTATCTAACGGTGCTTACACTCTGAAAGAGTGGAAACACAACGAGAGCATGGTTTACGAGAAAAACCCGAACTGGTACAGAGCAGACGAAGTTAAAATCGAAAGACTTGAGTTCATGTTAAGTGATGACGATGCAGCTCCATTCGCAGCTTACAATGCAGGCGACCTTGACTTCATCGACAGTATCCCGACTGATGAGACAGCAGCAGTGCTTGACAGCCCTGAATTCCACGTTGTAGACCAGTTAGGAACATACTACATGTGCTTCAACGTAAACAGCCCGCTGTTTGAAGGCAAAACAGCTGAGCAGGCAAGCGCTATGAGACGGGCATTCAGCCTTATCATTGACCGTGACTACATTGCTGAGAACATCGGACAGACAGGCCAGGTTGTAGCTAATACATTTATCCCGGCTAAGATGATGGATGGTAACGGCGGTGAATTCCGTGCAAACGATGACGCTTACACATATCCGAACGAAGAAGCAGTTGGATATTTTGATCCTTCCTACGATGCATATGATGCAAACCTTGAGGAAGCAAGAACACTCCTTGAGTCTGCAGGATATACATTCGGTGATGACGGAATGCTTTCTGACGAAACACCTCTCAGCGTAACATACGTTACAAACGAAGGCGCTGGAAACGTAGCAATCGCAGAAGCACTTCAGCAGGATTTCGCAGCTCTTGGCATCGACATGGTTATCGATACAAAAGAGTGGTCAGTATTCCTGAACGAGCGTAAAGCCGGCAACTTCGACTTAGCTCGTAACGGCTGGATCGCAGACTTCAACGACCCGATCAACATGCTTGAAATGTGGACAACAGAATCCGGAAATAACGACGCTCAGTTAGGTAAATAATTTTTGGATTTTGAGAAAACGAAGAATTAAATAAACAGAAAGAGCATCGCCTTTTGAAGGGGATGCTCTTTTTGGGAATGAGGAGATTCACCATGGTAAAAGACAGAATCAAAGCGCTCCGTGCGCTTATGAAAGAAAAGGGCATCGATGCCTATTTAATTCCTACAGATGACTTTCACGCATCAGAGTATGTAGGCGATTATTTTAAATGCAGAAAATATATTACAGGCTTTACAGGCTCTGCAGGTACTGCTGTTGTGATGCAGGATATGGCCGGATTATGGACAGACGGCCGCTATTTTATTCAGGCTGAAAGACAGATTGCAGGAAGCGGCGTTGAACTTTTCAAAATGGGAGAGCCTGAGGTTCCCACAGTTCATGAATTCCTGGAAAAGACACTGAAAGACGGCCAGAAATTAGGCTTTGACGGGAGAACAGTCAGCGCAAAAGAGGCAGATGAGCTTACGGAAATCCTTGGAAAAAACGGGGTATCTATCCTTCGTGACGAAGACCTTGTGGGAGAAATCTGGAACGATCGTCCGGAGCTTTCCTGTGAGCCGGTAAAAGAACTGGATGTGAAATGGACGGGCAAATCCCGTGAGGACAAGTTAAAAGAGATGAGGGATGCCATGAAAGAAAAGGAAGCAGATTTATTTGTGCTGACCTCCCTGGATGACATTGCATGGCTTTTAAATATCCGAGGCGGAGACATTCCCTGTAATCCGGTTGTTCTTTCATATCTTGTGATGAGCCTGGACGAGGTGCTCCTTTTTGCAAATGAAAAAGCTTTTTCCCGGGAGGTTCTGGCAGCTCTTGGAGAAGACGGCGTGAAAATTCTTCCATACAATGATATTTATTCCTGGTGTACAGAGATTGAGGCCGGCAAAAAGGTTCTTCTTTGCAGAAATAAGGTGAACAGCCGTCTGGTAAACAGTATTCCGTCTGAAGCAGTGATCCTTGACCAGGAGAATCTTACCTTCCTTCCAAAAGCGATCAAGACTCCTGTGGAAGTGGAAAATGAAAAAATTGCACACATCCGCGACGGTGTTGCTGTGACGAAATTTATTTACTGGCTGAAAAAGAATGTGGGTAAGATCCCCATGACAGAAATCAGTGCAGGTGAATATCTGAACGGACTTCGCGCTCAGCAGGAAAACTTCATGGGAAACAGCTTTGACCCTATTATTTCCTATGGAGAACATGCTGCAATGAATCATTATTCCGCAACCCCGGAGACAGATGTTGCCATCGAGCCTAAGGGACTTCTCCTTGCAGATACAGGCGGACAGTATCTGGAGGGTACTACAGATATTACAAGAACCATTGTCATGGGTCCTGTTACAGAGGAGCAGAAGAAGTTCTTTACAGCGGTGCTCCGTGGTACTTTGAACCTGGCTGCTGCCAAATTCCGTTATGGCTGCCGCGGTCTGAACCTGGATTATCTTGCCCGCCAGCCCCTCTGGGAGATGGGAGAAGACTTTAACCACGGAACAGGTCACGGAGTAGGTTACTACCTCAATGTCCATGAGGGACCAAATGGTTTCCGCTGGAGAATGGTGCCGGAAAGAAATGACAGTTCTGTTTTTGAGGAAGGTATGATCACTTCTGATGAGCCGGGTTACTATGTGGAAGGAGAATACGGAATCCGCCACGAAAACCTTATTGTCTGCAAGAAAGCAGAAAAGAATCATTGGGGACAGTTTATGTGCTTCGAGCATCTGACAATGGTTCCTTTCGACCTTGACGGAATCATTCCGGAACAGATGAATGAGACAGAGCGCAGACTTCTCAACGATTATCATAAAGAAGTTTATGAGAAAATTTCTCCATATCTGGAAGAAGAGGAGAAAGAGTGGCTGAAAGAAGCTACAAGAGCAATCTGATACAGAAAAGAAAAAGACCGGTCTTCATGGGGAAATACGTGAAGGCCGGTTTTCCTTTATGTAGGGGGTGTTTTCTAAACATTTTTTGCAGAAAACAGATGGCAAAGAATCTTTGCGGCGTTATTTCCGGTGAGAAAGAGGGAATTGCTTTACTTTTGAAAGAGATTTATGGATAATAAGAAAAAATAGAAAGGAAAGTCAGGCGTATGAATTTAGGGAAAACAATTTTAAACATTCGAAAGGAAAGAAATCTGACTCAGGAAGAATTCGCACAGCTATTTCATGTTACAAGACAGACGGTATCCAACTGGGAGAATGAAAAAAGCTATCCTGACCTGGGAACACTTGTAGAAATCAGCAATCAATTTTCAATTTCACTGGACAAACTGATAAAGGAGGATGCAGAGATGGTAAAAAAAATTGATAAGGAAAGAATGAGGGGAAGACTGATCAGATTACGCAAATTTGAGACTATGGGAACAGGAGCGGGAGTGGGAGCCCTTGTGTCCTGCCTGTATGCTCCGGATTCTGTGAGAAGAAGCATTATCATCGGGGTGGCCGTTTGTCTGATCTTGGGTGGATGGTACTTACAGTCAAAAAGAGAGAAAGAAATGCTGAAATATCTGGAATAATAGAATATTTTTCTTGAAAAACAGAAAAATCTGTTAAAATAGAGAGAAAATCAGAGGAGAAGGAGTTTACTACATTGGAACAGCCTCTTGAATAGTATGGAGGAAGAGGAATGGAAATTACATTAGAAAAGTGGAAAAAAGAAGACGCTTATGATTTGATGCGAATTTGTAATGAAACAGACAGAACCTATCTCTCCAATCGTCTGCCATATCCTTATACGGAAGAAAATGCCGATTGGTGGCTGAATATGGTTTCTGAGAAGGAGGGAAAAAACGGCATATTTCGTTCCGTCAGAGTTGATGGAGAAATTGTTGGAAACATTACAGTTGAACAAAAGGAAGACGTTTTCGTCAAAGATGCAGAGTTAGGTTATCTGCTGCTGCCAAGAATGTGGTCAAGAGGAATTATGTCCGAAGCTGTACGCCGGATTTGTGAAATTGCTTTTAAGGAGCTGGATATTGTGCGAATCACCGGACAGGTATATGAGCCAAATGCAGCGTCGAGGAGAATTCTGGAGAAGAATGGATTTGAGCTGGAAGGGATTCTGAAAAAAGCGGTTTTTAAAGAGGGGAAAATCTGGAATCTCTGTGTTTACGGGAAAACAAAATAGAGGTATGTCAGACAGAAATGAGGATCAGAGAAGTAAAAGAGGATAAAAAACAATATTGGGATCTGCTTTTTCTTGCCGATGAACAGGAAAGTATGATCGAGAGGTATCTTCACAGAGGCAGAATGTTTGTACTGGAGGAAAAGGGCTGTGTGGCGGCGGAATGTGTGGTCACAAAAGAAGAAGACGGTGCAGCCGAAATAAAAAATATTGCCACAAGACCGCAATTTCAGCGTCAGGGCTATGGACGAAAACTCATTGAATATGTGGAGCAGGAATACGGCAAAGAATGTCAAATCCTGCGCGTGGGTACAGGAGACAGCCCTTTAACAATTCCTTTTTATGAAAAGTGCGGGTTTGCGGAAGCTTACCGCGTAAAAAACTTTTTTACAGATAACTACGATCACCCGATTTTTGAAGAGGGTGTTCAGTTGATTGATATGGTTTATCTCAGCAAGGAGATTTGATTTTTGCTTATCAGATATAAGAAACAGAGGAGGGCTATATGTCACAGAAAAGAAAACTTGCAGTATTTTTTCCGGGAACAGGATATCACACAGACAAACCTCTTTTTTATTACAGCAGAAAAATAGCTGCGGCAAAAGGGTATGAAGCTTTGTGCATTATATACGGGGAACTGCCAATGGCGAAAGAAAAAAATGAAGCTCCTGTATGGGATGAAGTAGTAAACGCCGCGATCATTCGAGCGAAGGAACAGTTGAAAAAAGTGAAATTTCAAGATTTTGACAGGGTGGTATTTGTATCAAAGAGTATTGGAACTGCAGTGGCGGCATCCATTGACAGAGAGTGGAAGCTTTGTGCTGACCATATTTTTTATACACCTGTTGCAGAAAGCTTTCAGGTGATGGGAGATAAGGGCATTGTTTTTCATGGAACAAAAGACCCTCTGGCAGATACCGCAGAAGTAACGGAAGAATGTAAAAGAAGAAATCTTCCTCTGTATTTAACAGAAGAGGGAAATCACTCTCTGGAGACAGGAAATCCGGTAAAGGATATCAGTATCCTGAAGGGGGTTATGGAAATCACAGAGAATTATCTGTAGGGATAAGCATAGAGGAAGGATGCACGGTGGTAGAGATGGAATGTGCATCTCTTGCAGCCTGTGCTCAGTTTCGCGGCATTTGTTTTGGGCAGATATTATTTACTGCTGATACATTGGCAAATGTGGAGGATTACAGAGAAAGAGGATTTGGAGAGGATTCTTTCGAAATAGCCATGGGCATATGCATGGATATCATACATATTATGTAAAAAGTCTGCTAAAGTGATACAGGATAAAAAAGGAGGAGCAGAAACATGATTTTGGAAACTAAGAGACTGATTCTCCGGCCATGGGAAGAATCGGATGCAGAGGAATGTTATAAATATGCAAAAGATCCGCTGGTAGGACCGATTTGCGGATGGAGACCGCACACAAGCGAAGAAGAAAGCAAAGCGATTATCAAAAATGTGCTTTCTGTTCCTGAAACCTATGCGGTAGTATGGAAGGAAACAAATCTTCCCGTTGGAAATATTGCCCTGAAAATGGGAACACAAACAGATTTGACAGAAAAAGAGGATGAGTGTGAGCTTGGATACTGGCTCGGTGTACCTTACTGGGGAAGGGGTATCATGCCGGAGGCGGCAGAAGAACTGCTGCGCCATGCCTTTGAAGATATGGAAATGAAAAAGGTTTGGTGCGCGTACTACGATGGAAACGAAAAGTCGAAGCGCGTTCAGGAAAAATGCGGCTTTCAATATCAGTGGACAACCCATGGTGTCCATGTGCCTTTACTTCAGGAAAAACGTACAGGACATGTGAACTGCCTTACAAAAAAGGAATGGGAGAGGAAAAAGCACCGGGAGTTAGGAGCGTCTATTTTGAAGCGCTAATATGATGCGTATGGAATTGGAAAAAATAAAGACAAACAGATTTGCTGTGAGAAGGACTGAGATTACGTTGCTTTAATCGAAAAGGATAATAGCAATGGGAATAGATGTCGAAATTTGTCGCACGAATCTGTTTGTTTTTTATACCTGTTTATGCTAAAGTAAATATATCGAACAGTAATCAGTGTATATAACATTTCTGAATGTGGACAACAGCATTTCATTGCCTGAATTCCAGGCGATTTTCAGAATGAAGGAAAAATAGCATAACAGGGAGGTATAAAGGATGGCAGGTAGTCTGAGACAATATTTTCCAATGATAAAAAGCCGTGAAGAGATTTTGGAAGAAATCGCCAGTAAAAGTCATTTAAAGAAGATGTTCAGCCAGTGGACGGAAACACAACAGGGAGAGTTTCTTGATTTTTGCACCGGAGTGCGGGGAGTAAAGCTTTTATATGATTCTTTTTTCAAGGAGATTATGAACCCGGAGAATGTGCCGGAACGGTTGAATGAGTTTTTAAGCCTGCTGTTGGGGCAGAAGGTCAGGATAGAGAGTGTTCTGCCGAATGACAGTTCCAGAATCGCAGATGAAAGCAGTCTTCTGATCATGGATATTTTGGTACGTCTGGAGGATGGAAGCCTTTGCAATGTGGAAGTGCAGAAAATAGGGTATCGCTTTCCCGGGGAGAGAAGCGCCTGTTATTCGGCAGATCTGCTGCTGAGACAATATAAGAGGATCAGGGGAAACGATACACATAAAAATGCGTATAAAGATATGAAAAATGTTTACACAATTATTTTGTTCGAAAGAAGTCCATCAGAGTTCAAACAGTTTCCAGAGGCATATGT
>DXXQ01000226.1 GCA_019416265.1 Clostridiales bacterium | reverse complement strand
GAGATGTGTATAAGAGACAGGCATGGGAACGGTCCGCAGATTGCGATAGTTGCTGAATTTATATACCGTCTGCAGGAACACGGAATTGATCAGAGTACCGTCTGCATCTCCTCTGTTGGCCATTTCAAGACAGGCGGTTGAATCTTTTCCTGTTATGATCTTCAGACCCTGATACTCCTTGACTGCAAAATTCTGGATATCAATATCCTCTTCCGGAAGGACAAGGGTGAGTCCGTCTTCTACTTTCCGGTCCTTGCGCATGATAAGCGTATAATTGACAGCAAGATGGGAAGTGGAGGAGAGGATCCCGTATTGTTTTTTCAATTCTTCGGAAAGATAGTTGCCGGTCAGCATATCTGCCTCTCCGTTTTTCATCATGTCCCAGGCCTCTCTGTAGTCCTTTACAGGAAGAAACTGCAGATTCAGCCCCAGTTCTTTCTGGACCAGCTCCAGGGCATTTGCATAAATTCCCATAAAGTTTCCGGTTTCTTCATCCCGATATTCTACAGGAAAGCTGTCTGCATCGTAAACTACCCGGACAGGAACCTGATTCTTTATGAAATCATATTCATCCCTTGTTTCCCCCACAAGCACCTCGGCAGGGCGGCCGTACCATTTGGCATAGAGATTAGAAATAATAAAAGGCTGAGCCAGCTTGACCTGCCGGTCTGCGTCATTGAGAGCGGCCATCAGCTCCGGCTGATCGGAGGACACTGCGAAATACTGGTTGCGAAGTCCGATCTTTGCCACATATTTAAAACCGCTCAGATCCCGCTGATTGGAAGCCACCATAAGATCGGCGCGGCCGTCGTTTACAGCGCTTTCAAGCTCACTGATGTTTTGGCAGTACACAGGGGTGTAGGAAAGATTGTGAAGTCTGGCGAATTCGTCCATGATCAGTTCCATTTTTCGGCTTTTGTTGATGGCCACACGTTTCTTATTCAAAGCGGAAAACTCGTTATAAAAAACACTGGTATCATCCTCTTTTGCACAAAGCAGTGCATAGTGAAGGCAGTTCTTGTCCTCGCTTAGAAGAAGATCTTCGGAAACAGCCTCATCCTCGGAGAGGTCGCAGAGGAGATCGATGCTCCCCTCTTTTAATGCACGGATACGGGAAGACTCCTTAACAGGGACAAATTCATAATCCCAGTTGGTATACTGGGAAAGCAGATTCAGGTAATCCACACCGTAGCCGACAAAGCTGTCCCCCTGTTTTTTGATCATCATCCCCTTATCTGTATAGCCGACGCGAATCAGCGTTTTATCAGAAGGACTTCCCGCAGCGACGCAGGAAACCCAGAATGTCACTGACAGCAAAAGAACTGCAGGCAAAAGATATCTTATTCGTTGAAATTGTTTTTTCATGAATCCTCCAAAAACCCGCTTTTCAGGCGGATCAAATTACAGTTTCATTATGTGGGCGTTATATGAAGATAAAGTATATTAAATATATTATAACTCAAAATTACAAAAAATGTGAGACTTTTTTTGGCATATTACAGAAATAAAACGTATATTTTTTGTCCGTTATGATATATAATGTGCTTATCTTAAAAAACGGGAGGTTTTAAAATGAAAAACGGAATTGATCTGCATCTGCATCTTGACGGTTCTCTGACGCCGGCATATGTGATCAGCCAGGCGAAGAAACAGGGACTTGATCTGCCGGTATGGGAGGAAAAGGAGCTGGTGAAATATATGACGGCTCCTGCAGACTGCAGGGACTTAAATGAATACCTGGAGAAATTTGACCTGCCCTGTTCTGTTATGCAGACAGAAGACGCACTTACCGAGGCAGTCCGGGACGTATGCCGGCAGATGGAGGCACAGGGGATGAAATATGTGGAGATCCGATTTGCACCCCAGCTTCATACGAAAAAAGGGCTGACCCAGAGACAGGTGACGGAGGCAGCGATCAAAGGACTGCCGCAGGGCAAAGGGCTTGAGGCGAAGCTGATATTATGCTGTATGCGTATGGAGAATAACGAGAAAGAAAATATGGAAACCATTCGGATGGCAGAGGAGTATCTGGGAAAAGGAGTTGCTGCGGCTGACCTTGCAGGAGCAGAGGCGATTTTCCCCACAAAATCCTTTGAGCCTGTATTTCGCATGGCAAGGGAGGCAGGAGTGCCGTTTACCATCCATGCAGGAGAAGCAGATGGACCAAAGAGCATATGGACAGCCCTGAAATTCGGGGCAAAGCGCATCGGACACGGAGTCCGCTGCCTGGAAGACGAAACGCTTGTGGAATATCTGCGGGAACACAGGATTCCTCTGGAGGTCTGCCCGACCAGCAATTTCCAGACAAAGGCAGTGAAAGGAGAATATCCTTTAAAGAAGATGCTGGAAAAGGGACTTTGCGTTACCCTTAACACAGATAATACCACAGTTTCCGGAACGACCCTGGAAAAAGAATTCGAGGTTGCCCGGACGCGCCTCGGGGTTACGGAAGAAGAACTGGAAATCTTAAAGGCAAACGCGGAAAAAGCCAGATTTTAAAACGGGCGACAGGGCCTGGCAGAGGTATTTACAGGCAAAAGACGAAAATGTGCACAAAAATATGAATCAAAATCGTTTATATTTGCTGAAAATACGATTGCTAATAAAAAAAAGGACATAAGTCCTTTTTTTAGTGCACAAATATGGAGTATAATGATCACAACAAGAAGACGATTTGCACAAAGAGAAAAGGCAAAGGAGGTACAGGAGTGGAATATGTAATCGAAATGAACCATATTACAAAACAATTTGGGGATTTTAAAGCGAACGATGACATTACTCTCCAGGTAAAAAAAGGAGAAGTTCATGCCCTGCTTGGTGAAAACGGAGCAGGCAAGTCCACCTTGATGAGCGTTCTCTTCGGTCTGTATCAGCCGGAGGAAGGCGAAATAAAAATCAATGGAAAAACTGTAAAGATAAACAATCCAAACGATGCAAATGATCTGGGCATCGGGATGGTTCACCAGCATTTCAAGCTGGTACATAATTTTACAGTTCTGGAAAGTATTGTACTTGGCAGGGAAACCGTAAAAATGGGTGTTCTTAAAATGGAAGATGCCAGAAAAAAGGTAATGGAGCTCAGTGAGAAGTATAAGTTCAAAATCGATCCGGATGCTTATATTTCCGATATTACCGTAGGAATGCAGCAGAGGGTAGAGATTCTGAAAATGCTGTACTGCGACAATGATATCCTGATCTTTGACGAGCCTACGGCAGTTTTAACGCCCCAGGAGATTCATGAGCTTATGAAGGTAATGAAGCAGCTTGTTGCAGAGGGTAAATCCATTATCTTTATCACTCATAAATTAAATGAGATCAAAGAGGTGGCAGACCGCTGCAGCGTTCTGAGAAAGGGAAAATACATCGGAACGATCGATGTGCAGAGTACCACCAAAGAACAGATGTCAGAGATGATGGTAGGAAGAAAAGTCAATCTCACCGTTGATAAAGAAGAGATGAAACCCGGAGACGCAGTTCTCGAGGTAAAGAATCTGACCATCAAGAGCAAAACATCCGGAAAAGAAGCAGTAAAGAATGTTTCCTTCAAAGTCCGCAAAGGAGAGATCCTCTGTGTGGCTGGTATTGACGGAAACGGCCAGTCTGAGCTTGTTTACGGAATCACAGGTCTGATGCCTCTGGACAGCGGACAGGTTCTGCTGAACGGCAAGGATATTACAAAAGAGAGCATCCGCCAGAAATGTCTCGACGGAATGGCCCATATCCCGGAGGACCGTCACAAGGACGGACTTGTTCTCGACTACACTCTTCAGGAGAATCTTGTGCTCCAGACCTATTATACAGACCGGTTCCAGAAACACGGGTTCATGAAATTTGATGCCATCCGCGATTACGCGAAAGAGCTGATCCAGAAGTTTGATATCCGTTCCAGTCACGGCGAGACAAGTATTGCCAGAGGAATGTCGGGAGGTAACCAGCAGAAGGCGATCATAGCCAGAGAGCTTGACCGTAATCCGGAGATCGTCATTGCAGTCCAGCCGGTACGAGGTCTTGACGTAGGAGCCATTGAATATATCCACAAACAGCTTGTAGCGCAGAGAGACGCAGGAAAGGCAGTGCTTCTGGTATCCCTGGAGCTTGACGAGGTAATGAATCTGAGCGACCGTATCGTAGTAATGTACGAGGGAGAGATCGTGGCAGATCTGGATCCGAAGAAGATTACGACAGAGGAGCTCGGTCTTTATATGGCAGGAGCAAAAAGGAGTGTGAAGAATGAACAGTAAACGTAAATCAATTTTTAAAGGGGAAGGCTTTGTGAATTTCAGCTCTTCCATTCTGGCAATCATCTGTGGCCTTCTGTTTGGTTTCCTCATTCTCCTTGCGAGTAATCCGGAACAGGCAGTAAACGGCTTCCTGATGATCCTGAAAGGCGGCTTCACCGACGGGATGAAGGGCGTGGGAGACGTACTTTACTATGCAACTCCCATTATTATGACAGGTCTTTCCGTTGGATTTGCCTTTAAAACAGGCCTTTTCAATATCGGAGCTTCCGGACAGTTTACAGCAGGTGCTTTTGCAGCGGTATATGTGGGAGTAAAATGGACCTTCCTTCCTCCGGCCATCCACTGGCTGGTGGCTCTTCTTGCAGCAATCCTTGTGGGAGCCCTTGTGGGAAGCGTACCGGGAATCCTGAAAGCCTTTTTCAATGTAAATGAAGTTATCTCAGCGATTATGATGAATTACATCGGAATGTATATTGTAAACCTTCTGGTGCGAAATTATATTTATGACCCGCTGAAAAATCAGTCTGTGGCAGTGGCGGCAAGCGCGATCCTGCCAAAGGCGGGCATGGACAAGCTCTTTCCCGGGGCAAGCCTGAACATCGGCATCCTCATAGCAGTTGCCTGTGTGATCCTGATTTATATTATTTTAAATAAAACAACCTTCGGATACGAATTAAAAGCCTGCGGACTCAATCCTTCTGCAAGTAAGTATGCCGGTATCAACGAAAAGAGAAACATCGTTCTTTCCATGGTAATCTCCGGTGCCCTTGCAGGTCTGGGCGGAGCGCTGCTGTATCTTGCAGGATCCGGCAAGTACCTTCAGGTTCTTGATATCATAGCTCCGGAAGGCTTCTCCGGAATTTCCGTAGCCCTTCTCGGACTGTCCAACCCCATTGGTATTTTGTTCTCCGGTCTTTTCATCGGACACATCACAGTGGGCGGATACAACATGCAGCTTTTTGATTTCGTATCAGAAGCCATTGACATTATTATTGCAGCTATTGTTTACTGCGGAGCCTTATCCCTTCTCTTCAAAAATATGATTCACAGAATCCAGATGAGACGGGCAAAGAAGGCAGAACGCAGAGGTTCTGATAAAGGAAAGGAGGCATAAGCATGAACGTATTATATTTTATCATTCAGCAGACAATGTACTTTGCAATTCCGCTTCTGATCGTAGCTATAGGCGCAATGTACTCGGAACGAAGCGGTGTGATCAACATTGCGCTGGAAGGTATCATGGTCATGGGAGCCTTCGTGGGAATTTTCTTTATCAATATTTTCCAGGAACGTATCAGCGGACAGACCCTCCTCATTCTGGCGGTACTGATCGCAGGCGCAGTGGGCGGAATCTTTTCCCTGCTTCACGCATTTGCTTCGATCAATATGAAAGCTGACCAGACGATCAGCGGTACAGCCCTGAATATGTTTGCTCCGGCATTTGCTATTTATGCAGCACGTATGATCCAGGGATCCCAGCAGATTCCTTTTACAGATACCTTCTATATTGCGAAGGTACCGGTTCTCGGAAGTATTCCGGTTATCGGACCCATGTTTTTCCAGAACTGTTATATCACTACCTTTATTGGTATCGGAATTTTCCTTGTGGCAGCCTTTGTCATCAAAAAGACAAGATTTGGTCTTCGTCTCCGTGCCTGCGGTGAGCATCCGGGCGCAGCGGATTCCGTTGGTGTAAATGTAGGAAGGATCCGTTATGCAGGCGTTATCATTTCCGGTGTGCTTGCAGGAATCGGCGGTCTGGTATTTGTAGTGCCTACCTCCACAAACTTTAACGCAACCGTAGCCGGATACGGCTTCCTTGCCATCGCCGTTCTGATCTTCGGACAGTGGCGGAGCAACAAAATCCTGATGGCGGCATTTTTCTTCGGAATCATGAAGACTCTGGCAAGTGCATATTCAGCAATTCCTGTGCTGAAATCCCTGCCCATCCCAAATGAGATCTACAAGACGATTCCTTATGTTGCCACATTGATCGTACTGATCTTCTCATCCAAGAAGTCCCAGGCTCCGAGAGCAGAGGGAATTCCATACGATAAGGGAAGCAGATGATTCTTTATTTTGTAACTTATTAATTTTTCATAAATAATCCAAAGGAGGAAGAAATCATGAGAAAAAAATTATTAAGTTTATTATTAGCAGGTGTTATGGCACTCGGCGGAGCAGCAACTGTTCAGGCGGCAGACGGATATGAGCTTGCCCTGATCACAGACGTCGGAACCATCGATGACAAATCCTTCAACCAGGGATCCTGGGAAGGTCTTGAGGCTTATGCAAAAGACAACGATCTTACCTGCAAGTACTACAAACCCGCAGAAAAATCAGACGCAGCATGTCTGACCTCCATCGACCTTGCTGTAAAAGGCGGCGCAAAGGTTATCGTTACACCGGGCTTCCTGTTTGAGTATCCGGTTCTGGAAGCACAGGACAAATATCCGGACGTAACTTTCATCATCATCGACGCAGCTCCTACAGATCCGTCAAGCGGACCGAGAATCGAGAAAAACGTTGAGTCCATCTTCTATGCTGAGGAGCAGGCCGGCTACCTTGCAGGCTATGCGGCAGTAGCAGAAGGCTACACAAAACTCGGCTTCATGGGCGGTATTGCAGTTCCTGCAGTTGTTCGTTACGGATACGGCTTTATCCAGGGCGCAGATGCAGCTGCAAAAGACCTTGGCGTAGATGAAGTTTCCATGAAATATACTTATGTAGGAAACTTTGATGCAACTCCGGAAAACAACGCGAAAGCAGCAGCATGGTACAACGAGGGAACAGAAGTAATCTTCGCATGCGGCGGCGCAGTTGGAAACTCTGTTATGAAAGCAGCAGAAACATCCGGCGGCAAAGTAATCGGTGTAGACGTTGACCAGTCTGTAGAGTCTGACACTGTTATTACATCTGCTATGAAGAACCTTGGCGATTCCGTATACAATACAGTAAAATCTTACTACGACGGAACCTTTGAAGGCGGAAAATCCGTAACTCTTACAGCAGCAGATAACGGTATTTTATTACCGATGGAAACATCTAAATTCGAAAAATTCGACCAGGCGAAATATGACGAGCTTTTCCAGGGTCTGGTTGACGGAACGATCACAGTAGAAAACGACACCGTTGCAACAGATGCAACAGGCGTTCCTGCAGAAATCGTAAAAGTGGAACTGATCAACTGATCGATACAAAAAGGATTGAAAAATCCGACTGACATTTGAAAAAAGGGCTGCCGCACAGATGGGTGGGGCAGCCTGTTTTCCTAAACGAGGTGAAGGATCATGAGCGAATATTTATACAATGCCATTTCTGTTCAGGGAGAGGTAGATAAAGAAAAATATGAAGAATTAAAGGCGTATTTTGCCGGCGCGCCCAAATGGCTCATCGATTCCTTTCAGGTTATTAAGATGGAAAAGGATTATACCTTTATCAGAGAAAATGAACCGGTTACGTACATTTATCTCATTATCAAAGGGATCATCCGGGCAGCAGATTACAGAATTTACGGAATAGTATATGACTTTATGAGGGTAAATGCGCTGGAAGCAATGGGAGGCATGGAAATCGTGCTGGACCTTCCGGCATACAGGGCGACCATAGAAACGGTGACTCCCTGTATCGCCATAAAGATTCCCAAGCGCAGCTATGAAAGATGGTTAAGTACAGATATCAATGCATTGAAAAGAGAAGCAAAAACAGTAGGACGTTATTTACTGGAGACGGACAGGAAAAGCAGGGCATATTTGTTTTTGCAGGGTGCCGACAGGCTGGCTCTATACCTGGTGGACACCTATAAGAAAAATGAAAAAAACGGTGTATTCCTTATGACGGACTCCAGAGCAGAAATTTCAGAAATGACAGGACTTTGCGTCCGTACAGTAAACCGCGCGGTAAAGAAATTTTATGAAAACGGCTGGATTACAAAAGAAGGAAACAAGTTCAGCATAAATGAGGAACAATATAAGAAAATGAATGAAGCAGTATCCGCATTAATCGAGAGGTGATGATATGGCAAATATAATTTATGAGAAACTGATCAAATGTACAAATGCTGTAAAAAGTAAGATTACTTTTCAGCCGGAGGTTGCGCTGATCCTTGGTTCAGGACTGGGAGATTATGCACAGGAAATGGATATCGTGGAGACTTTGGAATACTCGGAGATCGAAGGCTTTCCTGTCTCAACAGTGGCAGGACATCAGGGCAGATTTCTGTTTGGATATGTAAAAGGCGTTCCGGTGGTTGCCATGCAGGGACGGGTACACTACTACGAAGGCTACGATATGTCGGATGTGGTTCTTCCCACAAGGCTGATGGGGCTTCTGGGAGCGAAGACGATTATTCTGACAAACGCGGCCGGAGGAGTAAATTATAATTTCCAGCCCGGAGATCTGATGATGATCACCGATCACATCACAACGGCAGTTCCAAGTCCTTTGATAGGACCGAACCTGGAAGAGCTGGGACCGAGATTCCCGGACATGAGCGAGGTATATAAAAAAGAACTCCGTCAGGTGATCTTGCAGGCTGCAAGAAATATTCAGGTAACGATCCAGCAGGGCGTTTACATGCAGTTCACAGGACCCAATTACGAAACTCCTGCAGAGATCAGAATGTGCAGGGCAATGGGGGCGGATGCAGCAGGAATGAGTACAGCCTGTGAAGCGATGGCAGCCAACCATATGGGAATGAAGGTATGCGGAATTTCCTGTATCACCAACCTGGCAGCAGGAATGTCTGCACAGCCTCTCGATCACAAAGAGGTTCAGGAGACGGCAGATAGGGTTGCAAAGGAATTTAAGATGCTGGTAACAGAGACGATTCGCCTTATCGGAGAAAAGAAAAATGGATGAAATCATTTTTAATGAAAATATCGTTGACGGCAAAAAGCTGATCGAGCTGGCACATGAAGCAAGACTTCGCGCCTACACCCCTTATTCCCGGTTTCGGGTAGGGGCTGCCCTTCTGACAAAGGCGGGAAAAGTATATCTGGGCTGCAACATTGAAAACGCATCCTATTCCCCGACCAACTGTGCAGAGAGAACTGCGTTTTTCAAGGCAGTTTCAGAAGGTGAGAGAGAGTTTGCTGCCATTGCCATTGTAGGCGGAGCAGAGGATACAGAGGGAAAAGAAACCTGTGCACCCTGCGGTGTCTGCCGTCAGGTCATGCAGGAATTCTGCGATCCCCGGGAATTTCAGATTTTCCTTGAGGACGGAAAAGGCGGAATTTTAAAATTTAAACTGGCAGAGCTTCTGCCGCTGGGATTCGGACCGGAGAATCTGGCCCGCTAAAAGGAGGAAAAACAAATGCAGAATTATTCAGGAGAAGTTGGATTACAGTATCATTTACAGATTCGAAAAGGCGATGTGGGACGTTATGTGATTCTGCCCGGAGATCCGAAGCGCTGTGCAAAAATTGCGAAATTTTTTGATGATCCGGTTCTTGTGGCTGACAGCAGGGAATATGTAACTTATACAGGATACCTTGACGGTGAGAAGGTCAGCGTGACCTCTACGGGAATCGGCGGACCTTCCGCTTCCATTGCCATGGAGGAGCTTGCCCTCTGCGGAGCAGATACCTTTATCCGTGTAGGAACCTGCGGCGGAATGGAGATGGATGTCAAAGGCGGAGACATTGTAGTTGCAACAGGCGCCATCCGTATGGAGGGAACCAGTAAGGAATATGCTCCCATCGAGTTCCCGGCAGTGGCAGACCTGGAGGTTACCAACGCCCTTGTAGCTGCTGCAAAAGAGTGCGGCTATACCTACCATGCGGGAGTTGTGCAGTGTAAGGATGCTTTCTACGGACAGCATGAGCCGGAGAGAATGCCTGTAAGCTACGAGCTTTTAAATAAATGGGAGGCATGGAAGCGCCTTGGATGTAAGGCTTCCGAAATGGAATCTGCCGCCCTGTTCATTGTGGCAAGTCATTTGAGAGTGCGCTGCGGTTCCGACTTCCTTGTTGTGGGAAATCAGGAGAGAAATGCGGCAGGACTTGACAATCCTATTGTTCACGATACAGAATCAGCGATCAAGGTTGCGGTGGAAGCTATCCGCAAGCTTATCAAAGCAGATAAAGAGAAATAAGAGATTCGATTAAATAAGAGATTCAATTAAATAAGAGATTCAATTAAGAAAGGGAGTATTCCGTTGAAAAAGTTTAAACGTATTTTCACGATTGTAGTAGATTCCATGGGAATCGGCGCCCTTCCGGATGCTGCAGACTACGGGGATGCAGGAACTGACACCCTTGGACATATAGCCCAGAGAACAGAGGACTTTCGGATCCCCAATTTTCAGAAGCTTGGAATTGCAAACCTTCATCCCCTGGAAGGAGTAGCCCCGGTTGAAAAACCTCTGGGATATTATATGGAAATGTCAGAGGCCAGCGTAGGTAAAGACACCATGACCGGCCACTGGGAAATGATGGGACTTCACATTACAACACCATTTAAGACCTTTACAGAGACCGGCTTTCCCAAAGAGCTTCTTGACGAGCTGTCTGCAAGAACCGGAAGAGTCATCATCGGAAATAAAAGCGCCAGCGGCACAGAAATCCTGGATGAGCTGGCAGAGGAAGAAATTGCAACCGGCCATATGATCGTTTATACCTCAGCAGATTCTGTTCTCCAGATCTGCGGGAACGAGGAGACCTTTGGGCTGGATGAGCTTTACCGCTGCTGTGAGATTGCCAGGGAGCTGACCATGAAGGACGAGTGGAAGGTCGGCAGAGTAATTGCCAGACCCTATGTGGGCAAAAAGAAAGGGGAATTTAAA
>DXXQ01000225.1 GCA_019416265.1 Clostridiales bacterium | reverse complement strand
TTTTATCCCCTATGCAGACAAACGCACCTTATATTTCACGCCCTTCCGAGGTGTTTCACCCGGGGGTTGCGCCTTGTTGGCAGAGGAGTCGCTCTGTCTGGCAACTTTTAACGCGGTTGCCAAATCGCTTTGTGACCAATGACTTTTTACCTTCACCTTCTTTGTTTCTTCACTTACGTGCAGGCACGATGTGATTTCTATCTTGTATATCCCGGGATTTTTTACAGATTATCCAATCCCTCATACATAGTTCCAATCGGTGCAATCACCGCAATGACAAGGGTACCGATGATCAATGCCATAAATACGATGATCAGCGGTTCCATGGCTGCCAGAATTGCCTGGGTTGCCATTTCCACCTCTTCGTCGTAGTAGTCGGCCAGTTTTTCCAGCATATCCTCTACATTTCCGGTTTCTTCTCCGATCCCTGTCATATGGTAAACCATAGGAGGGAAGATTCCGGAGGCTTCCAGGGGCTCTGAAAGGGGAATCCCTTTCATGACCTCTTCTCTTGCCGTCATCAATGCATTGGTATAATGAATGTTCCGGATGATTTTCGATACCGTTTCCAGACAGTCGATCATGGGGATGCCTGCAGCCAGCAGGGTGCTGGTTGTTCTTGCGAACTGGGAACAGGCTGTTTTCACCGTAAGCTTGCCAAAAAGAGGCAGCTTCATTTTTATCCTGTCTATAAGAAGACGGCCGTTTTTCGTCCTGTAGGCCAGGTGGTATGCGCCGATAACGACCAGGATCACCAGTAAAATAACATACCAGTGAGACACTGTCCACCGGCTGGTATTCATTACCCACATGGTCAGCGCCGGCATGGCAATGTCCAGATCTGCGAACATATCGATAAAAATCGGTATTACGAAAAGGAGCATTACCGCGATCACGCCTATGGCAGCGATGATCAGGATAATGGGGTAGATGGTAGCCTTTTTTACGGTGGCTTTCAGCTTGGCTTCTTTTTCGAAGTGAACGGCCATACGGCTGAATGCCATTTCCAGGTTACCGGAGGCCTCTCCTGCCTCTACCATATTGATAAGCATGGGAGGAAAAATATCGCTTTCCCCGCGCATGGAATCTGCCAGTGTATTTCCTTTCTCCACAGAGGAGAGGACATTTCCAATGGCACGTTTCATCCATTTATTCTCTGTCTGCTGCTCCATCATGGTCAGGGACTCCTTCATGGGAACACCTGCCTGCATAATGCTCAAAAACTGCCGGCAAAAAACACTTAAGTCTCTTGGCTTGACTTTTTTGCCGATGGCAAAATCGATTTCTTTATTTAAAACGCCCTTTTCTTTGACGGAAACAGGCAGAAGGCCCTCGCCTTTCAGTATGTCGATGACTTTTTCCCTGCTTTCTGCTTCCATACTGCCACGTTTTTCTTTCCCTTTTTTATTTACAGCTACATATGAATAGCCGGGCATTTCTTTCATCCTTTCCTAAGCCTGTTTCTTAAAGATCAAAGCTTACTTTCTTATTCATGGATACGGGATCCTGCGCATAGGTCACCGCTCTCTCCCCGTCTATGAGCTTCCTCATAAACAGGTCGTAAATCGCATCGTCCATGGTCTGCATTCCCATCCGCTTACTTGTCTGCATGATGGAAGGGATCTGGAAGGTTTTTCCCTCTCGGATCAGATTCCGCACGGCATTGTTGGCAAAGAGCACCTCAAGAGCCGCCACACGGCCGCTTCCGTCTGCTTTCTTGATCAACTGCTGGGATACGATACACTCCAGAACCGCTGCAAGCTGGATCCGTACCTGCTGCTGCTGATTCGGAGGAAATACGTCTATGATCCGGTCGATGGTTTTGTCCGCTCCTATGGTATGGAGGGTGGAAAAAACAAGGTGTCCTGTTTCCGCAGCTGTGATGGCTGTGGAAATCGTCTCCAGATCCCTCATCTCTCCCACAAGGATCACATCGGGATCCTCCCGAAGGGCGGCACGGAGCGCCTGGGCGTAGGACAAGGTGTCGCTTCCGATCTCTCTCTGGTTTACAATGGAGCGATCGTGGCGGTGGAGATACTCGATGGGGTCCTCCAGGGTTATGATGTGGTGGGAATATTCCCGGTTGATCACATCGATCAGAGAGGCCAGGGTTGTGGACTTGCCGCTTCCCGTGGGTCCTGTTACAAGAACCAGACCTCTTTTTCGCTCTGTCATGGCAACTACCTCTTTGGGGATTCCAAGCTCCTGAGGCTGAGGAATCTTATAAGGCAGGCTTCGCATTACAGCGGCCAGAGTCCCTCTCTGTTTAAAAACATTGACACGAAAGCGCCCCACTCCTGAAATGGCATGGGCGAAGTCTGTCTGCCCTGTTTCCAGGAGCTCCCCCTGATGACGGCTGTCAAGAATGGGAAGAAGGAGTTCTTCTAATATCTGAGGGGTAAGTCTCTCCCCCTCCATGGGGGCAAGCTTCCCGTTTACGCGGCTGCAGGGAGGTCTGCCCACTGTAAAGTGAATATCAGAGGCTCCTTCCCGTACAGCCTGTACTAAAATTTCGTTTAAATTCCATTGTTCCATGTTTATGACCCCTGATTTTTTATTCGTAGGTAGCCTTTAAAACCTCTTCCACAGAGGTGGTACCGTCCAGTACATACCGAATGCCGTTTTCCCGAAGGGTTCGCATCCCCCCTCTTCTGGCTGCCTCCTCAAGCTCCTCCGTGGTTCCGTTCTCAGCGATAAGCTTGCGGATTTCTTCATTTACCTCCATGATTTCAAAGACACCGGTCCGTCCGAAATATCCGGTATTGTTGCAGAGGTTACAGCCGCAGGGCTCGTAGATATCCACCGGAACTCCCGGAGCCAGACCAAGAAGCTTGGCCTCTTCCGGCGTCGCGGGACGTTTCTTCCTGCAGTGGGGACAGAGCTTGCGGACAAGTCTCTGGGCAATAACGCCTACGACAGAATCGGCAATGAGATAACGCTCCACTCCCATGTCTGCCATTCGGTTCAGGGTTCCCACCGCATTGTTGGTGTGAAGGGTGGAAACAACCAGATGACCGGTAATGGATGCCTGTACTGCAATGGCGGCAGTCTCTCTGTCTCGGATCTCACCGATCATAATAATATCCGGGTCCTGACGGAGGATGGAACGAAGGGCGGAGGCAAAGTTTAAATCCACCTTATTGTTTACCTGAATCTGGTTGATGCCCTCGATATCTGCCTCTACAGGATCCTCTACCGTTACAATGTTTACTTCTTCTTTGTTTAATTCACTGAGAGCCGTATACAAAGTGGTGGATTTACCGCTTCCTGTGGGGCCTGTCACAAAGATGATCCCAAAGGGGTTGGCAAGCATATGGTCAAAGCGCACCAGCTCTTCAGAGGAAAGTCCCAGCTCCCTCTTATTCTTGGTAAGGGCAAGCTTGGAGGAGATTCGCATCACGATTTTTTCTCCGTGTACTGTGGGAATGGAGGAAATTCGGATGTCGTACTCCTGTCTGTCTACCATTATGCTCATTCTTCCGTCCTGAGGCTTCCTCTTCTCGGAAATATCCATGCCTCCCATAATCTTGATACGGGTGGAAATAGCGGGAAGAAGGCTGTTGTCGTATACCATTCTCTCGTAAAGAGAGCCGTCGATGCGGTAACGGACACGAACCTTGCTTTCCAGCGCCTCAATATGTATATCGCTGGCTCTCTGGCGGATCGCCTGCTCGATCAGGGAACGGACAAGCTGTACGATCGGGGCGTCGCTTACGTCTGCCTCGTCTGTCTCCTCTGCCATATTCCCCCGGAGAAGTGCCCTCTCCTGGGTAAATCTTCTGGCTGCATTCATGGTCTCTGTGGCTCCGTAGAACCGGTCGATCACAGCCAGGATTTCTCTCGTCGATGCTATGTAGGGCTCCACCTGAAGGTTCGTCACAATGGAAATGTCATCGATGGCAGACAGATCCATGGGATCTGACATGGCCAGATGGAGAATATTTGCATTATAAGGATCCAGTTCAAAGGGAACACAGATGTATTTCTTCAAAAGCTCCAGGGGGATCAGGTTCCGAACCTCCCTGGGAATGGTGATTCCGGTGAGCTGAACGACTTTAAGCCCCAGCTGCATCTGTAAGGCCCGGATGATCAGTTCCTCGGAAATAAATCCTTCGTCAACAAGGACTTCCCCGATTTTCTTCCCGCTGCCTTTCTGCAAAGCCAGGGCTTTCGCCAGTTCTTCCTCAGTGAGTACGTTCTGCTTTATCAGAAGGTCACCAAGCCTCATTCTCTCTCGTCTCAAAGCCATTTTTTTGTCTCCCATCACAAATGACATTTAGTCATTTTTATATGATAAAATTTATCATGATTGGAGAAGTTTGTCAATATTGCAGAGCTTTTGCCACCAAAATTTTCCGCAGCTTCGTTACTGTGACGAAAACCGGGTTAATCAATATTTTTCGTTGCCACCACATCCACCCCTGTGGATGCTGCGTTTGCCAGAATCACATCCCCGATTCTGACAGGGGGGACTGCCTCCAGATTTTTCAGGGCCTGAAGGACGGCAAAGAGTTCTCCCTTGGGGATATCCCTTTCCGTCTTCACGGAAAGCATCCCTGATGTTCTCCCTGCGATCCGCACTGTGGTGGTGAGGATGCGGGTGGGGGACGTTACTTCTTTTTCTGTGTATTCTGCCCCGTGCTTACAGGTGTTCCCTGTGATATTCAGGATCTCCCCTCCCCTCATGGCAACTGTTATGGGACAGCCCATGGGACAGCCGATGCAGATCAGCTTCTTTTCTTCTGTTTTTCCTTCTGTCTTATCTGCCATCTTCCTGTGCCTCCTCTATTTTCAGCGTAATTGTTTTCAGATCCGGATATTCCAGGAGCTTCTGCCTGGTAAGCGTAAGCTCCTCCATTTCCCCGGGTGCAGCCACAGGACGTTTCCTTCGGATGCCCAGTTTCTCGTCAAAATATGCGCAGATCCAGCAGTTTTTATATACGTTTCCCACCCGAAAGCGTAGGGTGAGCTTTTCTTCCATTCTACTGAGGTCGATGGTTGACGGTACGATATAGCGGATTCCCTTTTCCGGCTTTATTTCCACAGTCTGGCTTTTTTTGAAGGGATGTTCTTTTGCTACGCCGGCTCCGCGGACAAAGGCTGCCGCATGTCTTCCCGCAGCCGCAGCCTCCTCAGAAACGAAATCCACCAGATCATGTACATGGAGTACATTTCCACAGGCAAAAATCCCCGGGATGCTTGTCTCCAGGCTCTCGTTTACTGTGGGGCCGGAGGTGATCGGATTGATTTCCACTCCGCACTCCCGGGACAGCTCGTTTTCGGGAATCAGTCCCACAGAGAGGAGAAGGGTATCACAGGAATACTCTTCCTCTGTGCCGGGAATGGGTTTTCCGAAGGAATCTACCTCTGCAAGGGTGACTCCCTCAAGGCGTTTTTTCCCTTTGATATCTACCACTGTATGACTTAGCTTCAGGGGAATCCCGAAATCGTCGAGACACTGGACAATGTTTCTCTTCAGTCCTCCGGAATAGGGCATCAGCTCTGCCACCACCTTGACCTTTGCCCCTTCCAGGGTCATGCGCCTTGCCATAATTAGGCCGATGTCTCCCGAGCCCAGGATCACAACCTCTCTGCCCGGGAGATAGCCCTCGATGTTTACAAGTCTTTGGGCAGTTCCGGCTGAGTAGATTCCTGCAGGGCGGTATCCGGGGATATTCAGCGCGCCCCTGGATCGTTCCCTGCAGCCCATGGCAAGGATCACAGCTCCCGCCTTCAGGGTAAAAAGGCCGTCCCGGCTGTTCATGGCTGTGACTGTCCGATCTTTGCCAAGCTCCAGGGCCATGGTATTGAGTTTATATTCTATTCCAAGGTCTGTGACCCTGCGGATGAAGCGGCCTGCATATTCCGGGCCAGTCAGCTCTTCCTTAAAGGTGTGGAGGCCGAAGCCGTTGTGAATGCACTGGTTGAGAATTCCGCCAAGCTCCCTATCCCTTTCCAGGATCAGGATATCTCTAATCCCCGCCTCTTTTGCGGCAATGGCTGCAGCCAGTCCTGCAGGCCCTCCTCCGATGATCACGATCTCATAGTTTTTCATCTTCCTCCCCCTTTCTCACAGACTGTCCTTATTTGTTCCGCAGATCAGCTTTGAACCTTTTCCGGACTTGGTGATCTCTGACAGCTCCACCCCCAGCTCCCGGGCAAGGAGTTCCATAACCCTGGGCGAACAAAAACCTGACTGACAGCGGCCCATCCCCGCCCTTGTGCGGCGTTTCACACCGTCCAGGGATTTCGCCCCCAGGGGACGGCGGATGGCTTCCAGGATTTCGCCCTCTGTCACCATCTCACAGCGGCAGATGATATTTCCGTAGGCAGGATTTTTTTTGATAAGTTCATTTCTTTCTTCTATAGAAAGGGAGGATGGACGGAGAAGGCCTTTTCTTTTGCTTTTGAAGTTCTCCTTTTCTTCCAGGGAAAGCTTTTCTCTGAGGATTTCTGCCACCCTTTCTCCTATGGCGGGTGCGCTTGTAAGTCCCGGGGATTCGATGCCTGCGCAGTCGATGAAGCCCGGTGCGTCCTCTGCCTCTTCTATGATAAATTCCTGTCCGTCCTCATGGGCGCGAAGTCCTGAGAAGGAGGTGATCACCTGTCGGAGGGGAAGGTTTTTTACATTTTTCCCGGCTTTCTTTATGACCTGGGCCAGTCCCTCTGCCGTTGTGTTTGTCCCTTCTTTTTCCTGAATGTCTATGGCTGTCGGGCCCATGAGGAGATTTCCGTGAACGGTGGGAGTTACAAGAACCCCTTTTCCTTCTTTCCCCGGAAGGGCAAAAACAGTTCTGCTTACATGACTGCCCGCACTTTTGTCAAGGAGGCAGTAATCCCCTCTTCTTGGGGTGATGCGGAGTTTCCGGCGGCTTACCATGTTATGGAGGACATCTGCGTAAACTCCCGCTGCATTTACAATACATCTTGTGTCAAATTCCCCTTTGTTTGTGGAAATCCGGTAGCCGGTTTCTGTTTTTGCGATTTTTGTGACTTCTGTGTCAAAATGAAACTCCACTCCGTTTTCATATGCGTTTTCCCCAAAGGCGAGATTCATTTCAAAGGGGCAGACGATTCCTGCCGTAGGCGCATACAGGGCGGCGTAAACTTCGTCGGATACATTCGGCTCCATTTCCAGAACCTCTTCCCTGTCCAGGATCCGCAGTCCTTTTACGCCGTTTGTCCTGCCTCTTTCCAGAAGCGCCTCAAGGGCGGGAAGCTCCTCGGGGGAAAAGCAAAGGACAAGGGAGCCGTTCCGTTTAAACGGAAAGTCCAGTTCTTTGGAAAGGGCTTCCATTTTTTCATTTCCACGGACGTTGAGCTCTGCCATCAGGGAGCCGGCAGGGGCGTCGTAGCCGGCGTGTACGATTCCGCTGTTCGCTTTGGAGGTTCCGCTGCACAGATCCTCCTCTTTTTCCAGCAGGCAGAAGCTTCCTCTGTAACGGGAAAGCTCTCTTGCAGAGGCAGTGCCGGATACCCCGCCTCCGATTATAATGACGTCATACATAGTTTTCCTCCCCCCGGTCAGTCTTCCCTGGCCCAGCCGTATGCATATTTCACAGCCTTGTTCCAGCCCTTCACCCGTTTCATGCGCTCTTCCTCGTCAAGGGAGGGCCGGAAGGTGCGGTCAATGGCCCAGTTCTTTCTTACGTCTTCCTTGTCCGACCAGTAGCCTACGGCAAGGCCTGCCAGATAGGCTGCGCCCATGGCTGTTGTCTCCACACAGCGGGGACGGTTTACAGGGGCTTTAATAATATCTGCCTGAGTCTGCATCAGAAAATCATTGGCGCTTGCGCCTCCGTCTGCCTTGAGGGCTGCCAGATCGATTCCGGAATCTGCTTTCATGGCTTCCAGAACGTCGTTTACCTGATAAGCCAGAGATTCCAGAGTTGCTCGGATGATGTGATATTTATTTACCCCGCGGGTGATCCCCACTATGGTTCCCCTTGCATACTGATCCCAGTGAGGGGCCCCGAGGCCTGTGAAGGCGGGAACCACATAGCAGCCGTTGGTATCCTTTACTTTCTTTGCCATGTATTCGGAATCAGCCGCTGAGTCGATGATCCTCAGCTCGTCGCGGAGCCACTGGATGGCTGCTCCTGCCACGAAGATGGAGCCTTCCAGCGCATAATTTACTTTTCCGTCCAGTCCCCAGGCAATGGTGGTCACAAGGCCGTTTTTAGAAAATACAGGCTTTTCTCCTGTGTTCATTAAAAGGAAGCAGCCTGTGCCGTAGGTATTTTTTGCTTCTCCGGGATTGAAGCAGGTCTGTCCGAAAAGAGCGGCCTGCTGGTCTCCCGCAGCTCCTGCTATGGGAATAGAGCCTCCTAAAAATCTGGGGTCTGCTGTTCCGTAAATACAGCTTGAGGGCTTCACCTCGGGAAGCATGGAGAATGGGATGTCAAGCTCCTTTAAAATTTCTTCGTCCCACTGAAGGGTATTGATGTTAAAGAGCATGGTTCTCGATGCATTGGAGTAGTCGGTCACATGGACAGCCCCTCCTGTCAGCTTCCAGATCAGCCAGGTTTCCACAGTTCCGAACAGGAGGTCTCCTCTTTGCGCTTTCTCTCTTGCTC
>DXXQ01000224.1 GCA_019416265.1 Clostridiales bacterium | reverse complement strand
CTTGTTGACCTGACCGAACCGATATGCCAGCGGATTGATCTGCATAAAGCTTCTATGATGCTCTTTGATACATCCGGCATTGAAGCCTGGGTGACGGAAAACAATCCCAAATATGCCAACCGTATTATCAAACAACTCAGATCCTTTAAGAAAGCTAATGGTATGGATGATTCTTTTGATCCCTATAAAGCCGCCTACGGTTCCATGCCTTCTCATGCCGCCGCCAACCCCGCAATCCAGCAGATGTATATCAATGGACATTTCTGCTATGCTTTTAAATTCGGCATTGTTACAAACGGGCTGGGTATCGTCAGGCATATTTCCTTTTACAACAAAGATTTTCTCAAATCCCATCCTGAAATCATTGTTGAAAAGAAATCGGATTCCCCGGATGAGGACAAGAGCCTTGCCGATTCCAAAGCGCTGATCCCGACACTGAAGGATTTCTTCCGGCGGCATCCGCTTATCAATCCCAAAACGTTTCTGGGGGATGCCGCTTTCGATTCCATTGAGATCTATAAATATCTGCTGCGGGAAACATCCTTTGAAAAAGCGTATATTCCTCTGAAAAACAAACTCAAAGCCGAAGGAATCGATTACACCGTAAATGATGACGGTATTCCCTGCTGTCCGCATGACGCTTCACTTCCCATGAAACGGGAAGGAAGTAAATCACATTTGCGCTGTGGTCTTCCAACCATGAAATTTGTCTGTCCCAAAATGAAATGGGAACGGGACAGTATTACAAAGAAAACCAAACGTGTATGTCATTGTGATACTCCGTGTACAGCATCTTCCTGTGGAAGGATGATCTACATTTATCCGGAACAAAACCTTCGCGCTTATCCTGGAACAATCCGTGGCACCAAGGAATGGGATTCCACCTACAAAATCAGAGTAAATGTTGAAAAATCCATCAATCACTTCAAAGACAGCTTTTGTGTTGCCGGTCGTAAAACTCAGAATGAGAAAACGCTTCATGCCGACCTGCTTCTCGCCGGAATTACCCAGCTTATTACAATAATGGTGGCTGACAAACTGCACAAGCATCAATATATCCGCAGTCTAAAACCTCTAATTGCATAACCTCAAATACCACACCATTTCACAGGCAGATATCCTTATCTGTTTTGTTTTCATGTCTTAAAATCTGGTTACCCGCATCCACCTCCTGAAAATCCGGTAGGATCAGATTTTTTCCCTGTTGGAAGCAAGATTGCGAACTTGTTTCGCAATTATCTAAGTGTCGAAAGTAATCTGATAATAGACAAAATAGATTACCTCCTCACTTATAGGAGAAATACAGGGTACTTAGTGGAACTGTTTTTACGGAGAATCCAAGAAATTTTCAAAAATATTTTTGAAGGGAGGTATCTGCGGTGTTCGACAATCCCGAGCGATATGATAATGACGGCTTTTATGAAGAAGATACCGACTATGAAGAGGAATATGAAGCAGATGATTCCGATTACATAGTCGATGATGAAGAAGATGAAAATGCCCTTTGGGACGATGAGGAAGAAGCCGCTGACGATCTTCCCGAAAAGAAGCGAAGGAAGCGGAAGAACCGGAGCGAAAAAAGCTCAAACGAGAGCTGCGGGCAGAAGCCCTTGCACGATTGGAGGATTCCGCCAGAACACAGCGGGAGTTTGAAAATGTGATTGCATGGTGGGACAGACTGGACGCTAATCGGGAGCGCAGGTAACGCTATCACGAACTCAGTCGCAGCGGTGATGATGTTCCGCTTGACTATGGTGCATCCGCAAATGAACTCTTTTTCCCTGATACGCTGAACGATGTACTGGAAAAGCAGATACGAAAGGGAGATTTCATTGACGCCATTTTCTACTGTCCTTACGACATCCATGAACTTGTAACGGAAGAATACTTATCCAAAATCCTCTGGGAATTGAATGAGGACCACAAGGAGCTGCTCTTTCTCTGCGCTGTCCGGCTGTTCAGTTCAACAAGGATTGCTAAAATACGGAATCAAAGCGACCGGAACATCCGCAAGGTGCGTGGCACAATGCTCAAAAAGATATGAAAAAAGCTGCTCTCTGCAGTTTTTGATAAGGCAGAAAAGCAGCAGCCAATGACCTTATTGGAGAAAGATTTTTTAGAAGAATCCGGAATGGAGATTGATTCAGGGGAAAAGAAATCGTATAATGGATAATATAAATTGAAGTTATTTGGGTTACAATACATGACGGAGGGTTTTGTATATGAAGAACCTTTTTGAACGCACCAGTTCTAACTGGGTGCGGTATAGTGAATATGAATGGCGGGCGGCAGAGGACGGAACTCTGTACCTCACACCCACTAAGACAGCACAACCGAGTATCTACGATCCACTTCAGAGTATCAAAGGATTGTGTTGGATGCCATCAATATAGGACGCATGGGTATGAGCAAAAAATCGGATGCCGAAATTCAGAAGGCTATCCAGCAATTTGCGGTGAAATACGGCTTGTTTGGACTGATGACTGCGCTACCTACCACACCAAACTTTATGGAATATGAGGCGGTGTACCTGCCGAAAAATCACTTCATCAAAGAAGAAACTATGTCCACTGAAAAATATCTGGCACTGTTCTTTCCATTTGACAAACAGGATGTGATCAAGCGTGGTATCGAGTCCATGTGGAACATCCAGAATGACCGTGTTATGATGGCACTGGCTTTGACCATGACAGATAAGCCGATGGCGGTCAACATGAGCTTTCAGCGGGAATATGCGGAGCGATATGAATGGATGAAACAGCAGTTCATTGACTGGGCGTTTACCTATATCAACAGTTTCCTTTATTATGAGGATTATGATACACTGAGCGATGAAACCCGGCAGATGATGTTCAGCATTATGCTGACCGATAGCGAAAACCCGATTAAGCTTTGCATGCATTGTACCAAAGCCTTTGTCGCAAGCAGACCAAGTGCTGTGTTTTGCAGCCCACAATGCAAGAATAAGCATAATGTTTACAAAAGCAGAGCGAGAAAAAACAGCTCCGCTAAGGAATGATTGGATGGTGATACATAATGGCTGAAAACAAGAATACAAAATTGCAGATCCGAAACAGCACGGTGGATTTTCTTGTATTTACAAAGGATGCCCACGAGGATGGTATTGAAGTTCGTGTTCAGGATCACGATGTATGGCTGACACAAAAAGCGATTGGACAGCTTTTCGATGTAGACAGAAGCGTTGTCACAAAACATTTGAAAAATATCTATGCAAGCGGAGAATTGTCCGAGGAATCAACTTGTGCAAATTTTGCACAAGTTGCGGATAACGGAAAAACCTATCAATATAAGTTTTATTCGCTATCTGCCATAATTGCCGTTGGCTACCGTGTCAACTCCGGCAGGGCAACACAATTCAGGCAGTGGGCAACAAAAGTGCTGGATACCTTTGCGAAACAAGGGTATGTTTTAGATAAGAGCAGATTGATTAACGGTCAAATCTTCGATGAGGATTATTTTGAACACTTAATTTCTGAGATACAGGAGATTCGAGCCAGTGAGCGCCGTTTCTATCAAAAGATTACAGATATCTATGCTACTGCCGTCGATTATTCCTTTGATAGCCAAATCACGAAAGATTTCTTTGCGACAGTACAGAATAAGATGCACTATGCCGTTCACGGAAATACCGCAGCGGAAGTCATTGTAGCAAGAGCAGACCACACAAAAGAACATATGGGATTAACCTCATGGCGCAACGCTCCTGATGGAAAAATCGTAAAAGCAGATGTGTCGGTTGCAAAGAATTACTTATCCAAGGGTGAAATACAGGAGCTTAACGAGATCGTTACAATGTATTTGGACTACGCTACAAGACAGGCACGGCGGCATATTCCCATGACGATGGCAGATTGGGCTTCCAAACTGGATGCATTCCTGCAATTCAACGATGCAGAAGTCTTACAAAACAAGGGTAAAGTCACAGCCGCAATCGCAAAAACCTTTGCAGAAAGTGAATTTGAGCAGTACCGTGTCATTCAAGATCGTCTGTATCAAAGTGATTTTGACCGTCTTGTTGCCAGCACAGAAGAAAAAAACGACTAACGACAGAAAATCCCGTTATCAGCCATATCATAGCCGATAACGGGATTTCGTTTAAGCATATACAAGTTCGGTTAAAATAATTTCCTCAGCACGGTTACGGATACTGTTCATACGGCGCAAAATCCAAACTTTTGGATTTGGCGTACCCATTCTATTTGATCAACCGCTTTGAGTGCTTCGGTTACGCCTTCCTGCTTTGCCATAGCGGAAACGATGTTTTCAATGCGCTCGTTGCAGGCTTGATCGATTTCAGCTAAATGCTTGAACAGCGTTCCCTCCAGCACATAGTTGTTGTAGAGGATTTTACGGTACTCTTTCAGATAGCTGCGGCGCATACGCCCGTATTTACCTATCTGATATTCGCCATCATCCGGCAAAGTAATGTTAGGAATGAAATAATCGCCCACTTGACGGCATGTACCGCCCATTTCTTCAAAGATAGATTTCATAAAGTTCAGCTCCTTTTTGCGTTGATTTCCAGCGGTTATAAGGCTTTTTTGACTCCTTTCTTACAACCGCTTTTCAATTTACCACAAATGAGCCGCAGTCATATGTATTAGATGGCAGAAACCACCCTTTACATATTAACTCTTGAGATGTTATCGAATTACATTTTCCGGAACAGCATCCGGACTTATTCTGCTTTTTTCTTTAACACTCCAAGGAGGACTGCAGATACTACCGTACCGATCACAAGCGCCGCAAGGTACATGACTGCATTTTCCATCACAGGAACTACGAAAATTCCACCGTGAGGAGCCATCAGTGTGCAGCCGAATGCCATGGACAGGGCTCCTGCAAGACCTGAGCCTACGATACAGGCCGGAAGTACGTGAACAGGATCCGCTGCAGCAAATGGAATGGCGCCTTCTGTGATAAAAGCAAGTCCCATAATAAAGTTAGTCGGTCCGGATTCTCTTTCTTCTTTTGTGAATTTATTTTTGAAAAGAAGGGACGCAAGTGCGATCGCACAGGGCGGAACCATACCGCCGATCATAACTGCCGCCATGATATCATAGTTGCCCGCTGCGATTCCGGCTGTACCGAATACGTAAGCCGCTTTGTTAAACGGGCCTCCCATATCGATTGCCATCATTCCTCCGAGAATCATACCGAGAAGAATCTTACTGGAGCCGCCCATTGCTTTCAGTCCGTTATTCAAAGCTGTGTTGATTCCGCCCATCACAGGCTCTACTGCAAAAGTCATGAAGATTCCCATGATAAGGATTCCCACTACCGGGTAAATAAGTACCGGAGCAATTTTTTCAATTGCCTGGGGCAGTCTGCTGCATACTTTTCTAAGTCCAAGTATTACATATCCCGCTGTAAAGCCTGCTACCAGGGCTCCAAGGAAACCGGAGGTTCCATTGGCCGCCATCATTCCTCCTACAAAACCAAGAGCCAGAGCCGGTCTGTCTCCGATTGCCATGGCAATGAATCCGGCAAGCATCGGGAGCATAAATCCAAAAGCAACTTCGCCAATATTCTTAAATAACGCCGCAATCGGAGTAATTTTTCCGAAGTTGGCTCTTTGAGCCGCATCCAGCGCGTTCATATCAACCATAAGTCCGTCAATCAGGAAGGCTATAGCTATGAGAATTCCGCCTCCGACAACGAAGGGAAGCATATGGGATACTCCGTTCATAAGCTGGGTATAGATTTTGTGTCCCACACCGCCGGAGCCGCCGGAAGGTGCAGAAGCTTTTGCTGCATTCTCACTTTTATAAACCGGAACGTTTCCTGAAATTGCAAGATCAATAAGCTCATTCGCCTTATTGATGCCATCAGATACTTGACGTTCAATTACTTTTTTTCCATCAAAACGGTCCATGGGAACCTTCGCGTCTGCCGCAACAATAATGCAGTCCGCCTCTTCTATTTCTTTTTCTGTGAGAACGTTTTTCGCCCCTCCTGAACCTCGTGTCTCAACCTTGATAAAGCAGTTTTTTGCTTTTGCTGCTTTTTCGATTCCCTCTGCAGCCATATAGGTATGGGCAATTCCTGTCGGACAGGAGGTTACTGCAAGAATCCGGATCTGACCCTCATCCGCTTCTCCAATGTCAGCAAGCCTTTCATCTACGCTTTTTTTCTCCTCGTCTGCCTTATCGATGATCTCAAGAAACTCCTCCGGAGTCTCTGCCTTACGCAGGTTTACTGCAAATTCCTCATCCATCAGCATCATGGAAAGCTTGCTCAGTACATCAAGGTGGACATTATCCTTTGTATTTGGCGCTGCGATCAGGAACAGAAGTGTTACCGGCTCTCCGTCAACAGAGTCAAAATCCACACCATTTCTGATTACCATTGCTGCAAGCCCCGGCTTGTCCACACACTCGCCCTTTCCGTGGGGAATCGCAATTCCTTCCCCGACGCCGGTGGTACTCTCTTCCTCTCTTGCATACACCTGTCCACGATAAGCTTCTTCATCATTGATCTTACCGCTTTTGACCATAAGAGCCACCGCCATATCCAGCGTCTCTTTTTTATTCTTTGGCTGTGCATCCAGAGAAATGCTTCTTATATCAAGTAAATCTATAATTCTCATACTGTCCTCCTTATCTTTGCTGTCCCGTAACCTGCCTGTATACTGCCTCAATCTCTTCCTTTACGGCAAGATTTTCAGAAAAGGCACTGGCGCTTCCTGCAGAAATTCCCATGTGAAATGCATAAGTGTAATCCTTTTTTTCCATATATCCGGCCATAAATCCGGCAACCATGGAGTCTCCTGCTCCCACAGCGTTTACCAGCTTTCCTTTCGGCGCCGGCGCTTCCATAACTTCTCCGTTTTCGGCTATAAGAACCGCGCCCTCACCAGCCATGGAAACAAGCACATTGCGCGCTCCCTGTTCCTGAAGCTTACGGGCATATGGAATAACCGACTGGCGTGTTTTTAACTCCACGGAAAAAATCTCTCCAAGCTCATGATTGTTGGGCTTGATCAGGAAAGGATGATAGGGAAGAACCTTCAAAAGCAGTTCTTTCGTTGCATCCACCACGATCTGTACTCCCTTTTTATCCAGCATCTTCATAATCTTCTGATAAGTGTCGTCCGGCATGGATGCCGGAATGCTTCCCGACAGGAACAGCACATCTCCTTCTCCGAGACCGGATAGGCGTTCCATGAGCATCTGTACCTTTTCTTCCCCTATCACCGGCCCCTGTCCGTTGATCTCTGTGCCGTCTATGGATTTCAGTTTCAGATTAATTCTGGAAAATCCCTTTTCCACCTCGATAAATCCGTTTTTTACACCCATTTCTTCCAGGCGTCTTACTATTTCTTTTCCACTGAATCCGGCAATGAATCCCAGCGCCATGCTCTCGATTCCAAGGTTTCTCAGAACTGTAGACACATTGATTCCCTTGCCTCCCGGCAGCAGAAGTTCCGAGCTTGTACGATTAGTCAGTCCAAGTCTGAAATCCTCTACAGATACAATATAATCCAGAGACGGATTAAATGTTACCGTATAAATCATACATTTCCCTCCTTCTTTTTTTCATCCAGCCCTCGCGGAAAACTCCGGAGCGGCTGTATTTATTTTTGCCTTTTTTTGACTGAATGATTATTTTTTCTTTTACGCCAGTATTATACATCCAATTTCAGCCAAATTCAATCAAATCAATTCACAATTTTCCTGATTATATTTTATGTATTTTGCACAAATATAATTTATTTTGATTTGTTTTGACCGATTCAAGGAGGGCTGTAAGATTTTTCTTCTCTTCGCCCTCCTCATTTCCTTATCTCTATTCCTTCTTATCTGCTTTCTGGAGTTTTATCTCCTGCATCCGCATTCTGAAGGACAGCTGCAGCTTGCAGGCATATCAAAGCTTGGGTTAAACGCATAGAAATTCTTTGCGTCAAGCTCCTCCTGCAAAGAGCGCAGTGCTTCACCGAAGAGTAGTTATGTAAGCATACGAAACGAACGACAAAACAAACAGGTAAACAGCTACTCTCCAGATTATCAGCGCTCATTCAGGGCGCTTTTTTCTTTGGAGCGTAATTGGGAAAGGAGACGTATGAACAAACTATTCTTAGAACATTATATGTACACAGCTCTGGAGGGGACGGAGCAGAAATATATTTTTCTGACAGACGACAGAGAGATTGGATTTAATATCATTGCTTCCGGTTATAAGGCAATTTTAATTTTGGAACAGGAAGCCGGTTATTATAATGTGGAGAGTTTCACCTCATATATGGATAAAATAATGTTGACAGGAACTTCTCAAAGTGAATATTGTTATCTTCCAGCTTGTTCAGAAAAAAGGATCAATGATACATTGGAGAATCCTTTTGAACAACTCCATCTATCTTCTTTTCCGAAAATGACAAAAATGACAAAATGAAAGAGATACTTCTTGAAAATGAGGCTTGATGAAAAATGAATGAAATCATCAGACTATCATTTTTGTCATAACTGAATATGACCGCAGAAGTCAGATGAAGAAGTCGATGTATTTGAGCAAAGGCAAGAATATATCGGCTTTTTTGTAGGTCAAGGGCAGCCGCCATTGCCCAGTTAAGCGGCGTTTCGCCACTTAATACTGGGTATTATCTGACGAAGCGTGTTTAAAGATCTCTACTCTTTGAATGCAGATAAAAAAACATTTCATACACCGAAGCAGATAATTTGAGGAAACGGAAGGGAGGAATGAATTTATGAGAGTATCAAGACACAATGGACGTTCCGGGAAGCATGGAGTCTATAACCCGAAGCATAATGACAGAAGATTTGATGTGCAGCATAGTGAACACATTGACCGGGAACGCAAAAAGGAAAATCTTTATTGGGATTGTTACAATGGGATTTCTGTAGATGGAAAACCAGCAGAGATGACCTTTGAACAGGTGGAAGAACAATTTTATGAAGAAATCTTTGCAGATTTTATCAAAGGACAAAATGCCCGCAATATAAAGAACCGTCATCCAGAACGCAATCGGACAGCGAAGGATTTGTTGAATGATAAAAGAACCTGTCCGGAAGAGACAATTTATCAGATTGGAAATATTGATTCCTCGATTGACTATTTTGATTTATATTGCATCTGTCAGGAATTCTTTGATTTTATGGAAAGAATGTTTGGGGAAAATGTAAAAATCATAGATTGGGTGTTACATGTGGACGAGGGAACTCCTCATATCCATGAACGTCATGTATTTGTTTGGGAAAATCAATATGGCGAACTGTGTCCAAAACAGGAAAAGGCATTGGAAGAAATTGGGTTTAAACTGCCTGATCCATCTAAAAAACAGGGAAAGAATAATAATCGTAAGATGGTTTTTGATGATTATATGAGACAGCATTTTATTATGAAATGCCATAAATTCGGAATTGAAGTAGAATCGGAAGCCATCTATGGCGGCAGACGATATTTGGAAAAACAGGATTATATCATTCAAAAACAACAAGAGAAAATCGTAGAAGAAGAACAGAAAATCAAGGAGCTGGAAGAAAAGATATTGGATTCAGAAACATTGATTCAAGAAGTTTCTACGGTCGCTTATGAAAAGGCAGTGGAGATTGTTTCCGACAAAGCAAGGGAGAAGGCATTGAACACAGCGGAGGAACAGATTGAGATTTATAAAGAATGGCTGTCCAGTCCGGATAGAAAAGCTTCGGAGAAAATGCGGAACTATGCGATTTTCCAGATGGAAAGCCTTGGAAAGAATATTCGGAGTGCTATTCGGAAATTGTCTGGTCGATTAAAAGGAATATTTAAGCAGCCGGAAGTGAAGAAAGAAATGACGGAGATGATAGAGAAAAAATCCAGGGCTTCAGTGTTACAGAAACTGCAAGAAAAACAGAGAATAATCAAAGAGACGGAAAAATCGGGTTCTGTCAGGAAGAGATACGTGGATAGGGATTCTTTGTAATTATCAGATAAACTTTTTGGCTTATTTTATTTGAAATTCTTTGATTGAAAATCTGTATCATTTGTTAGGAGGATATAGTATAATGGACATGATTATAAGCAGTTTATAGATCAAAACTGAACTATAAGAATGAGAAAAGTACTTTGTGGAGGAAGTCATGTGTAAAAAGAAAATTGCTATAAATTTATTTGCGTTAACAGCTGTGCTTTCCATTGCATTATCTGGGTGTGCGTCAAGTTCGCCATCGCCATCCAAGGATAATGATTCATTTGTTTCGGAAAACACAGAATTGGATAGTTCTGCAGAACAGAATAACGAAGATTTGGAGAAGAAAGAAACATCGGAAATCGAGGATATCGATATGGATCTTTTGGAAGAAGAAATACCAGAAGATGATTTGTCTCCTACCCAACGGAATTCAATTAACATGTTAAATTACATGTCTACTTTGACTCAGAAGGTAAATGAATCAAGTGGTAATCAGATGCTTTTGGAAGAACTATATTCTTCATTAGTTAGTGATATGTATCCTAATGCTGTTGACACAAAAACACAGGCACAGATTACAAGTCTTATTGATACGATTGCTAATTATCAGATGATTACAGAGAAACGTAACCGTTTAGAATACATTTATGAGCAGAATTGTGCACAGGCACTACGGCAGGCTATCCCTAATCCTGTAGGTCTACTGAGTGCAGTTGAATCTGGTAGTTTATTGAAATCAGCGGCTTCTGTGTTATACATGGCAGTTGATTCTGCTTCCAGTTATAAAGTGGCAACTTCACAGGCAGATCTTCAATATATACAGGAAGGATGGGAACTTGAAGATCAAGAAAAAGTGGAATTGCATAATAGTACCAAAAGTGCTCTGAACTATATGTATGATATGGTAAGAGATTATGATATTGATGGGGATTTGGCTCTATCTCAAGAACATATTGAAGATTTTGTGAAGTGGTCAAATAAACCGGATTCACAGTTGGTAAGTAAAACTGAATGGTTTAAGTCTCATGAGGATACCTATCGAGAGTTCGGACCATATTGGTTGGAATTAGTAAAATACTATTATAACATGGAAGATTATGCGAAATGCTTAGATTCAATTCATCAATATGAATCTTTTGCAACACGTATTTATCGAAAAGATTTGGAAAAGGCTACAGTTCTTCCAATGGTTATAGTTTCAGCAAAAGAGACTCTAGCTGAAGATGAATATATTAAGCTTGCTGACCAATACTGTTCTGAAATATGTGATAATACAGGAGATGAGGATTGGAGTCTTAAATATTTTGCAGCACAAATTTATATGGATATTTATACTTTAACAAAAGACCAAACATATTTGGAGGCTGCTTATAAAATTGCTCGCGATAATGTTATAGTTCTGGCAGATAATCAAAGAACATTAAACAAAACTTATATGGCAGATGTTCAAGAAATAGAAGGCAAAAAGGATGATTCTGAAAGTAAAAAGAAAGAAACAAAAAAGTATAATAAATTGCTGAAAAAAGAACGAAAAATAGCATTGCCACCAGTAAGCGAAGCATTGTATCTTAATGCAGATTTATTGTTTGCTTTGGCAAATGAACTGGATGTCCCAGAGGGAGAAAAAGAAACGATAGAAGCAATTCTTCATGAAAATGAAGACGCGATTTTTCTTGCCAAGTCATTAGATCAGCGATTCTGGTTTAAGGAGAAGCATAAAGACTTTGACATTGATAAAATCAATATTTCCTTCGACGGTGATAAATTATCAATTCCTGCATCTTGTGTTACCGACAGAGTTGGTATTCAGGTAATTGTATCGGGAAAAAAGAAAGAAACCATTATTGAAGATTGGACGGTTACAAAAGTAAAAAGACCAAAAAAATCAAAGGATTGTTCTGAATTTACAGCTACATTTGAAAGTGAAAAATCAAAAGATTATAAATACAAATCAGGAGATAAAATTTCTATTAAAGTAATGCCTGTTGCAGATACACCGGCTGAAAATATGGTTTTTCAATATGCTGTAAAAGCAGATAAGAAATTCCTTGTTTTTGACGGTGTCAAACTAGAAAGGATGAAGAATGAGTAAACGTATATGTTCGCTATTTTTAGCAATTATTCTGTTACTTTCTTCCAGAAATACTGTTTTAGCTTGTGATGAAGATCAAATCAATACATATGTTTCTCAAATATTGTTCGGAGATAGTGCTTCCAGTAAAGCTTCTGATGAAAAAGTTAAAATGCTTTTGGATGCACTATATCTCAACAGTATGCAATCCGATGGACAAGGGAAGGACAAGATTGAATTTTTAAAGCGTAAGAAAGTCCGGGGCATTGGAAGTCTGTCCGATTTAGATATAAAGCATAAAGAATTGATGAAGTGTTCCCATAATACTTGGGAATATGAATATACAGAGGCAGAGAAACAGCAGAACAATAGAAAAGAAGTCCTTCAAAATACGGTTAATAAAGTATTTGATTTCGGATTCTTTAATAACCTATTTGGAAGTAAAAATGGAAAATGTAATAGCTTTGCTGCATTGCTATATTATTCGCATATTTTGTCGGATTATTTGGCAGATGAGCCGGATGAAACAAATGTAATTTTAAATGGAAAAGAAATTTCTTCTTTTGCAGGTGAACCTTATGTAAAGCTTAATGGTGATAGACCCGCTTTTGCTAAAGGACAGAAAGACAATATAGAATCTTTCGTGGAATATAGCCCATTGGATAGTCAAGATAGAGCTGGAGTGGTATTTGCAAATATTGGTTTTGAAATGCTGCAGACTTCTGATACAAGACAAGATATACGTACTATTAAACCATCTGGTTGGGAACAAAATAGATATGAAGAGATTATTCCAACATCTGACCTTTATAATAGATGTCACTTGCTAGCCCATCAGCTTGGTGGTGAAGAAAAAGAGTACAATTTAATTACAGGAACTCGTTATCTTAATGATGCTATGGAAAAACGTGAAAAAGAGATTGCAAATTATTTAAAAAACAATAAAGATAATCATGTTTTATATCGAGTAACACCTGTTTATGAAAGAGATAATAAACTTGCTTCTGGTGTTCAATTAGAAGCATATTCGATTGAAGATTCCGGAAAAGGGGTTAGATTTAATGTTTATTGTTATAATGTTCAACCAGGAGTTGATATAAATTACATGAATGGAAAAAATGAAAAGGCAGACGACATATTAAATGAGAAAGATACGATACCTTTTGCAGTAAAAAATCCAACAGATGATTCTCCGGATCTCATTTATAAAATGAATAATC
>DXXQ01000223.1 GCA_019416265.1 Clostridiales bacterium | reverse complement strand
GTCGAAAACATTACCATGGGATTATGGGGAACAGAGTAAAACGTGTAACTGTTCACCTCGTTTACAATACAAGGCAGACAGATACAAAATGATAATCAGGAGGATAAAAATGGAGAAAAAATTTGGCCGTGTTACAATACCGACAGATATGGATGTAGTTCCGGAGACTCTGGAAATCCTGAAAAAATGGGGTGCAGATGCGATCCGTGACTGCGATGGAACAGAATTTCCTGCAGAACTGAAAGAATCAGGCGCAAAAATTTATGCTACTTATTATACAACCCGTAAGGATAACGCATGGGCGAAGGCCCATCCGGAAGAAATCCAGCAGATGTATATCATGACATCTTTCCACACTGCAGTTTCCGATAAGCTGTCCATTCATCTGATGGATCATCTTTATCCGGATATGCTTAAGGTGAACAGCCATGACGATATCAAACGCTGGTGGGAGGTTATGGACAGAACTACAGGAGAGCCTGTAGATACTGATAAATGGAGCTACAGTGAGGAAACAGGAGATGTGATCATCGAAGCAGTTCCTTTCCACGATTATACAGTAAGCTTCCTTGCTTATATTATGTGGGATCCGGTACATATGTACAATGCAGTTGTCAATGACTGGAAAGATGTAGAGCCTCAGATGACGTTCGATGTGCGTCAGCCTGCAACAAGAGAATTTTCACTTAACAGACTCCGCAGATTCCTTGAGACACATGAGTATGTAAATGTTGTCCGCTTTACAACCTTCTTCCATCAGTTCACTCTCATCTTTGATGAGATGGCAAGAGAGAAATATGTAGACTGGTATGGCTATTCTGCTTCTGTCAGCCCTTATATTCTGGAGCAGTTTGAGAAGGAAGTTGGCTATAAGTTCCGTCCGGAATTTATTATCGACCAGGGTTACATGAATAACACATACAGAATTCCCTCTAAGGAGTTTAAAGATTTCCAGGCGTTCCAGAGACGGGAGGTTGCAGCTCTTGCCAAAGAGATGGTGGATATTGTTCATGAATACGGCAAGGAAGCCATGATGTTCATGGGTGACCACTGGATCGGCATGGAACCGTTTATGGATGAATTTGCAAATATCGGTCTTGATGCAGTAGTGGGAAGTGTTGGAAACGGCGCGACCTTGAGACTGTTCAGTGACATCAAGAACGTGAAATATACAGAAGGACGTTTCCTTCCGTACTTCTTCCCGGATACCTTCCATGAAGGCGGAGATCCGGTAAAAGAGGCAAAGGTGAACTGGGTAACAGCCCGCCGTGCAATCTTAAGAAGCCCGATTCAGAGAATCGGTTACGGAGGATACTTAAAGCTTGCGCTTCAGTTCCCGGATTTCGTGGATTATATTACAGAGGTAACCGATGAATTCCGCACACTTTATGACAATATCCAGGGGGTTACTCCATACTGCGTAAAACGTGTTGCAGTCCTGAACTGCTGGGGCAGAATGCGCGCATGGGGCAATCATATGGTTCACCACGCTCTTTACTATAAACAGAATTACTCCTATGCAGGGGTGATCGAAGCTCTCAGCGGAGCTCCTTTTGATGTGAAATTTATCAGCTTTGACGATATTAAGGAGAATCCGGAATTACTGAGCGAGTTTGACGTTGTTCTCAATGTCGGCGATGCGGACACTGCGTATACAGGCGGTGAATTCTGGAAGGATGAGACAATTGTGACTGCTGTGAAGAAATTTGTTTACAACGGCGGCGGTTTCATCGGCGTAGGCGAGCCTTGTGCCCACCAGTGGCAGGGCCGTTTTATCCAGCTTTCCGAGATTCTTGGCGTAGAGGAAGAGCATGGATTTAACTTAAATACAGATAAGTACAACTGGGAAGAGCACAGAGATCACTTCATTCTTTCCGACTGTACAAAGGATGTGGATTTCGGAGAAGGAAAGAAGAATATCTTTGCGCTTCCTGAGACAGAGATCCTGATCCAGAGAGAGAAGGAAGTGCAGATGGCTGTTAAGGAATTCGGCAAAGGCCGCGGCGTTTATATCAGCGGACTTCCGTACAGCTTTGAGAACAGCCGTATTCTTTACCGTGCAGTTCTGTGGTCTGCAAATGCAGAAGAAGAGCTGAACTGCTGGTTCTCCACAAACTTCAATGTAGAAGTCCACGCATATGTAAAGAACAACAAATACTGCGTGGTAAACAACACCTACGAGCCCCAGGATACGGTAGTATACAGAGGCGACGGCAGCAGCTTCCCGCTTCACATGGAAGCAAATGAAATTAAATGGTATCAGATCGACTGAAGTAACAGATCTGAAAAGTAATACGGACAGGAGCAAAAAAAGCTCCTGTCTGTTTTGGTTGTCAGGAAAGCAATACATTCTGTCCTAACTTTCCTGATAAACCGCGTTGTTCTTCAGCGGGATTTCTGCCTGAGAAATATTTATACGAAAAACTTGCAAAAAAGTTGAAAAATAAGGAAAAAGTGGTTGACAGAAATGCGCGCTTATAATATAATTACCCAATGTGACGTAGTGCGAAATACTTAAGCCAATAGCCCCGGCGAGAGTGTTTATCAGCGGTTTCGGACATTTCCGCGGTTTTTATGCACAGGCGTCCCGGTAATAACTTTTTACGCGGGAATCCGCGGTTGATTAAACTATCGTTGATAAATAACAGGAGGTAAAACCATGCAGACTTATATGGCTAATCCAGATAAAATCGAAAGAAAATGGTATGTAGTTGACGCTGAAGGATGCACACTGGGCCGTCTGGCTTCCGGTATCGCAAGCGTTTTAAGAGGTAAAAATAAACCACAGTTTACACCACACGTAGACACAGGTGATTATGTAATCGTTGTCAACGCTGACAAGATTAAAGTTACAGGCAAGAAATTAGAGCAGAAAATCTACTACAATCACTCCGATTATGTAGGTGGTATGAAAGAAACTACATTAAAAGAAATGTTAGCAAAGAAACCAGAGAAGGTTGTTGAGCTTGCAGTGAAAGGTATGCTTCCAAAAGGACCTTTAGGAAGATCTATGTACAAGAAACTTTTTGTATACGCAGGACCGGAACACAAACATGAAGCTCAGAAACCGGAAGTTTTAACATTTTAAGGAGGTAGATTACATTGGCTAGCGCAAAATTCTACGGAACAGGAAGAAGAAAAAAATCAATCGCAAGAGTTTACCTTGTACCTGGAACAGGTAAAGTTACAATCAATAAAAGAGATATCGATGAATACTTCGGATTAGATACACTGAAAGTTATCGTTCGTCAGCCATTAGTTGCAACAGAGACAGAAGGCAAATTCGACGTATTAGTAAACGTACACGGCGGCGGATACACAGGACAGGCTGGTGCAATCAGACATGGTGTTGCAAGAGCACTCCTTCAGGCAGACGCTGAATACAGACCGGTTCTTAAAGCAGCAGGCTTCTTAACACGTGACCCACGTGCGAAAGAGCGTAAAAAATACGGTCTCAAAGCTGCTCGTAGAGCACCACAGTTCTCCAAACGATAATTTTTATTATCAGAAGAATTATTTATTAAACAGCAAAATTATAACCCTCTCAGGAAGTTTCCTGAGAGGGTTTTTATATTGGGAACTATTTCTCCAGCAGGCTTTCTGCTCTTTTCAGTGCAGCAGCAATATTTTTACAGAAGTTTTCTTTGCCGATTTTGCGTATAAATCCGGTTTTTTCCATTACGCGCATAGGCTGTTCGCTGACATGGGAAAAAATCAAAGTAATGTTATTTTCCAGACATTTATCAGCAAGCTCGTCAAGTGCGTTCATAGCTGTAATGTCAAGCGCCGAAACGCTTCTCATACGAAGGATCAGGCATTTGGTGAAATCCTTAAAGAGGATTTTTTCAATGGCATCGGCAGCGCCGAAGAACAGAGGGCCTGTAATCTCATAAACACGGATTTCCCGGGGTAATTCTCTTAAATGTCTGTTAATTTCTTTGCTGTCATCGTCGATATAAGTCCAGCCTTTAACCTGAGTTTCATCGCTCATTCGCTTGATGAACAGGAGACAGGCAAGAATCATACCAACCTCAATAGCTACAACAAGGTCAAATACAACGGTCAGAACAAAGGTAATGACCAGGACAGCAACATCACTTTTGGGCGCTGTCTGAACAAGACGTTTGAAAATTCTCCACTGGCACATATTATAAGCAACCATAAACAAAATAGCTGCAATTGTAGGCATTGGAATCATTCCGGCATAAGGCATGAGTACAACGAGAACAATTATAAGAGTAATGGAGTGAACCATACCTGCCACAGGAGAACGTCCGCCGTTTTTGATATTTGCGGCTGTTCTTGCAATTGCTCCGGTAGCGGGAATACCGCCAAACAGAGCGGAAGCCACGTTTCCGGCGCCCTGCGCTATAAGCTCCATATCGGAACGATGTTTCGTACCTGTCATGCCGTCTGCGACAACGCAGGACAAAAGGGACTCAATAGCTGCCAGAATTGCAATGGTAAAAGCGTTTGGCAGAGCCTGTTCAACCATATGGAAACTGAATTCCGGAAGGTGGAAGGACGGCAGATCATTACTGATGGTATAAAGCTTTCCGATGGTTGCAACCTCCAGCGGAAGGAACTGTACCATCAGGATTCCGGCGATAACTGCAATAAGAGACCCCGGAATTTTTTTGAAAATAAAAGGCGAAATAATTAAAATTGCAAGGCTGACGCAGCCGACAATCAATGCATCTGTGTTAAGAGTAGAAATATTTTCTATGAAAGCAGAAAGCTTCTCGGTAGTTTCAATAGCAACAGTGCCCTTCGGATAGGTAATCCCAAAGAAATCCTTAAACTGGCCGATAACAATCGTAACCGCAATACCTGAGGTAAAACCTGTGGTAATGGTATAAGGGATATATTTAATCAGTCCTCCGAAGCGGCAGAATCCCATAATGACAAGAATAATACCTGCAAGAATAGTTGACATAACAAGACCATCCATGCCGTCTGTAGCAATAATTCCGGCGACAATCGTGGCAAATGCGGCAGTGGGACCGGCAATCTGTACGGTGCTTCCGCCAAGTGCAGAAATCACGAAACCTGCTACGATCGCTGTATAGATACCAGCTTCAGGTCCTACACCGGAAGCAAGTGCAAGCGCGATAGACAGTGGAAGCGCGATTACCGCAACAATAATTCCCGCAATAACATCACGGGTAAACTGTGACGCTGAATAATTCTTCAGAGAAGTAAGCAGCATCGGTTTAAAAGTGTTTTTGGTTTTCATTTCTCTTTTCTCTCCCTCCAAAATTTTGCGGACAAAATACCTGTAAAATCCGGCTTTTTTGACCGCAGTCCATAAAAGTATATCATAGGAAAATTGCGGGGTAAACAATAAAAGCAGAAGTTTCTGAGAAAGAACAAAAATAGAAAAACAAATTTCAGAGTGTATGCCGGAAGTGTTTTTTGTGGTATGATAAAAGCCAGTGAGCTGAGAGCATTTCTGATATGCTATGGCAAAAACGGGGAGATTAAATTGTGAAGGAAAATACACACGGGAGAAAAATATGAAAAAACTTGTTATTGGAATACTCGCCCATGTAGATGCGGGAAAAACAACCCTGTCAGAGGGGCTGCTTTATCTGAGCGGAAAAATCAGAAAGCTTGGAAGAGTAGATCACAGGGATGCTTACTTAGATACATTTGAGCTTGAAAGAGAAAGAGGAATTACCATTTTCTCGAAACAGGCGGTTTTAAATATGGGAGATACACAGGTGACGCTTCTGGATACGCCTGGACATGTGGACTTTTCGGCAGAGATGGAGAGAACCTTGCAGGTATTGGACTATGGGATTCTTGTGATCAACGGAGCAGACGGTGTCCAGGGACATACCATGACCCTGTGGCGTCTTCTGGCGCGCTATGGAATTCCCACCTTTCTGTTTGTAAATAAGATGGACCAGGAGGGAACGGACAGGGCGGCTCTTCTGGCAGAATTAAAAAAACGCCTTGACGACAACTGTATCGACTTCGACGAGACACAAAATCAAGAGGAATTCATGGAAAATCTGTCCATGTGCGACGAAACTCTTCTGGAAAAATACCTGGAGCAGGGAGAGCTTGACCGGGAGGACATTACAGACCTGATCTGTACAAGAAAGGTATTCCCCTGCTACTTTGGCTCGGCTTTAAAGCTGGAGGGTGTGGAGGAGTTTATCAAAGGTGTGGAAAAGTATACGGCCTCTCCCGTCTACAATGTGGATTTCGGGGCAAAGGTCTACAAGATTGCAAGAGATGAACAGGGAAACCGCCTGACCTACATGAAAATCACAGGAGGTTCTCTGAAAGTCAAATCCCTTCTCACAAACCGATCCCCCCGTTACAGCGCAGAAGAGGAAATCTGGGAAGAAAAGGCAGACCAGATCCGTATTTATTCCGGCGCCAAATACGAGATGATCAAAGAAGCAGAGGCAGGAACTGTCTGCGCTGTCACCGGACTTACAAAAACCTACCCGGGACAGGGACTTGGGTGGGAAGAAGAATCGGAGCTTCCGGTTCTGGAGCCGGTACTCAATTACCAGATTCAGCTGCCTTTGGACTGTGATGTTCACCAGATGCTTAAAAAGCTGAAAGAGCTGGAGGAAGAGGAGCCGCAGCTGCACATTGTCTGGGATGAACAGCTTCAGGAAATCCATGCCATGCTCATGGGAGAAGTACAGATAGACATTTTAAAGCATCTGATCTGGGAAAGATTCCATGTAGCCGTTGAATTTGGAGTAGGAAGCATTGTCTATAAGGAAACCATAGCCGAACCTGTGGAAGGAGTCGGACACTTCGAGCCGCTGCGCCATTATGCAGAAGTTCATCTTATGCTGGAGCCGGGGGAACCGGGAAGCGGACTTCAGTTTTTTACAGCCTGCAGCGAAGATGTTCTGGACAAAAACTGGCAGAGACTTATACTGACACATCTGGAGGAAAAGGAGCACAAAGGAGTTCTTACGGGATCTCCGATCACAGATATGCAGATTACCCTCCTTACAGGGCGGGCCCATCTGAAGCATACAGAAGGAGGAGACTTCCGACAGGCAACATACCGCGCCATCCGTCAGGGACTGAAAAAGGCAAAGAGCATTCTTCTGGAACCATATTATGAATTCCGCCTGGAGCTTCCGGGAGAAACCATCGGAAGAGCTATGGCAGACATTCAGAAAATGCAGGGAAATTTCCTGCCTCCGGAAACAGAAGAAGAAATGACAATACTGAGAGGAACGGCTCCTGTTTCAAAAATGCGGGATTATCAGAGAGAAGTTGTTTCCTACACAAAAGGGCGGGGAAGACTGTTCTGTTCTCTGAAAGGATATGCACCCTGCCAGGAACAGGAGGAGGTTGTGGCTGCGATCGGCTACGATTCCGAACGCGACCTGGAAAACCCTACAGGATCTGTTTTCTGCGCCCATGGCGCAGGCTTTGTAGTGCCATGGAACGAAGTGGAGGATTATATGCATCTGGAAGGAGCAGACAGAGGCGGCGTTTCCGGGGAGGAAGAGGAGACGCCTGCTTATATTCCTCCCCGTTCTGCTTATGCGGGAAGCTATGAGGATGACAAAGAGCTTCAGGAAATTTTTGAGCGGACCTTCGGCCCTGTGAAAGAAAAAAGAGCGATGACAGGGAAAAGGACAATATCTTCCCAGCCCAGTCACTCTTATTATACTCCGAAGAAAAAATCAGGGGAGGAATATCTCCTGGTGGACGGATACAATGTGATTTTTGCCTGGGAAGATCTGCGCGAGCTGGCAGAGGCAAACCTTCATGCAGCCCAGGATAAGCTGATGGATATTCTCAGCAATTACCAGGGATATAAAAAATGCACCCTGATTCTTGTATTTGATGCCTATAAGGTGGAAGGTCATCAGGAAGAGGTTTTAAAATATCATAATATCTATGTGGTCTATACAAAGGAAGCGGAAACAGCAGACCAGTATATCGAAAAAACAGTGCATAAAATCGGCCGCCAGAATCAGGTGACTGTGGCAACCTCGGACAGGCTGGAGCAGATCATCATTATGGGACAGGGGGCGCAGAGGATTTCCGCAAAAGGTTTCCGGGAAGAAATTGAAGAGACCAACCGCCAGCTGCGTCTGGACTGGCATCAGCACAGACAGAGCAGCAGAAATTATCTTTTTGACCATATCTCCGAAGAACTGGCACAGGAGATGGAACAGGTAAGACTGGGAAAAAAGAAGCTGTAAGAAAAGGAAAAAAGGACAGGAAGGTAAGACTTGATGAAAATAATGATCGTGGAGGATGATACAGGGCTTTGCAGAGGGATTTCCCTTGCACTGTCAGGGCAGGGGGAGGAGTTTGTATGCTGCTATTCTCTGAAAGAGGCAAGAAGCCTTTTGGACAAAGAAAAACCGGAGCTGATGATTCTGGATATCAATCTTCCGGACGGAAGCGGATATGAGCTTCTTCAGGAAATCCGGGAAACATCAGATATGCCCGTGCTTTTGCTGACTGCAAATGATCTGGAGATGGACGAGGTCACCGGTCTGTCTCTGGGAGCCGACGATTATGTGACCAAGCCCTTCAGCCTTGCAGTGCTTCGGGCCCGTCTGGAAGTTTTAAAGCGTCGGGCAAAAAAGACAGCTCCGCAGATTTATACTATAGACTCCTTTACCTTTGATTTCCACAGACTTCTCTTTCACAGGGGAAAAGAGGAACTGCAGTTAAGCAGGAACGAACAAAGGCTTCTCCAGCTTTTCCTGGAGAACCCGGGGCGTGTCCTCACCCGTGAGATACTGGTGGACAGGCTTTGGACAGACGGAGCGGAATATGTGGATGAAAATGCCCTTTCCGTTACCGTAAACCGTCTGCGGAAAAAACTGGAAAACGGCGGGGAGAGCTACATTCACACAGTCTACGGACAGGGCTATCTATGGAAGAAGGAATAAAGTAAGAGGCAGGAGAAGTCCTGCCTCAGATAATTTCCGGATTTCCGGAGTTCTTATCATCGTGTTGGATATGATCCGCCTCAGCTTCCCGGTATTCCCGGGGAGTCAGACCTGTGTACTGCTTAAATACTTTGCTGAAATATCTGGGATTGTCGTATCCGGCCATCTCGCACACCTCTGTGATTTTTCTGTCTGTACTTCTAAGAAGTTCTTTTACTTTTTCCATTCGCACTTCCGTCAGATATTCTACAAAATTGCATCCTGTTTTTTCCTTAAAAAGCCTGCTGAGATAATTGGGATGAAGATAAAACTGTTCGGCCAGAGAATTCAGGCTGATATTTTCGGCATAATGGTGTCGGATAAAAAGCTGGATCTCACGGATTACGTCTTTTCCAAGGGAATGTTCGTCCACCTGTCCGATAAGGCGGATCAGCCATTCCAGATACTCCGTTATGCAGGCTGTGCTGTCCTGCATATTTTCGGAGAGCAGGATACGGTTTAAAATACGGTTCAGGCCGGAGTGAAGCTCCTCATCCTTCAAGGCAAGATTTTTCAGAAAGCTGTTAAGCTCGATCAAAAAGCTGATACAGGCAGACTGGTACTGGGTAAGGGTAGGATTCTGCTGCTGAAGAGAAGTCAGAGCGCTGTTTAAGAGCTTCGGCGCCTGAGAACGTGTTTCCGGATTGGTGATCAGGCAGAAAAGCTCAGGCAGAACATCCTGAAGGGATTTCGAGCTGTGTGAAAAAAGCGTCTCGATATTCTGGTAGAGGATAATGCCTTCATTGGTGCCTGCACGGTGATAGTGCTGCGCTTTACAGGCTTCCTCCCAGCCTTCATGAAGCTCCTCCAACCCGTATTTCTGCTTGCTTGCGCCGCAGGACCATTCCTCAAGCCCTGTGCAGAGCTGTTCCAGAAGGGAGGTCAGGGAGCCGAAGGCAGAATCAGATTCCCAGGGAAGGAGACAGAAGAGGGAAAAAATCTCGTCATCCAGAAAAATGGCGGAAGGAACCACTGATGAAATCTGAATACGCATATGTTCCTTCTTTTCTGAAAGCTCCTCCTCTGTGAGTTTTTTATCCTTGAGAACCATGGAAAGACCATACCAGCGTTCAAGCCTGGGAAGATTAAATTTTCCGGGATCTGCCTGGGAATATCCCTTGGCAGCAGACAAAAGCAGAGCTTCCATGCGGTTGCTGTGGATTCTGGTTTCCTTTCTGCGCTCAGAGAACTCCCGGCTGAGACGCTTGAGAAGCTCCTCGATATCTTTTAAAACAACAGGCTTGGTGAGATAATCCACGGCTCCGCCCCGTATTGCCTCCTGAGCGTAGGAAAAATCAGAATATCCGCTGAGGATGACAGATTTCACATCAGGATATTCCCGGCGCAGGATCTTCAGCAGATCAAGCCCTGTTTTTTCCGGCATACGGATATCCATAAAGGCCAGATCCACAGGGTTCTTTTTCAGAAAGGCAAGGGCCTCGTCCACACTGCCTGCAGTACCGGCAACCTCGAAGCCGTACAGCTCCCATTTGACAAACCGGGCCAGACCCCGGCATACGATTTCTTCATCATCTACGATCAGTACCTGATAGCTCATAGAGTTTCTCCCCCTCCTGTTTTATCTGTCATATTTTCCGAATGGCTGCGAAGAGGCAGAGTGATAGAAATTCTGGTTCCCTGCTCCTTCCTGCTCTCAATTTCAATTCCGTAAGGCTCTCCGTAGAAAAGCCGGATTCTCTGATTTACATTTACAAGACCGATGCTGCCCTGGGAAACGTCGTCCTGTTCCAGGGAAGTCCTCAGTGCAGCCAGCTCTTCGGGGGACATTCCCCGTCCGTTATCCTCCACGAGAATATGAAGACATTCCTTTTCCATATAGGAGCGGATGCGGATCGAACAGCCCCTGCTTGCATCCCCGAAGGCATGTACCACAGCGTTTTCCATAAGAGGCTGAAGCATAAACTGGGGAACATAAAGGGATTCGTCATCCACCTCTGTTTCCAGGATCAGGGAAATCTTATCTTTATGGCGGAAGTTGATCACATCGATGTAAATGGAGGCGTGCTCAATACCGTCTTTCAGAGGAATGGTATTGCCCCCTGTTTTCATCCCAAGGCGGCAGAGACGGCTAAACTGTTCGATCATCCTTGTCACCGCGCTTTCTCCTCCTGCCTCATACATGGCCTCCCAGCGGATAATGTCCAGAGTATTGTAAAGAAAATGAGGATTGATCTGCATCAGCATGGCGTCAAGCCTGGCATTCTGCAGACTTAAAAGCATTTTCTGGCGGTGAATTTCAGAGAGATAAACCTGATCGATCAGCACATTGGTGTTTTCCGCCATTTCATTAAAGCGGTCGCCCAGATCGGTGATCTCGTCATGGCCGCTGTTGGGGTAGCGCTCCGCCCATTTTCCGCTGCCTGCTTTTTTCATGACATCATTCAGCTTTTTGAGAGGATCGGAAATACTGATGGTCACATAATAGGAAAGGATGAAACAGGCGATCACCGTTGCGATCAGCACCAGGATGCAGAGATCCCGGATATGGAGCGTGTTTCTCAGAAGATCCCCAAGTCTGGCAATGTAGCAGACATACATTTCAGAGTCCGGAACCTGCTCGTAGACGAAAAGCATCTTCTGTCCGTTGATCTGTATTCTTTCGATATCCTGTTTCTTTTCCTGCATCTGGGCAAAAAGATCCGGAGCCTTGGGGAAAGAGGGGGCACTGATTCTTGGGCTGAAGCCGCAAAGCACTCCGTCCTTTCCCACCAGGAAGGTATTTCCCTCGTCTTCTTCGGCAAAGGTATCCACTGCGCCGGTGAAGCTGCTCAGGTCGATATTGAAAAGCAAAACGCCGAGAAAATCCCGGGTGCTTGGCTCATATACGGCAATTCCCATGGTAACGGTGTTGGCGAAGCCGTAAACATTCTGCTCATTTTTGTAAAAGAACTTCATTTGCTCTTTGCTGTCCATCCATACGGGATAGCCTTTTTTCTGCTGGGGCAGAAGGTAGAATTCCGAATCGTAAAATGCCTCCAGATTCCGGATGGTACCGCCCCGCTGGAAACCGTTATCCTCAACCATGTGGTATTGATGGTCAGGGGTGACAAACTGGATATTTACAATATTTTTCCGGTACTGGCGCAGAGAATAGAGCCGGTTTTCGATGAGATAGGCATTGTCATCAAAAATCTGCTGTTCTTCTGGCGTTGGATTTTCGGGAATTTCTGAATTCTGGACAATGGCGTTTAAAATACGGCTGTTATCGTAAAAGCCAAGGGCCGTGTTCTCATACTCCTTCATATTATCGCGTATTTTCAGTCCTGTATTCTGGACGAGCATGGTGGTATAGCGGTCCAGATTGAGGTTGATTTCGTGGGAATACTGGACAAAAGAAAAAAAGGTAAGGAAGAAAGCGCTTGTGAGCAGCAGAACCAGGAAAGAGACATTCAGTCTCCGGAAAATTCCCGCCCTGCGAAGCTGCTTTGTAACGAAAGCGTTCAGCTTCTGTTTTGTTTTTCGGATTCGGGTTATCACCTTCATATGGCCTCCCTGGAGCGTTCTGGAATCCTGTTGTAGGTGATTCCCATACGCTCTAATTATTTTGGGTGAATCATAAATTTTTTGTATTATAACATATTATCTGTGAAAAAGATATGAGAACAGAAAAAAGAGACGCCGGACATATGTCCGTGCGCCTCTCCTTTTATGGATTTCTGCAATTATGCAGATTGTTTATTTTTTGTTAGCTTCGTTAAAGGCTTCCAGTGCTTCGGATTCACACTGTTCCTGAGCTGCTGCAAATTCTTTTTCCGGATCTGCATTGGGGTCTGTAAGGATTTTCTGTACTGCGCGGTCAACGTAGGAACCGAAATCCGCTTTTCCGTAGAACTCCAGACGGCCTACTGTCTTGGCTGCTTCCAGAACTTCTTTGTATTCTTCCGGGAACTCATAGAAATCGGTTACGCTCATGTCGTCACGGGGAATGATCACCGGGCTGAGAGCGCCTTTTGTTGCAAGGTTCTCGAAGTAGGATGCAAAATATTCGCCGGAGTTATAGAATTTAATATATTCCCATGCAGCATCTTTTTTCGCCTGATCGGATTTTGCGTTGATCACATAGGTTGTTCCTGCGATTGCAGTTGTCTGCTCACCGGAAGGTCCTGCAGGCGGCAGGCAAAGACCAAGGTCATCGGGATCCATTCCATTGGAGACTGCGTCTGTTACCCAGTCGGAAGCAAATGGCATCATACCGATCTTGCCCATTGCGAAATCAGCGGTAAGGTCGCCGAATTTCAGGGTCATATCGCTCTGAAGAACGCCTTCGCTCTTTAACTGCTGATAATATTTGGCTGCTTCGATCACTGCCGGATCTGTAAAGGTAAGCTCTGCGGTTCCGTCTTCATTTTCTTTAGTGAGATCTCCCCCTGCCTGCCATACATAATACTGGAAGAACCATTCTGTCCATTCTGCGGCAAGAGTTGCATAGCCGGAAACCTGATTGTCAGGATTGTTGATCTTCTTTGCAAATTCAAGAGCCTCTTCCCATGTCTTGGGAGCTGCTTCAAGGCCGGCCTCTTTGAAAAGAGCTTTGTTGTAGCCGAAAAGCATCGGGGAAACAGTGCTTGGAACACCGTAGATCGTACCGTCCTTTGTAAACATATCTACATATTCTTTTGTGAAATTACCCCATTCGTCCCACTGTGCAGTATAGTCGTTTAACGGCTCCAGAATACCTGCGGTCATGTAGGAATCCATCATGGTAAAAGAGCAGTCGATAAGATCCGGAGCTGTTCCGGAAGCAACGCCCTGATAAAATTCATTTCCTGGATCCCCTTCTTTTACAACCTTGTTGAGAGTGATCCACGGATGCTCCTCCAGGAATTTTTCTTCCATGGAGAGATACCAGTCGTCCTGGTTACGGCTCTTTACCCAGAGAGTAAGTTCCACAGGTTCATGCTCCTCCTCAGCAGCAGAAACAGATACTGCGCCTGCAAATGTGGTTGCTGCCATGGAAAGGCAAAGCAGTGTGGCGAGAAGTTTCTTTTTCATCATAATTAAATCCTCCTTATATTTATCGGGCACCTCTGTGCCGCCTTTGTCTTGTATTTATCATAGCAGATTATAAGGATTCTGAAAACAGAAGATAATTAACCACATTTCGAAAAAAGTTCACTTTTTTTAAGGTCAGGGAACTGCCGGGGAAAAAAGG
>DXXQ01000222.1 GCA_019416265.1 Clostridiales bacterium | reverse complement strand
GAGCCTACCAACCATCTTGACATTGCATCCAAGGAAATCCTGGAAGAGGCTTTGAACAGTTATACAGGAACGGTGCTGTATGTCTCCCACGACAGATATTTTATTAACCAGACAGCAACCAGGGTTCTGGATCTCACAAATCAGGCGATTGTAAACTATATTGGGGATTACGATTATTATCTTGAGAAAAAAGAAGAACTGACACAGAAATATGCTCCTGCTGCTGCCGCGGAAGCAGAGGCGAAAGCAGTGTCAGACAATAAGCTTTCCTGGCAGCAGCAAAAAGAGGAACAGGCCCGCCAGCGTAAGCGGGAAAATGAGTTAAAGAAAGTGGAGAGCCGTATCGAGGAGCTGGAGAAACGGGATAAAGAAATTAACGAAACAATGGTTCTTCCGGATGTTTGCACCAATGTGGCTGAGTGTACAAAGCTTAGTCGGGAACAGGCAGCTATAGCAGAAGAACTGGAAGAATTATACGAAAAATGGGAGGAGCTTGCATAAAGGCAGGCTCCTCCTTTTAATCTTTTTACTGTACATTTCTTATGGGCAGCCACCGGGGCTTCCCCTTTCTTTTTTACAGTGTTTCCATGAATTTTTTTAAATTAAATCTCCCCCATCCCTGGATATTTCTGTCATATCCCAGGTCGTCGGCTCCCAGAAGAAGACGCCGCTTGATCTCTACATTTGAGAGAGACGGCTCCTTTTCAAGGATCAGGGCGCAGGCTCCTGATATTACGGGAGTTGACATGGAGGTTCCGCTTTTTATACCGTAGGCAAAGGGGGATTCCGTTCCACAGGAAATCACTTTATTGCCCGGTACCACAATATCCGGTTTACATATACATTCCGAGGTTGGCCCTCTTCCCGAGACTGCGCCTTTGCCTGTGAGCATGTCGCTGGAACCTACAGTGATCACTTTTTTGCTGCTGCCGGGAGCTGTAATGCTTCCGGGGCGGGGCCCCTGATTTCCGGCTGCTGCAACTACAACAAGGTTTTCGTCCCACAACTGCTCCACACCGTCAATCAACAGACTGTTGTCACAGGCTGATCTGCAGGTGGTTCCCACAGAAATGTTGACTACCTGAATGTTATACAATTCTCTGTTTGCCAGAACCCACCGGAAAGCTTTTAAAAGAACTTCTTTCTTGCCGTTTCCAAACCGGTCTAAGACCTTTAGGACGATGAAGCTGCATCCCGGGGCAATTCCTGTAAATCTTCCGCCGGAGGCTGTTCCGTCTCCTCCGATAATACCTGCCACATGTGTTCCGTGGCCATTGTCGTCATAGGGATTTCTGCGAAAAGAAACAAAATCCCGAAAAGCAGCAATCCTGCTGCCGAAATCCAGATGCCCGGCGTATATTCCGGTATCAAGAACAGCCACTCCTACTCCCAGGCCGCTGTAACCGCATTTATAATCAACCATAAAGGAAAACTCCCGAAAACTGAGTCTTTATTTAGAATATGATGCGGTGTGTGGAGAGTCTCATGACCGGGGAGAGACAGGGCAGAATCCGGATCTGTCAGGAATATTTACCAGCAGATCACTTCACATCCATCCTCTGTTACAAGGACAGTTACTTCCCACTGGGCGGAGGGACTGCCATCAGCTGTGGTTACCGTCCAGCCGTCTGTTTCGTCAGTGACAGTCTCGGCAGTTCCCATATTGACCATAGGTTCAATTGTGAACATCATACCCGGTACCATAAGGACTCCGGAATTTTCTTCGGAGACATAGCTTACCCAGGGGTCTTCATGAAATTCCAGACCGATTCCGTGGCCGCCGATATGGCTGACTACGTTGTAGCCGTGCTCCAGGGCATGTTTATGGACGGCATGTCCCATATTTCCTATGGGAGTCCAGGGTTTTACCTGGGAAATTCCGATTTCAACACATTCTTTGACTGTTTTTACAAGTTCTTTCTTTTCCGGACTTACCTCACCGATGCAGAACATTCGGGAAGAATCGGAAAAATAACCGTTGTAGATTGTGGAGACATCCACATTTATAATATCCCCTGCTTTCAGAATCTGATCCTCGGAAGGGATTCCGTGACATACAACCTCGTTTACAGAGGTACAGACACTTTTGGGGAAGCCCTCATAGTCCAGAGGAGCCGGTATGGCTCCGCGGCTTATTGTCTGCTCATGCACCCAGCGGTTAATCTCCGCTGTGGAAACGCCCTCTTTTATGTTGGCCTCCACATAGTCCAGAACTGCAATATTAATGGCACAGCTTTCTTTTATTTTTGCTATCTGATCCGGAGTTTTGATCAGGTCGTGATCGATGACTGCATATCCTTCTCTGCGGTATTTTTCCAGCCTGTCGTCAAAGGCTTCGTGACATTTCTTGTATTTTTTTCCGCTGCCGCACCAGCAGGGATCGTTTCGTCCTATTTTTACTGACATCTTATTCGCTCCTCGTTTTGTGATGTACCTATTGTAGTCCTCTTTGGGTAAAAAAGCAACTGTTTCCGTTTCTTGAAAAAAGCTCTGAAAAAAGTCCGGACAGTGCTGCCCGGACTTTTTGTGCCTATTTCACTTTTACTCTCTTAACAGAAGTGAAGCTTCCATAAACCCGTTTTCCGCTGGAGTTTACGGAGAAGGCTCTGACCTTATAATAATATGTCTTTTTGCTTCTTACCGATTTATCTGTATATTTTACGGAAGAATTTCCCATGGTTGTTTTGACACGCTGATAAGTTCCCCTGGCGGAATCGCTGCGGTATATCTGGTATCCTGCCGCGCCTTTTACTTTCTTCCAGGAAACGGCTGTTTCTCTTCTTCTGGAAGATTTTACAGAGAGGGAGGAAGATCTGGCCGGAGCAGTCGTCGCTTTGATAACCGGTCCGAAGGAACCGTAAGTTCTCTTTCCGTCCTCCTTTACCTGGAAAGCGCGGAGCTTAAAGGAATAGGTAGTTCCATAGCTTAACTCTTTGCTGGTGTAGGAGGTGATCTTGGGATCCAGAACGGTTTTCATCCGTTCATATTTTTTTGTCTTGCTGTTATACTGATAAATCTGATAGCCGTCTGCCCCTTTTTGCTGTTTCCATTTGAAGGAAACACGATTGGAGCTGTTTTTCACACTTGCACTCAGCTTGATCTTTGCAGAGGTGTTAAATTCCGGTTTCGGAGTCGGCTGAGGCGTCTGAGTCGGTTTCGGGGTTACGGTTGGAGTAGGAGGAACCGGAGTTACTGTTGGAGCCGGAGGAACCGGAGTTGCAGTTGGGATCACTACCGGAGGCTGTGGCGGGATTGCAGTCGGTGTTGGTTCCGGTGGAATCGGAGTTACAGTTGGAGACGGAGTTACCGTCGGCGTTGGTTCCGGTTCTGTACTTTCAATCTTTACCGAAACCGGTACTGTACTCAGATCTGTGATTTTTTCATAGGTTCCAAAGCTGTTTACATACTCCAGAGAGTTTTCGAAAACTCCAATTTCTGCGCTCCAGCTTTTGCTACCTTCACAGTTCAGAGTCAGAGTTCCAAGAGAGAGCATACCACTCTCTCCTGTTAAATCCTGTTTTCCTGACAGGATAATATCCATAATATAACCGGACTCCTGTCTGGTCCATGCAGCGTCCTGGACAGTGGTCCGGATGCTGCTGTCAAAAGCAAAAGCTCCTGTGAGGTCATGGGATGCCGCAACTGACAGGCGGATGCGCAGAGAGTGGATCGCATCTGATTTTCCGGAAGGAATCTCAAGAGAGATTCCCACCCGGTTTTCATCTGCAATAAGGTTTACCCTGTTCTTCTCCTCGGCCTTTACTGAGACAGGCAGGAAAAGAGTCAGGAGCAGCATACACAATAAAATGTGTGTAAGTTGTTTCTTCATGTCTGTGTTTCTCCTTTATTACGGCTGTGCAGTCTGGCCGCTGGAAGTCAGGTCAATAGTTGGAAGCCCGGAAGGATCCACAGTGATGGGAAGGGTATCGCTGACCACTCGTTCTCCCTCGTTCGTCAGTGCATTATCTACACGGTAAAGCTCTCCGCGAATGGAGTTCCTTAACTGTGCCATGGTTTCCTCACTGATTTTTCCGGTGCTGTCAGGCTTAATGTAATAGATCCAGGTACCATCTGAGGTTTCGCCCAGATTTCCGTGCTCCGGTACATCTGCAAGGATCACCTGTTCTGCCTCTACGGTGTCAGTTCCGTCAGCTCCCTTCCGGATACCGATGACATTTCCGTCTGCATCGTAAAGCATCACCACGTTATAGGCAGGATTTCCTTTGTAGGTTCCCGTAAAGATAAGAGATCCTGCCGGAATCACATCCGTTTCATTTTTTCCAAACCTGTATTCGTTTTTCAGAATACCTGCCGCCGGTGTCTGGCTGTCTGACTGGTAGAATTCCAGATTATCTCCGGAAGGTCCGCAGATATCGAGCTCCTTGATAGAAATTGTCTCGGATCTGTGGAACAGCAATCGGATATAGCGGGCGTCATAGGTGCCGATCCAATCCTCTTTTGCTTCCGGATCAACAGAATCAAACCATACCGTATGGCGCTTGTCAGAGGCAGGAACTGCTGCGTGGGCTTTTACACTCTTCCAGGTAGCACCGTCAGGGCTGACCTCAATTGTCACATCGGAAAGTGCTCCTCCTCTGTACTGAAGAGAAGTAACCTCCTGTACTTTGCCCATATCAATGGTGAGGAAACCGTCAGTGCCGGAGGTTCCGTTATATGCAGTTTCTGCTTTATTGTCAATGACATAGTCAATGGCAAACTGAACCTTTTGACCGGAATCTCCGAATCCGTTGTCCGGATCCTCTTCTGTAGGAGGAAGGATCGTATCGTTGGAAGCGCTCATATTTGAAGTGGATACTTTCCACTCTTTTTTCTCCAGTCTTCCCTCTGTCTGGATTTTTGATGAACCGGCCTGTACGGCGTTTCCGTAATTCAGGAATTTGTCCACAGGACGCACTTCATAAGTCATAACGCGGTTATTTACAGAAGATACGGTATCTACATAAACTGCGGAACCGTCAGCTCTGCATTCTGTAAAGCCTACGACTTCTTTCGTTTCTTTGCCGTTGGAGGTCATGCTTCGAAGAATCTCATAGCCAAGAATGGCATCTGCTCTGTCAGAGGCATGGATAGTCACAGTAACCTGATTCTGCTCTGTTGTGATCGAAGCAGAGGCTGTGTCTTTTCCGGCGATGCCAAGAGAACCCTCCTCATTCAGGTGTGCTGCACGGTAATCTCTTGCTGTAGGATTTACATAGTAAATAGCTTTTGTTTCAGGATTGCCGTACTTTGCTGCATAGTTCCTGGTTGTATCGTCCGGAACCATACCCCAGCGTTCAAAGAACGGAAGAATATTTTTATTTGCTGCAGCGCAGGCAAGACGCATCAGGTTCTGATCGGTATCTTTGCCAAGAGTAAGACCTCCCTGAGGGGCACGGTCCGGTTTTCTGGAATAGCTGTCTACCCTTGCGAAGAACAGATTGTCAAACTGCTGCTGATACTGGGAATAAACAGCATCGTCCGTTCCGTTATCAAAGGCAAGATGAAGCTGCCAGTACAGGGCAAGCTGGGTTGCAAGATTCGAGGATCTGCCCACAGTTCCGGAGGTTACTTTTTCGTAGACATTGGGCATCTGGAACCGAAGTCCGTTTTTCCTGATAGTAAAAAGCTGTGCAAAATAATTATTTGTGATCTCCGCTACAGTATAGGATGGCTCGTTGATATTATGTCCGATCTCATGAGCAATTCCCCATCCCAGGTCTGCGATTGCTTTTATACTGCTTAAGATACTTGTCTGTTCGTACTCAATACCGATATGGTTTCCTGAGGCGTACATAAACGCACCGGCAAACATACGCATATAACGGATGTTTAAATGCTGTGAAGGAAGACGGTCCTGAGCAGGTGCGCCCTCAGCATTGCTGAGTCCCTTATGCTGATAAGCAAGAAGCATTGCTTCCTCTGCGGATTTCAGCGCTGTTTTCAGGCTGGCTGCTTTTTCGGAAGCATCAGAGCCTGAAAGCCCTTTCCAGATTTGGGTTGCAGGAACAGAATACATCATCTGGTCGATGAGAATGTCCGTTGCATTTAAAACACAGTTTCTCTCGTCATAAGGAAGATTGATATTTTTGTTATCTACACTTTCGTGAAGCTCTGTATGTCTGGCGCTGATATTCTCCACATGTGCCTGAAGCTCGCCGACATAAGCGTCAATAGCGGCATTGCGTTCTTCTTCGTTTAATCCCACCAGATTTAAGGAAGGAATCTCCTGTCCACCCACAACACGGATTCCGTACTGGTCAGAGGTTTGATTTCCTGTGTAGATAACGTAAAGCTGGCCGCCCTTTTCCACACCGGAAATGGTCTGCAGGTTTGGAACTGTCAGCTCATTTCGACCGACATTTAAGTTCCATTCCCTGTAGAAACCGCTGCTTTCCGCATGGTTCTGTGCATAGACAAGCTTCAGATCCGCGCGCTGTCCGGCTTTTCTGGAGTTGTGTCCCACATATAAGATCAGACGTTCTCCGCTGTAGGTTGTTTTGCCCAGAGGCTGCCATGCATTTAAGCCGGAGAATTTCAGGTGGCTGTCTTTGGAAGCTGTAATGGAAACATTTACAGGGTATACCTTTTCCTGTCTGTTCTCCAGAATTCCCTTTGCCACATCCAGTTCCTTCAACAGCTCTTCTCTTGCAGGATGGAATTCCTGGCTGACGGTATCTTTGGTGTTTACCCGTTCCTCCAGGGCAAGGATCGTCTCTTCAGTAACTTCATCCTTTAAGACGGTGTGCATATCGTCTTCATATAAAGCCATAATATCGTCTTCAAGAGAATCGTAATTATGGAGATGGATTTCAGAAATCTTCATCAAACGTGTGTTGCTGGCTGTACTCAGACAAAACTGGAGCTTGTCGGTTTCTATTGCTTTTTCGAATTTAAGCAGATAATAGGTATTGTTGTTTTCGTCCAGCTTCTGAAGAAGCCGGCTGTTTAATTCTCTTCTCTGTCCATCCTTATCCCAGTACCATACGGCTGCGTTCTGGAAGGAGTAGGCATAATCTGTTGTACCAAAGGTCAGGTAGCTCATTTTATAGCTGTTATCCAGAGTCAGGGTAATTCCCTTTTCATCACCGGATGGTTTGTAATTGACTCCGTCGTCCCAGTCCTCCTTCATCCAGTAGGAGGAAAAGCTGTTGTCTGCCAGGCCGAGTCCGCTTCTTGTATCCTTGTCAAGGGGACTGTCCACCATATGGGCGCCGCCGCTGTTTCCGATCGTTATATTCTGAATATGAGCGGCAGGGCTGCCTTCTCCATTGGAAGTATTTAAAAGATTATAATTCGGGATTTTCGGGAAATCCGGTATTATAGTGGTTGCCTCTGAGGTAAGGGAAGCAGGTCCCTCTCCTTTTTCGTTGATTCCTCTTACATAAACCTGATAAGTGGAATTATCTTCAAGCTCTGTAAGGGTACAGCCTGAGGTTGTAAGAGCTTCTTTTACCTTGATAAAGCTTTCGTCCTTCGGGCCTTTACAGTAAACATTGTAGCTGTCTGTATCATCCATATCCTTCCAGGTGAGCTGAAGGGAACGGTATCCGCCGATTGCAGTCAGATTATCCGGAGCCGGAGGTACATCGTCAGCCTTTGGAACTGCGGTAAGAGTGTCTGACCAGTCGCTTTTCCAGTCTCCGTTTACAGAACGGACCTTTATGGTGTAGGACTGATTATTGATCAGATCCTTATCGTTGATGGCAGTAAACGTATGGCTGGTAACTGCGGTACCTACAATCTGTGTCTGTAAAGAGGAATTTCCTCTTTTTCCGGCCTGGCCGGAAATGTAGAGTTCGTAGCCTGTCACATTGGACTGGGGTTTCCAGGAAAGGTTGATCTGTTTGCTCCTGATTTCTGCCTGTACAGAAGAAGGGATTCCCAGCTGGGGAGCGGGAATTCTGCTTTCCATGTCGTTGACGAACTCCACTTTGGAAATATTGACAAGGGGAGCATCTTTCCTTGTTCCTGTTATTTTAATAGTTACCTTTTTGACGGCAATCTTCTGTCCGAAGTTCAGCGTCAGGGATCCGTCTGCTCCTACGGTTACAGTTCCGCCGCTTCTGAACAGAGCAGCAGAGACTGCCCCGTTTGCCAGAGAAAAGGGGATGATTTCTTCCTGCGACTGGGAATTCACGATCGTAACTTCAGCAACACCGTCTGCAATGGCGCTGGTAAGAGCCGCATTGTCCTCTGTTTCCACAGGAGCTTGAATGGTGAAACCTTCCATTTCAATTCCTGTTTCTCCTGCGGTGCCGGAAAAGTCAAAGGTAGCTGCTACGGGATTTTCTTCGCTGATGGAAGTTCCTTTTTTGGGAGTCAGGGTAACGGAACCCTGATGGGATAAAAGATCCTCAAGATTTCCCTGTACCCGGGTATTCTCATCTGCCGTACTTTCTACTGCCTTTGTGTAAACAAGACGCTCCACGGAGGAGAAAACGCCCGGCTCAGTGAGACTGTGTGCCAGATACTGGAGATCTGCAAGATTAACAGCCAGATCCCCGTTCAGATCATATGCCGTATCTGTGGAATCACTGTGAAGGGCGAGAAGCATGGCTTCTTTATCCTTATCGCTTACCTGATGATCGCCGGTTACATCTCCCAGGATCAGGACTCCGGGATGGTTTCCCTGGTCGTAGCCTTCCATTTTAGAGGAGTGGATCTGAATTTTAGAGGTATACCCTTCTCTTACAGAGATAGTCTGAGAATAAGCTGCAAACCGTCTGGTACGGACAGTAAGCTGATATTCCCCGGAAGGCAGCCCTTCAAAAAATGCATCTGCATGGAAGGAGGCCTGATCTCCCTGTAAAGTTACAGTCTTTGACTGAACGGAAGGTCCTTCAATACTGACAGCTGCAGATGCATTGGCAGAAAACGGCTGTGTGGAGGTGATTGCCACATCGATGCCGCCTGCATTTGCAGAGGAAGCCGGGACTGTTTCTGCTGTTCCATCCTCAAATACCGGTTCTTCTTCATCTGAGGAGGAAAAATCCGTAAACTCTTCCGGAGCATCTGTGAGAGCTTCCTCTCCGGGCAGGGAATCTGAAGAAGGAGGTGTTTCTTCCGGAAGGATTTCTTCCACAGGAGGCTGGTCGGGAGCCGGAGCTTCCAAAGAAGGTCCTGAAGAGAAATC
>DXXQ01000221.1 GCA_019416265.1 Clostridiales bacterium | reverse complement strand
CCGAGGATTCCCGCTTATCATCCTAAAAATTCCCAACGGTTTTTATGTATCTGAAAATCATTCCAGCCTCTATTCTCTGTTCATTCTCTCCTGAATATCCTCCCAGGCTTCCTCGTCGATCTCCTCGTCCCGGAAGAGCTTCCGCTGATCTTCTTCTGTAATTCTGCGGATGACCTTACAAGGATTTCCCGCTGCAATACACCAGTCCGGGATATCCTTCGTGACAACGCTTCCTGCTCCGATCACCGTGTTGCTGCCAATGTGTACTCCCGGACATACGACGGTATTTCCGCCGATCCACACGTTATCTCCTATGGTCACTTCCTTGCCATATTCATACGCCGAATTACGGCTCACCGGATGGACAGGATGTCCCGCTGTATAAATTGCCACGTTAGGGGCAAGCTGGCAGTTATCTCCGATTTTAATTTTCGCTACATCGAGAAGTGTACAGTTATAGTTTGCGAAGAAATTTTTGCCCACTTCAATGTGTTTACCATAGTCACAGTAAAAAGGCGGATTGATGAAGGCATCTTCCGATCTGCCCAAAAGCTCCTTTACCGTCTCTTTGATCCCGTCGAAATCTGACCGGTCCATAAAATTCAGTTTCTGCAGAATCTTTCTGCATACAAGCTGTTCTTCAAATACAGCTTCGTCTGAGATATATGCCATTCCTGCATCTCTGCGCTGTATGTTTGTCATTTTTGTTTTCATTTTGCATTTCCACCTGTTTTTGAATTTGTGCTGTTTTTTTAATTATACGTTTCCCGTCAAAAGATGTCAACAGCTTCATACTGTCCGGCCGCTTTCCCAAAAGGCTGCTGTTCGCTTCATTCCCGGCAGCACACTGTATGTCCCGGGTTCTTTGCAGAGTGCCGGAACTTATTCCCGGCTTCCCGCTATTTTTACCATTTCATCCGCAATATTCAAGGCGTGGTCTCCGATACGCTCAAAATCTGTCAACATTTCCGAAAAAAGGATTCCTCCTTCGTCTGTACATTTTCCGGCACGGATTCTTGCGTACATATTTTCCCGGAAATCTTCTGTCATATCGTCGATTTTCTGCTCAATTCCTGCAATTTTTTTATTCCAGAACGCTATATCTGACGGATTATCCATCATATTTTCAACTAATCTTCCGCAGATTTCCTTCATCTGCTCCAGTTCTTCCTTTGCATGATCGGAAAAATGAATTCCCTTCTCTGTGATCCGATTGGAGTATCCGGCGATATTCATTGCATGGTCGCTGATTCTTTCAATATTTCCCGTAATGGAAAACAGTGAATTAAAGATCCTGTTTCCTGTTTTTGTCGTCTCATAGGAGGCTGCGGAGGTGATATATTTGGATATCTCCTTATTCAGGAAATCCACATATTCCTCCCGTTCCTCTATTGCTTCAACCCTGCCTTTATCCCTTTCTGTTACTGCATCGAAGGCTTCTGACACATTACGGCGGGCCATTCCCATCATCCGCATAAGCTCTTTCTTAATCCCTTCCATGCAGATCACAGATGCTCCAAGCTTCTCTGTATTGATGTGCTTGATGTCCAGCAGATATTGTATGCGCATTCCTTCCACTTCTTCCGTTCCTTCTCTGTCCCTGAGGATCCCGGCTGCGATTTTGCCCAGATATGTTCCCACAGGAAGCAGAAGGATGGTCGTTACCACATTAAACATGGTGTGGAGATTGGCGATCTGAGCCGGTGCATTTCCCGGTGTCCATCCTTCCACCATGCTGATCACCGGAGTTGTCAGGCACAAGACGGTAAAAATGACTGTACCGAATACATTAAACATAATATGAATAAGCGTTGTTCTCTTTGCGTTTCTGCTGGTTCCAATGGAAGCCAGAAATGCAGTGATACAAGTACCGATATTCTGTCCGAACAGTACAAAGGCTGCGCTTTTTAAACCGATCATACCGCTTCCCGCAAGGGTCTGCAGAATTCCCACTGACGCAGATGAGGACTGGATCAGCGCTGTAAATATCGTTCCTGCGGCAATGCCCAGCACCGGATTTTCAAATTTCGTGAGAATGCCGATAAAGCTTTCAGAGTCTGCCAGAGGTTTCATAGCTGTTCCCATCATATCCATTCCGATAAAGAGAACGCCAAGTCCCGCCATGATTTCTCCTACATGTTTTACCTTTTCATTTTTTAGAAATACAATGGCCGCCACTCCCATAAAGGCCACAAGGGGTGCAAGCTCTCCCACATCAAGGGCAATCAGCTGACCGGTAATGGTTGTACCGATATTTGCGCCCATAATGATCCAGATTGCCTGGTTCAATGTCATCATCCCGGAATTGACGAATCCGACTACCATAACTGTAGTTGCGGAAGACGACTGGATCACAGCGGTGATCAGTGCGCCTACCAGTACCCCCACAAATCTGTTTGCAGTGAGTTTTTCCAGTATTACTTTCATTTTATTGCCGGCTGCCGCCTCAAGTCCTGTGCTCATCATCTGCATTCCGTACAGGAATAAAGCCAGACCTCCAAGTAATCCCATAATATATGTAAAATTCATTTTTCCATCCTCTTTTTATCTCTTGTTATCGATCCACCAGCCCCAGATTCCTGCTGCCAGTGCAATTACGCATAATACGATCACAAAAATATTTTCACCCATATAATCCTCCTTGCGGAAGCATACAGAAATAAGCATACGTTCTTCTGTATGCTTCTGCGTTATATATTTTTTTACAGCAAAACCAAGCCCGGCTGTCTCAGGCTTTTAAGGGGAAGGATTCAGATTCGTTTTTTTCCATCAGATCTGTGAAGATAATTTACGATATGCTCGTCGGAAAATTCAGAGATAAACTGTATTCCGTCCGAACTGATGTAAGATTTTCCCTCTGTGGGAACAGATATTTTTTGACATAAAAAATCAGAGGATGCTTTCTCATCCCTCTTTTGCACTGCAGCCCGTACAGTGATCCTGCCAAGCTCCGCAGTTCCGCGGATTCCAAGCATATCCACAGTACATGCCTGTTCGTCAGAAAACGCCGAACAGCCAGAGGAGAGAAAGGTGTCCCTCTCTGAAGAAGCAGACACAAACAGGGAATCTGTTCTGATCTCATCAAAACACATTCCTGAAACAAACATGAAAAGGGTAATGAACGCACATATCAGTTTTTTTATTTTTCTGCTTAAATTCCTTTTGTTACCCACCATTGTGCTCCTTCAACTATCTGCTCTGACGCTCTGCAGGCAAAGGTATCATAGCAAATATGCAGGGATATGGCAAGTAAAATTTTCTTTACATTTCTCGGTCTTTTCCCCCGGAAGCGCCTGCTCCACGGGGGAAATTTCCGATTTCTGTTGCCTGTAAAATTACTGTTTTCTTCTTTTATCTCTTCATTTTTTTGCAGAAAAAAATTCCTGCAAGAAGAAATACCGGGAAAACAACTCCTGCCAGGATTCCCATTTTCAGGTTGTCTCCCAGCGCATCCGACACCATTCCGACCACTGTAGGCCCGCCGGAACAGCCAACATCTCCTCCGAGAGCCAGGAGGGCAAACATGGCGGTTCCTCCTCTGGGAAGAGCCGCGGAAGCTTTGCTGAAGGTTCCCGGCCACATAATTCCTACAGACAGGCCGCAGACAGCACAGCACATGAGGCTGAGGAGAGGACTGGGGAAAAAGGCGATGCCGAGGTATGACAGAATACACAGAATACTGCTGTAAATCATAAAGTGATCCAGATTGATTCTGTCTCCGTATTTCCCGTAAAATAATCTGGAAAGCCCCATCAGAACTGCAAATGCCAGAGTTCCCGTGAGATCTCCGGCGGTCTTTGTGATCCCCAGACCTTTTTCCGCAAAGGTAGATACCCACTGACTTACTGCCTGCTCACTTGCCCCTGCGCAGATCATCATAATCAGGAGAATCCAGAAAATTTTAATACTGAATAATTCTTTGAGTTTTAATCCCGTCTCCCCTTCCGCCATCAAAGGCGCAATCGGTACTTTTGTAAACACCAGTCCATTGATCACAGGAATTATCGCCCAGATCAGCGCCAGTATCTTCCAGTTCTCAATACCTGCAAAATAGAAAAATACCGTAGAAAATAACACCACTCCCGCATGTCCCCAGCAGTAAAACGAATGGAGCATACTCATTGCTTTTTCTTTATTATCGGAAGGGCAGGCTTCCACCACCGGGCTTACGATCACCTCCAGAAGCCCTCCTCCAATGGCATAGATCATAACCGCAGTCAGGATTCCGGCAAAGGGAGACTCCATAGTGTCAGGCAGAACTGTCAGTAAAACAAGTCCTGCAGCAGCCATAATATGCGCCGTAACCATGGCTGTCCGGTAACCGATCCTGTCTACAAATTTCACAGACAGGAGATCCACAAGAAGCTGTATTCCGAAGTTAAAGGTTACCAGAAGCGTAACCTGTGACAGGGTAATGTGATAGCTTCTCTGGAAGGTCAGAAACAGAAGCGGCACAAAATTATTGACGATCGCCTGTACAATATATCCTACGAAGCAGGCTGTGACGGTCCTGTTGTATTTATTTTTCATTTTCAACTCCTCCTCTTATAAATACGTTCCAAAGTGTGTCTGAAAAACATTTTACTCACCACGAAACGACATTATATCACAGGTTTTCCATTGAAGCATTGTGCATTTTCACATATTTCAGGGAGATTTTTTTATCCGCACCTTACATCGTTCCGTTATGGCCGATTTTTATCTGCATCTTCATGGAATTTGTCATAAGAGCCAGCACAGCTGCGGTGATTCCCACGGCAAGGAACCGATCCAGATAATCTGTCAGAGCCTGAACTGCAAACACACTCAGAACCAGGTTCATACCCAGTTTGTTTAGGACTGCAACCAGAATGGAGGATCCTGAAGATGTCACTCCGCCGAACAGATATGCTGTGATCCCCGCGCTTACCGCTGTTCCCGGCAGGGAAATAAAAAGAGTTCCCAGAGGTGTTTTCCACTTTTTTACCCATGAGGTTTTAAATACGATTCCTGCCATAAGCCCTGTGATAATCTGGACCGGAATGTAATAAAACGCATAAACGTCTGTGGACATTCCTGAGATGATTCCGCTCAGTATTCCGGGGAGCACTCCGTAAACCGGCCCCAGCAAAGCAGCAGTCAAAAGGGTTCCGATGCAGTCGAGATACACCGGCAGTTTCAGCATCAGCGCAATGCTCCCTCCTGCCAGATTGATCACTGTACAAAAGGCCATAAAGCAAATCTGAAATACGGTTATTTTCTTCATTTTTTATCTCCTCTCACATGATCTGCAAAAGGATTTTTCGGATTTCCTGTTCGTCCTGTCCAAAAACCCTGGTTAAAAACATGGTCATAAACTCTCTTGGATCCACCTCGGTCAGCACATGGCTGTTGGGTTCTTTTTTCCAGAAATCCATAGCGTCTGTAATGGATTGTCCTATGCCGATTCCCTCTGTTTCTACTGTTGTGTAGCTGTCAAAGCCCTGACACAATTCTCTGTTTATGAAGTAGGCAACTGCCAGAGGATCGTTGATCACGCAACCGATCACCCGTTCATATTTCCAGTGAAAATCATAATAAAAACCAGTGATTCTTTTGATAAATTCTCCTTTTTCTTTATCCAGAATCTGCATATATTCTAATATATTCGGGGTCAAAACAATTTTTCTTGTTACATCCAGCCCCACCATATGTATTTTTTTTGGCAGGTTTTCATATACATATTTCGCTGCATCCGGATCGCACCAGTAGTTATATTCTGCAACAGGCGAGCAGTTTCCATGACTCTTATAGCTTCCGCCCATGGAAATTAATTCATCCAGGTTTTCAAATACTTCCTCTTTTTTCTGCAGCGCTTTCGCAATATTTGTGAGAGGACCTATTGCAATGATGGACACATCTTTTTGAGTCTGGAGTGTATGGATCAGGAAGTTTACTGCGTCTTTTTTTACTTCTGCTTCTGTTACAGCCGGGTAATTGCTTTCTCCCAGACCGTCCATTCCATGTGTATCCTGGGCGCTGACATACTCTCTTTTAAGCGGCAGCTCTTCTCCGTAATATACGGGAATATCCAGCCGGTTCATAAATTTCAACACCTTTAATGCGTTTTCTGCACCAATGTCTGTGGGAACATTTCCACATACAATTGTAATTCCGATCACCTCCAGCTCAGGCGATGATAAGGCCAGCATCAGAGCTAAGGTATCGTCGATCCCCGGATCGCAGTCAATGATTATTTTTCGTTTCGCATTCATTTTTCAATCTCCTTTTCTTTTACTTTTTTAAGAAAAGAATTGCAAAAAAATACCGTATCCCTAAGGATACGGCACACGGGAAAGAGCCTGTTTCTGCACAGACTCTTTCCGAATATTTTGCTTTTCAATCCTTAGTTTTTTATCCTGGGAAGTTTTCGAACCAGTCCAAAATGAAGTTTCATTTTGATTTTATAAATGCTCGGGGATGATTATAACACAGTTCCTCTTCCTTGTATAGAGAAAATCACAAGTTATTTCTTCTGAAGTTCCTGAATCTGTCTCTGCATTCTTTCCATCGCTTCCTGATGTTCCCTGCGTTCCTGTTCCAACTGAGCATTTATCTGCTTTAATTGGGCATCTTTCTGACTCAGTTCCTCTTCCTTCTGATTTAACTGCATGTCTATTTGCCTCAGTTCCTCTTCCTTCTGATTTAACTGCGTGTCTATTTGTCTCAATTCCTCTTCCTTCTGGTTAATTTCCTCCTGCATCTCATCGATCATATACTGAACTGTATTTCTGTCCATTTCCAATAATTCTTTTGAATACATTTCCATCACCTTCTCCACATTTCGGCACATTTCATATACATGCTCGTACAATGGCTTGAATTCCGGATATTTCTCCAAAAGCTCAATAATCCTTTCCGGAGAATCATCGCAGAAGAATGCAAGCCACCCGTCCAACTTGTTCCTGATACCTTTATTGTGAATGTTTCTTAAAAATATGT
>DXXQ01000220.1 GCA_019416265.1 Clostridiales bacterium | reverse complement strand
AAATATAAAGAAGATGATGATTTTGATTTTCTCAAACTGAAAAACAAGAGGTAAAAATGGAAATTTTAGAATATAATACCATGAAAGAAGAAGCGGGCGTACGTATCGACCGCTTTCTTTCTGAAAAGAATGAGGAGCTTTCCCGCTCCTACATCCAGAAGCTTCTGAAGGAGCAATCGATCACTGTAAACGGTTCTCCGGTAAAAGCGAATTATAAAGTCCAGGCAGAGGATCGGATCCGGGTGGAGCTTCCCGATGTGGAGGAGCCTGACATCCTTCCCGAAGATATCCCGCTGGATATCCTTTACGAGGACAACGACGTACTTATTGTAAATAAACCAAAAAACATGGTCGTACATCCAAGCGCAGGCCATACCTCCCAGACGCTGGTCAACGCTGTCATGTTTCACTGCAGAGAGAATCTTTCCGGGATCAACGGGGTAATGCGTCCCGGAATCGTCCACAGGATCGACAAGGACACCACAGGCGCGCTTCTTGTCTGCAAAAATGACAACGCCCACAGAGATCTTGCCGAACAGCTGAAGGAACACAGCATCAAGCGCCGTTACCGCGCCATTGTCGCCGGAAACATAAAGGAGGATGAGGGAACAATCGAAGGCCCCATCGGCCGCCATCCCATTGACCGGAAAAAAATGGCCATCAATTACAAAAACGGAAAAGAGGCAGTGACCCACTATAAAGTCCTGGAGCGGTTCAAAAATGCCACCTATGTGGAATGTCGACTGGAAACAGGGCGCACCCATCAGATCCGTGTTCACATGACAAGCATCGGACACCCCTTACTCGGTGACGAGGTTTATGGTTCCGGAAAAAATCCCTATCATCTCCAGGGGCAGGCGCTTCATGCCATGGTTCTTGGCTTTGTCCACCCCTCCACAGGGGAATATATGGAATTCGAGGCTCCGCTGCCAGAATATTTCACAAAATTATTGGATAAATTGCGGAAATAGTTTGCATTTCTTCTAAAATATTGTATAATAACACTATTAAAATAATTTGTTTTTTCAATGCAGAAGGGAGTGGCAAATATGAACAGTACGAGTTCAGTAATTACAATAGGACGAGAATATGGCAGTGCAGGCAGACAGATCGGACAGGAGGTTGCCAAATATTTCGGTATCAAATGTTATGATAAGGAGCTTCTGGAGCACGCAGCCAATGACAGCGGTATCTGCAAAGAGCTGTTTGAAAACCACGACGAGAAGCCAACCAACAGTTTTCTGTATTCCCTGGTTATGGATACATATTCATTCGGATATTCCTCCGCTGGATTCACAGATATGCCGATCAATCATAAGGTTTTCCTTGCACAGTTTGACGCGATCAAAAAGCTGGCCTCCGAAGGCCCCTGTGTTATGGTAGGAAGATGTGCGGATTACGCCCTGGCAGAGTCAAAAGACTGCTTCAGCGTATTCATTCACGCAAACCTTGACTGGAGAATCAACCGTATTGCCCAGAAATACGGCAAGACCATGAAAGAGGCCAAGGATATTATCAACAAAACAGACAAGAGCCGTTCCAGCTATTACAATTATTACACAAACAAGAAGTGGGGCTCTGCAGCGGGCTACAGCCTCTGCATTGACAGCAGCAAGTTTGGTATCGAGGGAACTGCACAGACGATCATTGAAGCCGTAAAGGTATTCGATTCCCTGAAAAAATAAAAAAGATTCGTGAAAAAACAGGCCTCTGGCGTATCCATAACGCCGGGGGCCTGTTTTTGTCTTATTCAGCCTGTAATATTCCATCCCTTGATATTTCCGTTTAAGATGGCTGTAAACATCCTTTCCTTTGTCCCGGGATGTTCCCTGTTCAGCTGGCGGAGAAGATTCTTTGCGTATTCACGCTTGGTGTTCCCGTCTGCAGGGCACTTATTCTTTACCACAGGAAGGTCGTATTTGTGCTGGAAACCGATCACATCCATTTCCTCCATGAAAAGCATGGGGCGAATCAGGGTAAGATCCATTCTGTCCCAGTAGGTGACAGGGGAAAAGGTATGGAATCTTCCCTCAAAAATCAGGGACATGAGCATGGTTTCCACCACATCGTCCTTGTGATGGGCGTAGGCGATCTTGTTGCATCCAAGCTCCTTTGCCACCTGGTTAAGCGCACCCTTGCGCATCTTGGCACAGAGAGAGCAGGGATTGCTTTCCTTCCTGTCTTCAAATATGATCTTATAGATTTCCGTGTCTATGACAGTATAATGAATCCCCAGTTCATCGCATAATTTCTGTATGGGATCCATGGACACTCCTTCGAAGCCAAGGCTAACGGTAACTGCTTCAATGGTAAAGGGGTGCGGGTAGAACCTCTGAAGACCGTGAAGGGCATAGAGGAGAGTAAGGCTGTCCTTTCCTCCGGAGACTCCCACAGCGATCCTGTCGCCGTCCTGGATCATGGAAAACTGGTCGACTGCCTTACGGGTAACGCTTAGTAGCTGCTGTAATTTCATCTGCTTATCAATCCTTTAACTATCATTCTATATGGCTGTATATCCTTTGCGGCTATATCGAAAACATTATAACGGGTTTGAGGAAAGGGCGCAACAAATTTATAAAAAATTAAGGAATTATCTGA
>DXXQ01000022.1 GCA_019416265.1 Clostridiales bacterium | reverse complement strand
ACTGTTCACACGGCACTATCCCGCGAGGTGTTTTGTCATGTATATGACAAAATCCCGAGACATACAAGCCAAAATTCCATTGCCGCAGGCAATCTGGAATGAATTTTGGCTCGTTGCTGTGAACGGAGTGAACAGTGACGATGTTTTGTGTTTAGAAAATAGAGGTGTTTTTCATTGTTGAGTTTGCAGGGAAAGTATAGTATATTGAAAAAAAGAACAGTAGCCGGGAGGGATGAATATGGGATTTTGGTTATTTATGACATTGATGGATTTGCTGATTCCTTTTACAATGCTTGGGTTTGGAAAATACTTTCTGAAAAAAGCGCCAAAGGAAATCAACTATGCATTTGGATACCGTACAACAATGTCTATGAAAAATCAGGATACATGGGTATTTGCCCATAAATACTGTGGAAAACTGTGGTACAATTTGGGGAAAATCCTTCTGTCTGTAACAGTCATCGGAATGCTTCTGGTGTTGGGAAAGCCGAAAGAAACGGTAGAAAATGTTGGAGGGATTCTGTGTGTTATACAGTTGATTCCATTAGCGGCGTCCATTATTCCTACCGAGATAGCGCTTAGAAAGACGTTTGATAAAAACGGTAACAGACGGTGAAAGTAGAGAGAAAATATGAACAGGGTAATGATAATAGAAGATGAAGAAAGCGTCAGGAGAAGCATAGAGTTTTCTCTTCAAAGAGAGGGCTGCGAGGTGAAAAGCGCCGGAACCATAAGAGAGGCAGAGGCGTTAATGAAAGCGTACCCACCGGAGCTTATTCTCTGTGATATTAATCTTCCGGATGGAAACGGACTGGATTTCATAAAGAAGATCAGATCGGAGACAAATGCCCATCTGATATGCCTGACTGCTCTTGACAGAGAAACAGATATGGTGATGGGGTATGAAGCAGGAGCGGATGATTACATTGCAAAGCCTTTCAGCCTGTCTGTTCTGACCATGAAAATTAATGCATATTTCAGAAAAGAAAGAACGCAGGAGAATCAGGTAATTGAGTCGGGAAGAGTCAAAGCGGACAAAAGAGCAATGAAAGTTTATGTAAATGGAGAGGAGATTTCCGTGACAAAAAATGAGTGGAAGCTTCTCCTTTTGTTTATGGAAAATCCAGGCATTATTCTGTCCAAAGAGCAAATTCTGGAAAAAATATTTGACATAGACAGTGAATTTGTAGATGAAAATACGGTTGCCGTAAACATCACCAGACTCCGGAAAAAGCTTGATACAGGAGAAGAAGGGAAAAAACTGATTAAGAATGTAAGAGGGCTGGGTTATGTCTGGAATGGCAAAGAACGGTAAATATACAGGATATTTTCTGCCTCTGATTGCACTGATTTTACTGAGCGCCACTGTTATAACCGCACAGTATAACTCTTACAAAGAGGAAACCATTCAACTGGGAAAAATCTTGACAGAAACAGAAGAAGATGAAATTACTTACGAAAAAGCAGTGGAGATACTGAACCGGTATGGGTATATAAAAGAGGGGAAAAACAGTTTTTATAAGCAATTTCTGTGGAGCGGAGGCATGACGATCGCAGGCGCTTTTGCGGCATATCTGTTAATTGTATTTGGAATCCGAAGACAGGAAAAAGCAGTTTTTCGAAGATATAAAGAGCTTCTGGAGGCAATAGAAAAGGATATCGAAGATCTGCGGGAAGGAAGCTACGGAGTTCCGGAAACGTCAATTTCCAGATGTATGAAAGGTCTGGATTCGGATCCGGAAGCTGCGAGAATAGACACGGCTCTGGACAAATTAAACGGGAATTTTCTTCTGATAAAACAAAAAGCAGAAGCAGATAAAAAAGAAACAAAGAATGTTGTTACAGACGTTTCACATCAGTTAAAAACGCCTCTTGCAGCAGTAAAATCCACGTTTGAGATTTTACTGAATCAGGATCTCTCACAGGAAGAAAGGGAAGAGTTTGAAGAACGAATGGCATTTCAGATTGATTCACTGGAAAAGCTTACTGCATCACTTGTGAATATTTCCAGGCTTGAAAGCGGGATGATTTCCGTTCAGCTTCGTAAGGGAAAACTGTTTGAGTCAATTCTGGACGCAGCGAACGGCGTGTGGCAGAAGGCAGAAGAAAAAAACATTGCCATTGAGCTTGAGGTGGGCGAAACAGAAAAACTGCCCGAAATCATGCAGGACAGGAAGTGGCTGACAGAAGCGTTTATTAATATTCTGGAAAATGCAGTGAAATATTCGAAGGCAGATACAACAATCACTATTCGTGTGATCAATATGAATTCTATGGTAAGAATTGAGTTTGCAGACCAGGGAATCGGAATTTCCCCAAATGAAAAGCATAAGGTTTTTCAGCGCTTTTACAGAGGGGACAAGGAAGAAATACGCAGGGAAAGCGGCAGCGGAGTCGGACTTTATCTTGCGAGATACATCATTTCCCGGCATGGCGGAACGATAATGGTAAAAGATAACAGAATTGATGGAGAAAAATGCGGAAGCGTATTTATTGTTCAGATTCCGCTGCTCAGGAGAAGTCTTACAAATCTGTAAGACTTTTTCTTTGTCTTGAAAGAAAACGGCAAGTTTTCTGTTGTAATATCTTTAGAAAAGAGGAGGTAATGAAAATGGATACAATAGTTAAAACACAGGAATTATGTAAATATTACGGCGAGGGCAAAAATCAGGTAAAGGCGGTTCAGAATACGGAAATAGAAATCAGGAGAGGCGAATTTGTCGCCATTATAGGGAAATCCGGTTCCGGAAAGAGTACTCTTTTACATCTTCTTGGAGGGCTTGATTATCCCACTTCCGGAAAGGTATATATTAAGGGAAAAGACATTTTTTCCATGTCTGAGGATGAGCTTGCAGTATTCAGGAGACAGAAAATCGGTTTTGTTTTTCAGGCGTTTAATCTTGTTTCCTCAATTAATGTTTACGAAAACGTAGTTCTTCCACTGGGGCTTGACGGGAAAGAACCGGATGAAGACTATGTTAACGACATTCTGAAAACACTGGGAATAGAGGACAAAATTGAAAATCTTCCCTCTGCATTATCAGGAGGACAGCAGCAGAGAGTTGCGATTGCAAGAGCCCTGGCATCAAAGCCGGATCTTATACTGGCGGATGAGCCCACAGGAAATCTCGACACAAAAACAGGGGAGGAAGTGATCGCACTGCTGAAGCTTTCCGCGGAAAAATACGGACAGACATTGGTGATTATCACTCATAATGAGGAAATCGCGCAGCTTGCTGACCGGATTCTGGCAATCGAAGATGGAAAGGTGGCTGAACTGAAATGAAAACTCTGACAAGAATAGCAATCAGCAACAATAAAGAGAATAAAACGAGAAGTTTTCTTACCATGATTGCAGTCGCGCTGACGACAATGCTGATTACGGCGATAGGAACCTTTGGATATGGCGGAATCAAAGGAAATATAGAAAATGCAGAAGCCATGTACGGCAATTATGCAGGCGCGTTTTCCGGTCTCACAGAGGAACAGCTTCATGAAATGAAAAAGAGAGGGGAAATTGATGAAATCGGCCTCATGGCAGGGATTGGAGAAGCGCACACCAAAGGGGATTCAAGTCTTGTATGGATGAATGAGAAGGCTTTGGATATGACAAATTTTCACACTATGCTTCAGGAGGGGAGATTTCCTGTGGAGAAAGAGGAAATTGCCGCTTCCAGGGTGTTTTTCGGACAGTTGGGATACGACGGTGTCAAAATCGGAGACAGAGTGACTGTGCCGGTAAGACGGGACGGAACAGAGGCCTACCGGGAAAAGGAGTTTATAATTGCAGGTATCATAAAAGACGGGATAGGAAATGAGAGCCAGCAATCTTCCACGGTAATAGTTTCCGGAGAATACTACGACAGCGAGGCCGGAGAAGGAAAGGGCAGATATACGGCATATTTTACGTTAAGCGATAATATCAAAGGTGACTGGACTCAGATAGAAGCTGTAATTGATGAACTGGCAGAAACCATTGGCGTGGAGTCAAGGAATGTTTACAAAAACAGCAATGTGATCGCAACAAAATATGCGCCTGCATCCGAGGTGTGGATTCCCTGTGCATTTATCTGCCTGATCGTTGTAATTTTTTCAGTGGTTGTAATTTACAATATATTCCAGATCGGAATTGCCCGAAAGGTTCAGGAATACGGGAAGATCAAGGCGATCGGAGCCACGAAGAAGCAGATGAAAAAAATTATCGTAACAGAGGGCTATCTCCTTTCTGCCATTGCCATACCCATAGGTCTTGCGGCAGGATATTTGGTATCTGTGCTTTTGTTCAACGGTGCGATGAGTTTTGCGGGAAAAGGAAACGAATACATGGCAGTCAGGGAAGTGGCTCTGTTTTCTCCCTGGGTTCTTCTTACTGCAGCTTTGATTTCCCTTGTGACGGTTCGTATGGCGCTGATAAGGGCGGTTAAGACAATTGTTTCCATCACTCCGGTAAGTGCGATTGTCTATGAAGAGTATACAGGAAACAAAAAAGGATACAGAAAAGGGCATAAAGCTCTGAATATAACGGGACTTATAAAATCGGATCTGGCAATCAATAAGAAGAGAAATCTTACTACGATACTGGTAATGGGACTGTCCTGTATTTTATTTGTCACCATATCAAGTCTGGCAAGCAGCATTGACCCGGAATACGATGCCCGAAATAATGTTGAGCGGGGAGACTACCAGATAGAGCTGAATTATGACAATAACGACGAGGTTTACACAGAAAACAATCTGGATCAGATGCTGAAAAATAATCCCATTTCCAGAGAAGCAATCCAGTCCTTTGAGGAGATAGACGGCGTTGTGAAAACCCAGACCAGAAACTATCTGACATTTGAGGAAGAGGGGATCAAAAAGACCGTTGCCGTTTTTGACAGAGAGGGATTCGACAGTGAACTGAAAAAAGCAGGTGTTGTAGGTGATTTTACATATGATGAGGTCAGCGAGGCTGACGGATATGTATATACCTTTTCTCACTTTATGGAAGAGTACGGTCAGAAGCTTGGCGACAAACTGGAGGCAGAACTTTTCAACGGAAAGTCTGAAGGGAAATACAGCGGCAGGGCAATGGGTTCTTTCGGAAGTGTTTCCGCAGATTATGTGATAACGGAGGACACCGCAGAAAAGCTGGGGTTACTTGGGGATAGTCCTGCCTATCTCTGGATCTGGTGCGGGGAGGAAGCGAAAGCCGAAGTTGAGGCTAAAATAGAAGAACTGTACGGAGACAGCGAAATTGTATACTGGGAGGGCTATGATGAGGCATACAGCCTTGCTGACAGAACCACGTTTCTTTTCAAAGTGCTGGTATATACGTTTCTTGGACTGATTGGGACAATCTGTTTCCTGAATATGGCAAACACCATGATTATGAACGTAATAACGAGAAAAAGAGAATTCGGTATTCTTCAGGCTGTGGGACTGAGCAACAGACAGCTTGGAAAAATGCTTCAGTTAGAAGGGATTTTCTTCACCGCAGGTTCGATCATAATCTCCCTGCTGATAGGATTGCCCGGAGGCTACGGCGCATATCTGTATTGCCGGAAGGAAGGCTTTTTCGGTATAAACCTGTATCATTTTCCAATCTGGGAAATCGGAATCATGGTGACAGTCCTGCTGCTTATGCAGACTGCGCTGTCTTTCGTGCTGAGCAGAAATGTAAAGAAGGAATCCATTATAGACAGGATCAGGTATTGAGTATATACTGTTAAAATATACGGTGAAAAAACTTTCAGAGGAGGAAAAGGCATGAGTTTATGGGACACAATCCAAAATTATAAGCCTGTAAATCCGCAGGAAGAGCATGACAGGAAGCAGATGCTGGAATTTATAGAACATAATGGGGATTATCTGGAACGGAAAAATCTGACAGGTCATTTCACAGCATCTATGTGGACAGTGAACAAAGCGCGTACAAAGACGCTGATGGCATATCACAATATATATGATTCATGGGCATGGATAGGCGGTCATGCGGATGGAATGGAAGATTTGTGTGCGGTAGCGATGAAGGAACTGCAGGAGGAAACAGGTGTCAATCATGCGAGGCTGGTCAGTGAAGAGGTATTCAGTCTGGAAACCCTTACTGTAGATGGTCATGTAAAAAGAGGCGTCTGGGTTCCCAGTCATCTTCACTTTAATCTTACTTATCTGGCGGAAGCGGAAGAAGAGGAAAAACTGATGATTCGGGAAGAGGAAAATTCAGCCGTGCAATGGTGGACATTTGAGGAGGCATTGAAAGTTTCAACAGAGCCGTGGATGGTAGAGCACATATATAAAAAACTGATTGAAAAACTGGACGGTTAATCATAAAAACCACTTCTTTTGAAGTGGTTTTTATGATTATAAGATTCCGCTTGTTCGAAATTTCAAGTTTAAACGGACAAATTAACTCCTTTTTTTACGGATAGGGTATTAAGGTGTTGAGACTGAGGAAACTATGTAGTATACTTAAAAATAAATTTGCCCAGGGACAGACACGAACGTAAAGGACAACATGCAGAGAAACTGGGACATATTGTCTGAAATGCGGAGGAATTAATGAAGAAAAAATATCGAAAGAGGCTGGTAGGGTTTGTAATTGTCATGGCAGTATTTATGAGCATTATTGTCTTTACGGCCTGGAAGTTTAATAAGGAGCTTGCCAATGTGGGTATGGAAGCTGCCCGGCAGGAACTCAGAGGGGTAGCGGCGTCAAACGGGCAAAATATCCAGAAAGAATATTCCCAGATGGTGAACAGTCTGAAGGTACTGGCAGAAAATGTGGTAAATGACAGGATTGAAAGCCTGGGAAAAGCCAATGATTTCATGCAGTTTCTTGTGGAGTTAAACGGCTTTGATTATGTAGGCATCAGCGATGAGGAGGGAAAAGCCCTGGACTCAGGCGGGAGAAAGGTAAACATAGGAGACAGGGAATATTTCAGCGAAGCAATGAAAGGAAATATAACGATTTCCGATGTGATTCCTTCCAAGATCGTAGACGAGCAGGATATCCAGGTCATTGCAGTACCCATGATGAATAAGGGGAACGCTATTGGTATGGTATATGGAATCCTTAATCTGAAAACGGTTCATGATACCCTGGAAAATACCACGGAAAACAGTATCTATACGCAGATTATAGATTCAAAGGGAAAACCTGTTACCCGCCTGCAAAGGGATTCCTGGATATTGGGATACGACAATATATGGGAGTATTATGATCACAGCGAATTTATGAGCGGAAGTTCGGAAATCATTCAAAAAGATATGGAGAAAGGCAGATCCGGATACTACATCCTGAGCTGTCAGGACGAAAAGAGAATTACATATTACGCGCCGCTGGGAATCAGCGGATACTATATTTTTTCCAACCTTGAGACGACACTTCTTCGTGAGCTGATGGATAAAATAAACGGCAATGCCAGAAAGATGGCAGGCGGAATTGCAGTGGCGTTCTTTATCCTGATTTTCAGTCTCTATTATCTGAATAAAAAAGTAGCTGCAGAGCTGAGAGAGTCCTATGAGGCAAAGATCAGCAGTGAGGAAATTTTGAGAATTGCAGCAAATCATTCAAATGCTTTTGTCTTTGAATACGATCTGGAAAAACATATATTCAAGAGAAAAACAGAGAAAGAAAATATTTTGTTTCCCCAGGAGATTATAGAGGGACTGCCAGAAACCATTGTAAAAAGAGGGATTCTGGAAAAAGATTCTGTCAAAAGCTTCATAGATGCTTTTGAAAAAATTTCAGTGAACGAGACTGCTTCAGCCTCTGTTCAGGTAATCTCGGATGGTCAGACAAAATGGTACCGGATTCTCATGAAAAACATCTACGATGAAAAGCGCCGTATTATCAATACGGTAGGCGCAGTGTCTGACATTACGGAAATAAAGAAGCAGGAAGAGAGGATCCAGAAGGAAAAAAGAGGTAAGGAACAATTCCGGCAGAAGGCGGAAAGAGACGGACTTACAGGACTTTATAACGGGGGTACGGCAGCCGAAAAAATTGATGAAATCCTTGGATCAGAGAAGCACAGAAATGAAAACCATATTCTGATTTTTATTGATCTGGATAATTTTAAAAAAATTAACGACACTTTCGGGCATCATTATGGAAATCAGGTTCTTGTGGAGATGGCGGTCATTCTGGCGAAAAAATTCCGCCATGATGATATTGTGGCAAGGATCGGGGGCGATGAGTTTGCGGTATTTCTGTTGAACACTGCAAGCTATGAGAAGGTGGAGCACATCTTTGGGGAACTTGTGGAAGCCTGCGATAAGGTTTATGAAAAAGACGGAAAAAAGGTTTCGGTATCTGCATCTGTAGGGATTGCGCTGGCTCCGGAACACGGATGTACTTACGAAGAGCTTTCCCGGAAAGCAGACCAGGCTTTATATAGGGTAAAGCGTAACAATAAAAAAGGCTATTGCCTGTATCAGGATGAAAAATAAAAATACCGCTGAAGATATATGGAGGAGTACCCCATTATCTTCGGCGGTTTTTTTTAAGAATTTTTTCCCTGTCTTTTCTGCTGGTTCTGTCTGCCTTTTGGGTTATTTTCCCGGTGTCCCTGTCCCTGTTGCTTTTGCTGGCCTTGCTTCCGGCCCTGTTTGGGGCTGGCTGAGGAAGCTTCGGTTTCTTTTTCGGATAGTTGCTCTGTCAGATCTTTGATTTCCCTCATGGTCATGTCACGGACATCTGATGCGGTGATTTCAGGAGCAAGAGCCTGGAGATCTAAAAATGCCCGATATTTTCCGTAGGAAAGTCCCAGTTCATGGGCTGTCTCCACTTCTTCGGGACGGGCAGAATAACAGTAAGTGTTCTGCCTGCCCTCTGTACAGGTCTGAATATCAGAAAGAACTCTGGAAGACTGGGAAGAACTGTTTCCGGTGACAGTGATTGACAGAATCTCATCCCGGGAAAGGAGAGAAGTGACGGTCTTATTTTCGATGATTTCGTTTACAGCATCGGAATAGTTCATATATTTAAGATCAAGAGAAGCTGCCAGTTTTTCGCCGTCGTCATTATAACCGTCTACAGAGATGACCCGGTCAAAACGGTTTACGGCCAGTTCCATGGAAGGATTGATGTCAATGCTGATTTCTGTAGTGGGAGTGAAATAAAGCTGATGTCCGCCAAACAGAAAAAGCATCATACAGGCAGCCGCTGACAGAAGAGCTCTGTAGTTTACAGCTTTTTTCCGGGCATATCCCTTTGTTTTGCGAAAAAGATATTCCTTGGTACTGTTTTTCAGTTCTTCGTCGGCCTGTACCTGGTCAAAAGCTTCTTTCAGTCGTTCATGCATAATCGTCACCTCCCAGTTTTTCCCGAAGCGCCTGTCTGGAGCGATTCAGAAGAGTATAAATCGTATTTACATTTTTCCCGAGAATCTTACTGATTTCCGGCGCTGTATAATCTTCATAATAATGCAGATATACAACATCGCGATATTTCCTGGGAAGAGATAAGACGGCTTCCAGGACTTCTCTGTGATCCGGCGGTATTTCTGCCGGCTGTTCCAGAACTTCATCCAGAGATGTAACGTGGCTGCGGAAAAAGCTTTTAAGTAAATCCTTGCAGGCGTTGATGGTAACGCGGATAAACCAGGCCTTTTCGTGGGCTTCGTCTTCGAATGAAACGGAGCTGAGGACATACTTCAGAAATACGGTCTGAAATATGTCCTCTGTATCGGCATGATTTTTTAAATGTATCATACAGAGACGCCGGATCATATTGGAATAAGTCCCAACCGCCCTGTTTACCTCCTGTTCGCTCCTCATGAAATATTACCTTCTTCTGCCTCGTCCGTTGTGGCAGCCATTACCCTGTTTTCTGCCGTTTCTGTTTCCATTTCCCTTTCCGCGGTTATCGCAGATGCCGTCACCGTCTTTGTCAACGAAGTTCTGTCCTTTTTTGTGACTGGCAAGACATTTTTTCCTGGAAAGACCACAGTTATCACAAATGCCGTCTCCATTTGCATCCACATAATAACGTCCGCAGTCTGCTCTGGCTGCGAAGGTGGTTGCTGTTCCGGTTGATAATACCATACTTGCAGCTAAAATGCCAAGTGCCGTCTTTTTTATTTTCTGTTTCATAATTTTTTTCCTCCCGGTTTTTGAAGTGTTTCTTTGCTGTTTCACTTATAATACGATTGGAGAAAAGGAAACCATTCACTTTTTTTAAAAAAATTTATAAAAAAATGTATAATTGACTTTCATATGCCTGTATGTTAGGATGATAAGCGGGAATCCTCGGTTATTCAATTGCCGAGATGAAAGCGTACAGTTTTGTGCATATCTGCACATTAATTAAGATTAAGATGGCTGTATCCAGTCTTGATGCTTGGCGAAAATA
>DXXQ01000219.1 GCA_019416265.1 Clostridiales bacterium | reverse complement strand
GACAAAGGCCTCCGATGCAACATCCTCTCCGAGAGTGGAGGCATCCACAGCATAGCCGTGATTCTGTGAAGAGATATATACTCTGCCTGTCTTCATGTCTCGCACAGGATGGTTGCCGCCCCGGTGACCGTATTTCAGCCTGTAGGTTTTCGCCCCGTTTGCAAGTGCCATCAGCTGATGACCAAGGCAGATGGCAAAAATCGGCACCTCGCTTTCATAAAGCTTTTTTATTTCCTTCATAAGCCCCGCACATTCCGCCGGATCTCCGGGGCCGTTGGAAAGCATAATTCCATCGGGATGGCTTTTGAGAATCTCCTCTGCCTTTGTACCTGCAGGATATACCATGACTCTGCATCCTCTTTTTCTCAGAGATTTCGCAATGTTGTTCTTTGCCCCCAGATCAAGAAGCGCTACCTGATATAGAGTTTCTCCTGTAGTACTTTCCAGAACATAAGCTTCCCTGCAGGTGGCTCTGGAAACTGCATCCCCTACCTTATAGGCTCTGAGCCGGCTGATCACCCTGTCAAGATCGTATCCGCTGTCTGTTGTGATCATCCCGTTCATGGTTCCTCTATCTCTGAGATGTCTTGTAAGCGCCCTGGTATCTACTCCGGTAATTGCAGTCACCCCCTGTTTCTCCAGGAAATCCCGGATTTTGCCCTCACAACGGAAGTTGCTTGGCAATGCGGAAAGCTCCCGGACAATAAGGCCGTCTGTCCATGCTCTCCCGGATTCCATGTCCGGTGTGATTCCGTAATTTCCTATTAGAGGATAGGTCATCACAACAGCCTGTCCTGCATAGGAAGGATCTGTCATAACCTCCAGATACCCTGTCATGGAAGTATTAAATACTATCTCGCTGACAACTTCTTTTTTTGAACCTGCACTGCTTCCCTCAAAAACAGTTCCATCTTCCAATATCAGAAATGCTTTCATATGTTCTCCTTTAAGCAAAAAAGGAGTCAGAAACCCCGTTGCTGGGTTCCTGACTCCCTTGTCAGTTGTTTTTATTGCACCCTATTATGGGACTATCTTTTTCATTTGTCAAATACTTTTTTTCGGAAGTTTTTTTAAATCAGGGATTGACAGGCGAAAAAAAATGTGTATACTACAGAACATAAGCAAAGGCGCTTGTGGTGCATACCATAGGTGCCTTTGCTTTTTTATTTATCGGAAAAGTAGTGCATTCCTGTTCAAAGAAAGGAGACAGATTTATGAGTAAAGGTATTCCCGAATTATATGGAAGCATGACCTTCAGCGACAGAGTCATGCGTGATAAGCTTCCAAAGGATATGTACAAAGCACTGAGAAAAACCATCGAAAACGGTACGCATCTGGAGCTGGATGTAGCCAACTCCGTTGCAGTCGCCATGAAAGAATGGGCGGTAGAAAACGGAGCTACCCATTTCACACACTGGTTTCAGCCTATGACAGGTTTTACTGCTGAAAAGCATGACAGCTTCATCTCCCCTTCCGGAGACGGCGAGGTTATTATGGATTTTTCCGGCAAAGAGCTGGTAAAGGGCGAACCTGACGCCTCCTCTTTTCCATCCGGAGGCCTTCGCGCCACCTTTGAAGCAAGAGGCTACACGGCATGGGATCCAACTTCTCCTGCTTTTATCAAAGATAAGACCTTGTACATTCCCACTGCCTTCTGTTCCTACAGCGGAGAAGCTCTTGACAAAAAAACGCCTCTTCTTCGTTCCATGGAAACACTGAATCACGAGGCAGTCCGTATGCTCCATCTTCTTGGAAATACCAGTGTGCAGAGAGTTTCCACCACCATCGGACCGGAACAGGAATATTTCCTTGTAGATCAGGATTTATATAATAAACGAAAAGACCTTATTTTCTGCGGAAGAACTCTGTTCGGAGCCCCGGCCCCCAAAGGACAGGAAATGGAGGATCACTACTTCGGCGCCTTAAAGCCAAGAGTTTCCGCATACATGCACGAACTGGATACAGAATTGTGGAAGCTTGGCATCCCTGCCAAGACCAAGCACAATGAAGTGGCTCCTGCCCAGCATGAGCTTGCTCCTGTTTTTGACACTGCCAACATTGCCGTAGACCATAACCAGCTCACCATGGAGATTATGAAAAAGGTTGCCCGGAAACACGGACTTGTATGTCTTCTTCATGAAAAGCCCTTCGAAGGAATCAACGGAAGCGGCAAACATAATAACTGGTCCCTGATCACTGATGACGGAGTAAATCTCCTGAATCCGGGCCGCACTCCTGCCCAGAATACTCAGTTTCTCGTATTTCTGATGGCTGTTGTCAAGGCAGTGGATGACTACGCAGAGCTTATGCGCATCTCCGCTGCAAGCGCAGGAAACGACCACCGTCTTGGCGGAAACGAAGCGCCTCCTGCCATTGTATCCATTTTCCTTGGAGACGAACTGAGTCAGGTACTTGATTCTATTGAAAATGACACCTATTTCGGCAAGCAGGAAAAAATCCAGCTTGAGACAGGCGCCCATGTCCTTCCTCATTTCGTCAAGGATAATACAGACCGCAACCGTACCTCCCCCTTCGCCTTCACAGGCAATAAATTTGAGTTCCGTATGCTTGGCTCATCAGCCTCTGTGGCAACTCCGAATATTGTTCTCAACACAGCTGTGGCAGAATCGTTGAACCAGTTTTACCATGAGCTTAAAGATACCAGACCGGAGGATATGGAACAGGCTGTCCATGAGCTTCTGAAACGGGCGATCCGTAAACATAAACGAGTGATCTTTAACGGAAACGGTTACTCCTCCCAGTGGGTAGAGGAAGCCCAAAAGCGGGGTCTTCCAAACCTTACCTCTACACCGGAATGTCTGCCCGCTTTTATTTCCCCAAAGAGCATCGCTCTCTTTACAGACCACCGGATTTTCACAAAAGAAGAGATTCTGTCCCGTTATGAGATTCTTCTGGAGAATTATTATAACACAATCTGCATTGAGGCCCGCACAATGGCAGAAATGCTCACCAAAGATTTCCTCAGCGCAGTCAGCGCTTACGCAGGACAGATTGCCAGAGATGTCTCAACAAAAACCGCCCTCCTTCCGGAGCTTCAAGTTTCCGGAGAAAAGGCTCTTGTCAGAAAACTGACCCTGTCCTATGATACGGTCAGCAGTAAGACCCAGGAGCTTCTGGCTCTTGTATCAGAGGTTGAAACCTTCGCGGATATGCAGAGCGCTGCAGATTTCTGCCACAGAAGGATCCTTCCGAAAATGGAAGAGCTCCGCTGTGCTGCCAATGAAGCTGAGGTTCTGATCCCGGACTCTCTTCTTCCTTATCCGACCTTTGACAAACTTTTATTTTCTGTATAATGGGGCAAAAATATGTGCAATCATTCAGATAATCAGGAATTTCTTTCTCCTGAAGAAAGAATCAGGGAAGCCTGCGGGGTATTCGGCATTTATGCACCCCAGGGGGAGGATGTGGCCGGCACCATTTATTACGGCCTTTCCTCTCTTCAGCACAGAGGCCAGGAATCCTGCGGAATCGCAGTTTCCGATACCTGCGGTTCCCTGGGAAATATGTGCGTACACAAGGGCATGGGACTTGTAAGCGAGGTTTTTTCCAGTGACCGGCTCCGGCTTTTAAAGGGAAATCTCGGCATCGGGCATGTGCGTTATTCCACTACAGGAGCAGCCACGATCAACAACGCCCAGCCTCTTGTAATGACTTATGTCAAGGGAACTCTCTCCCTGGCCCATAATGGAAATCTTGTCAATACAGAGGAGCTGCGCAGGGAGCTTGCCCTTAACGGGGCGATTTTCCAGACAACCACCGATTCCGAGGTTATTGCCCATCACATCGCCAGAGAACGGGTTCGAAGCCGTACGGTAGAGGAGGCTGTTCTGAGAACAGCACTAAAGCTTAAGGGCGCCTATGCCCTGGTGATCACCAGTCCCAGAAAGCTTATCGGTATGCGCGATCCCCAGGGACTTAAGCCCCTCTGTCTTGGAAGACGGGGCTCCTCCTACCTTCTTGCCTCGGAAAGCTGCGCCCTCTCGGCTGTCGGTGCACAGTTCGTCAGGGACATTCTGCCGGGTGAGATCGTCACCATTTCCAAAAACGGGATTTCTTCCAATCAGGAGCTCTGCAATCAGAAGCAGGCTCACTGTATTTTCGAATATATTTATTTTGCAAGACTGGACAGCCGTATTGACGGTATTTCCGTCCACGCCTCCCGTCTTCAGGCAGGCGCCGCTCTCGCCAGGGCATACCCGGCCCAGGCAGACCTCGTTACCGGAGTTCCTGACTCCGGTATCACAGCGGCCCAGGGCTTCGCAGCTATGTCCGGCATTCCTTTCGGTATAGCGTTTTATAAAAACAGCTATGTGGGAAGGACATTCATAAAACCTACGCAAAAAGAACGGGAATCCAGTGTACGGCTGAAATTAAGCGTTCTGGAAGGCGTTGTAAAGGACAAAAGGATCGTTCTGGTGGATGATTCCATTGTACGGGGAACCACCATGGCCAATCTGATCCGCCTTTTAAAGCAGGCCGGTGCTCTGGAGGTTCATGTGCGCATCAGCTCCCCTCCTTTTCTCTATCCATGTTTTTATGGGACTGATGTGCCCTCCAACAAGCAGCTTCTTGCCGCCTCCCACACAACGGAGGAAATCTGCCGGATCATTGGAGCAGATTCTCTTGGCTATTTGAAAATCGATGATCTCCCCTCTCTTGCAGGGAATCTGCCCCTTTGCAAAGCCTGTTTTGACAATCACTATCCTATCGATGTTTCAAATATATTCTAAATCGCAAAGATACCCGCAACCGCCGTTTCCGGCAGGTACGGGTATCTTTGTGTCTCTCTTTATTATTTCCCGCTGTCTCCATAGTTTGCAAGGACACGGGCGGAAGGATCGTCCACATCACAGCCCTCCCATTCCCTGTTCGGCATCCAGAAATCTGTAACCATCTGACTCTGTCCCGGATAATATTTCTCAAACAGCTCCCGGTACAGAAGGGATTCCTTTGTAAAAGGCTTTGCGTGGGTGTATTTCCTGCGCTTTTCCTCGTACTCGCTGTCCGTGTAATATGTATTTGCATATTCCTTCAGATAGTCTACCATGGAGTGACCCACTGCATCGGAAAAGGCTGCCTTTTCCCTCCACAGGATTTCCTCCGGAAGGTAGTCTCCCTTTTCAAAGGCATGGCGCAGAAGATATTTTCCCTTGTGATAGGTGTTCAGCTTTTTCCGGGGATCCACAGACATGACGTAACGCACGAAATCAAGATCTCCAAAAGGTACTCTCGCCTCTAAGGAGTTGACTGAGATACAGCGGTCTGCACGGAGAACATCGTACATATGAAGCTCGCGGATTCTTTTTTCCGCCTCTTTCTGAAAAGCCTCCGCCGAAGGTGCGAAATCTGTATATTTGTAGCCGAAAAGCTCATCTGAGATTTCGCCTGTGAGAAGCACACGGATATCCGTTTTCTCATGGATTGCCTTACAAACAAGATACATTCCGATGCTGGCGCGGATCGTAGTGATATCGTAGGTTCCCAGAAGATGAACGACCTGGGGCAGTGCGTCAAGCACCTCCTCCTTCGTGATGATCACCTCCATGTGATCGCTTCCGATGTAGTCAGCTGCCTGTCTGGCATATTTCAGGTCAATGGCGTCTTCGCTCATACCGATGGCAAAGGTTCTGATCGGCCGGGCGCTTTTCTTTGCCGCAACTGCACATACAAGGGAGGAATCCAGCCCACCGGAGAGAAGGAAGCCCACTCCGGCATCTGCCACAAGGCGCTTTTCTATTCCCTTAACCAGCTTATCATGAATTTTCTCACATACGGTTTCCAGATCGTCTTCACAGATTTTTTCCGTTTTTGCAATATCGCAGTAGCAGATAAATTTGCCGCCCTTATAATAATGTCCCGGAGGGAACGGCATGATCCTGCTGCAGAGCCCCGTAAGATTTTTGGCCTCGCTTGCAAATACGATCACTCCCTTTTCATCATATCCATAGTATAGGGGGCGTATTCCGATGGGATCCCGCGCCGCTATATACTCTCCGGCAGCGCCGTCGTAGATGATGCAGGCAAACTCCGCATCCAGTCCGGCAAACATATCGGTCCCGTATTTTTCGTACAGGGGAAGAAGGATCTCACAGTCGGAATCACTGTAAAAATCATATTCTTTTTTCAGCTCTTCCCTTATTTTTTCAAATCCGTAAATCTCTCCGTTGCATACCACGCTGTTTCCGTTCAGACAGAAGGGCTGCATTCCGGTGGGTGTCAGCCCCATGATGGCAAGCCTGTGAAAGCCCAGAAGCCCCTTTCCCGTATCTGTGATCCTCGTATCGTCAGGCCCTCTGGAAACCGTCCTGTCAAAGTATTTTCTGAACTCCTCTTTTTTTATTCCTTCACCGCAATATCCCATTATCGAACACATATATTTTTTCCTCCTTTATTCTACTGTCACGGATTTCGCAAGGTTTCTCGGCTTATCCACATCACATCCCTTTCCCACGGCTACATAGTAGCTCAGAAGCTGCAAGGGAATGATCGCCAGAGAATTTGTAAAATACGGATTTGTTTCCGGCAGATAGATCACATAATCGGCAGCTTTTTCCGCCTCTGTGTTATCCTCATTTGTCACAAGGAGAACGAAAGCGCCTCTTGTGCGCACCTCCGTGATGTTGCTGATCATCTTCCGGTACAATTCTTTCTGGGTAGAAACCGCAGCAACGAGAGTCCCCTCCTCGATCAGGGAAATCGTTCCGTGCTTCAGCTCTCCTGCCGCATAGGCCTCCGAATGGATATAGGAAATCTCCTTCAGCTTCAGAGAGCCCTCCATGGAAATGGCATAGTCCATTCCCC
>DXXQ01000218.1 GCA_019416265.1 Clostridiales bacterium | reverse complement strand
TTTATGAACAGGGGCAGGAGAGTGCAAAAGAAAAAGGCCTGACCATAGACGACATCCGAGAAACTGTAAAAAGCGTCAAGGGAATCGGAGAAAAACGGGCAAATGAAATCGTTGCCGCCCTGGAGGAGAAGATACATGAGTAATTGCGAAGGGCTTCTGTTTCCGAAAATACAGACGAAGAAAAAGAGAATACGCCATCCGAAGAGTATTCTGCAAAACAAAGAATCACGAACCTGTTTCTTATGTGTGAAGCTGCATGATGATTATAGTGTATATCCGATTCTGCATGAACACCACATCTTTGAGGGAACCGGGAAAAGACAGAAATCGGAAGAATATGGCTTAAAGGTTTACCTTTGTCCAAGACATCACATGTACAGCGAGGAAGCGGTACATGGAAACAACGGCATTACAGAATACCTTCACAAGATCGGCCAGCAGGCATTTGAAGACCGGTGCGGCAGCAGGGAAACATTCCGGAAAGTATTCGGAAAGAGTTATTTATAGGTGGATTATGAATTTATACGAAGTATACGATGGAGAAGAATACATAGGGGAATACACGGCGAGGCAGATTGAAGAAATTACCGGATACGACAGAAACCATATATCCAGCATTGCGTTCGCGGGAACCAAAATCAGGAAAAGATATCGCGTGGAAAGAACAGGGGACAGAAAAATCTGTAAAAAGGATTGGCTGCTCCTGATGGAGTTTGAAAATACAGCCCGCTGGGTATTGAAACTACTGAACAAAAGAAAGGAGAAAAAGTGATAGAGATAGGAATATGTATAATCTGCGTTATTTTTGGTGCGGAATTAATAGCCGCAAGATACCTAAACAAAATGGCGGATGAAATGAATAAAGTCATGGAAAGAGAAACACATAGAGCATCAACAGAAATCCAGATCCGCGCCCTTGCTATGCATTACAGCAAAAAAAACCAGTGGAATAAAGCGAAAGAAGAGCTGGACGAATGTATGGAAGAGCTGTACGGCGCCGGAAACCCATTTGGCTACGAAGACATCGTATATATGACAGATAACACATGGAGCGAGATTGCAGACGTAATCATCATGCTGGCTCAGCTGGCTATGCAGCACGGAAAAGAAGATGAGGTCCGGCAGCAGATGGAGTATAAGCTGGACAGGCAGTTAAAGAGGATTGAGGAGGAAAGAGATGATTAGATTTTGTCCAGATTTAACAGGTAAGGAGGAAGTGAAGGCAATGCTACGAGGACATGGAGATTTTATCAGACCAATTTTAAATACCTGTATCAAGGAGCGATGCGTTGCCTACAAGAACGGAATGTGCATGAAATACGATAATACGGTTGAATTACTGGAGGAGATGAAAAGATGAGATACACAGAATACCACAACGGAGTAGCCGTTATCAAAGATAAGGCTCTCATGAAGGATGCAATGGCGAAGTTGGCAAAGTATGAAGACGATGAAGAAATATTGGAGTTAAAGATAAAAGCCCAAGATTACTGCGATAGCTGCGAAGCTTGCAACAATTTTTGTATATTATATCAGTTTTGCCGCGAAAAAATAATTGCAGTGTGGGATTTAAAAGAACTTATGGAAGCTAGCAAATTAATTGATGAGGTAAGTAAGGAATAAGAATTAAAGCTACTGGGTTATGACTCGGTAGCGGAAAGGAGGATTGATATGGCGATTTACCACAAAACTCTTAAATACCATGTGGACAAGACCAAGAAAAGAGATCTCACGCAGGAGGACGTCCGATTCCTTTTGGAATTACAAAAGGAACTGAATACGCAAGACACCACCGGAACGGCAGATCCGCGCTATTGGGCAATCAAAGGCAGCGAGACATACCGGAACGATCTCGAACCGGACGAATATGGATTGCTTTGTGACGGATCAGAACCGGCCAGAACAACAGAGGAGACTATTAAATATCTGAACGAGAATATACTTCCGTATTGCGGAGCCCCTGAAAAAAATAAGTGCTCCATTGAACCTGAAAATCCGCTTTGTCCGTCCTGTGAGTTTGTTCTCAATTATAAGGATTTTTCCGGAGAAGAGGATCATGACTATCTTACCAGAGAAGAACTAAATGAATTCCTCTCTGAGAATGGATATTCGGAAGTGGAGGTAATAGGAGTTGCCGTAAGGCCTGTTATCTATCCAAACACGATGTTTCTTACCGAAAAGGCGGCGCGGGAGCATCTACAGAAAAATGACTACCATTACTCAGATGACGCACACACTTACTGCATGTGCGCTTGGAGATCTCCGGAAGTCGAGAGAATATGGAAAATTCTTAGAGAAATCCGATGGGATGGAGCGAGGAAAAGAGAAAGAAGCAAATGCGATTTATGAGGAGGACTGAGAAATGAGCAAAGGATATATCTTGGTGGATGTGCCAGAGAAGTGTAGCCAATGCAATTTTTGGTTCGCGAAAGCCACAGAACCGGTAGAGTACAGATGCATGGCGAAACAAAGGCGGCTTGAAAATTTAACTGGAAAACCAGACTGGTGTCTGATAATGGAATTACCAGAAAAAATGTAAGTATGTGGAAATATTTTTGACAACGCAGAGTTGTTGGAGGTGGAGTGATGAATGTATTAGAGAAGATTTTGGATGAGATCAAAGAAATTGAGAAAAAGTTTGTAGTTGGACATGAAGTATTATTTGCATTAGGGGCTACAGGAATGGCAACTGAAATTGAAGATATCATCCGATCTCACATGGATGAGGTAGAGAATAATGGTTGGATTCCGGTAAGTGAGAGATTGCCAGAGCCTGATAAGATAGTAGAGATCACCAGGCATTGCTCTGAGTGGACTTCCGACCATGATTCCGATTGGGTTCCAAAAGATGAAAAGGTGCATCATGAAGAAGAATATATTGTGAATGTAGGATACATGGACAAAGATGGGGATTGGGTTGCCTTTGATGGCGAAGGATATGAGGTTTGTTGCGACAAAGAATTTGGAA
>DXXQ01000217.1 GCA_019416265.1 Clostridiales bacterium | reverse complement strand
TATCAGAGCAAGAATCGACAGTTTATACAGGTTATTGCCTGGGGCGACAGTGGAATGCGCGACATAAATGCGATTTATAAATATGATAAGAAGCAGAAAAAACTGGTCTGCGTACTGGACGTAAGTGAATCCGGAGTGGGGGCCGGCACTCTTGTGGATAAGGTAACATCTACAAGTATCCGTATTCCAAATATATGTATGCCATCTCTGGTTGGAAGAGTTCAATGGTACTATACTTACAAATATGTAAATGGAAAATTTAAGTTGGTTTCTTCGACTCCTTCTGTGAAAAGCATATTTGGAAGAAAAGGCGCATATGATCCGGGTGATGGATATAACAAATATTTTAGAAAAAACCAGTTTATTGCAAACAAGAATCTGACGTTTTATACAAACACAGATATGAAAAAACCAGCGTTTTCTGTTAAGCCGGGAGCTGTAGTAACTCTTTCTAAAGTGAAGATTACGAAAAATGGTATGTATATGAGTTTCCGATATAAATCAAAGACCGGGTGGATGAATGCAAGGCGTGATTCCGCATTTTCCTTTAAGGGTGTTAGCAGCAGAATGGCCGGTGGATTTTTGGGATGATGCGTGTGTTGTACAGGCGGCAGCAGAGGTTCTCCAAAAAAGAAGTTAAAAGTACTAAAAATTTTATAAAACAGGAAGGTGATCAAATGAGAAAAAAACGTTATGTTCCACTATGTCTGCTGTTGGTTTTAACAGTGCTGTTTTCGATGATTTCTGGTAAGCCGACAGAGGTTCAGGCTGCCAAGGCGATTTATCTCTCGGATACATCCATCAGTTTGTATCCGAAACAAAAGAAAAACCTGTACATGTATATTGGCGGTGGAAAGAATAAAAGTAATGCGTGGAAAAGCAGCAATTCCAAAATAGTGAAAATTGACAGTAAAGGGACATTGACAGCAATAGCGCCTGGAAAAGCAACGATTACTGCATATCCAAAAGATTATCCTTCTGCAAAATGTAAATGTGTGGTAACAGTCAGGAAATCAATTGCCCTCGAAAAATATATTGGAAAAAAAGCTTCTTCTCTGGCAAAAGCAATTGGAAAAATGAAACATCAGACTCATATTAATTCTGAACTTCAAAATGCTTACGAAGGCAGCAAAATCCGTATCGAATATCAGCCGCGAAAGGGCTATGATACCATCGGATACTATTCCTATATTATAAATAAAGGCAATAAAGCAGTTTCCCTTTATAATGTACGAATCGGCAATTCCTGGAGCTATGGGGATAAATGTTTGAAAAAAGCCGGTTTTACCTGCACGCAGAATAAACGAAAGCTGGGAAGCAACCGTTATTACAGTATCTATGAAAAAGGAAAGGGGTTAAAACAGCTTCAAATCGGTATTACAACAAATTCCTCAAAAAGAATTTTTGAATTCAGTTTGAACTGAAACAGAAACAGAGAAAAAATCCCATAAGAAGTAAGAAGGAGGACGTATGAGAAAACGAAGATTGAAAATGGGAATGGTCACTATATTGTTACTGTTCTTAATGGTATTAAGCGCATCTGCCGTACAGGCGGCAACTGTGAAGCTTGGGAAGGCTACCTATACCACAAAATACGAATACAGAGGGAACAAAACGACAATCTACAGACAGCAGAAGGGTTCTGCGAAAAAGAAATTAAAGGTAGTCAATGGCTATGCGGAGCCAAAATATGAATACAAAAATGTACTCTATTTTGAGATGGACAGAGTAAACGATCCAACGGCAATTGATGTGTGGTCTTTGAATCTTTCTACAAAATCAACAAAGAGACTTTGCAGCAACTCTGCTTTTGTACAGGGCTATAAACAGTATATGATCGTCACTCCAAATACAGGCGCATTGACGGCACGGAAATATAGCGTATACGATATATCAAAAAAGAAGATGAAAACCATTTCTAATCGGGCTCTTGGGGCAAATTTCAGTAAAGGTAAGGTATATTTCTTTGAAACAAAAGAAAAGGTGACTGCAAATGGCATTTATTCAGGAAATGTATATCGCTGTAATATTAGCGGAAGTGGTAAAACGAAGATCACAAAAGAAACCATCAAATCAGGAAATGTCATAAAGCTGACCAGCAGTTATATGGAATATTATAAACATCCAGGTATCTATCGTTACACGTATTCGACCAGAAAACATACAAAAATTTCCTGAAAAGCCTATATGTTTATAACTGAATGAAAAAAATCCCCGGCCTGTGTCGGGGATTTTTTGATGGTCTTGCAAATATAAGAAAATGTTAAAGTTCACATGATTGCTAAGAGGAGAGAAACATGATAGTTTGAATGTATAGTTAAATTGGGATTTTATACGCTTAAAAGGTTGGAGAGAAATCTGTCCGATCATGAGAGACAGGGATGGTTATGGAAAAGATAAAAAGACAAATAAAAGATCTTGCGGATGAATGCCTGGAGGCAGGGAAACAGGAGCGTCCGGAAAATCTGTGGTTAAAGGAGATGTATGAGAGGTTTCGAAAAGAAGCCGGAGGGAGTGGAAAAGCGGAAACAGATGCATTGATTTATTATAGAATGTACGGGAAAAATCCCGGGAAGTCTTCCGACACATTAAAAATCCGCTATTGGAGAACGGGAAGACATTTTCCGTCTGGTCGTGAAACCTGTACAGAATTTGGAAAAGCGCTGAATTTAGCAGAAGCAGAGCAAAAGTATCTGATGCAGGCATATTTTGACCGCAGCGACTGTGTATTCAAGGAAGAATCTGAACAGGAGCTTTATATAACACGCCGTAACGTGATGGATGAGCTGGTGAAGGAATATCTGGACAAGGTTCATCCGGCACTTAAGCTGCGCCTTTATCGGTTTGGCGAGGATATGGATCATTGCCTCAGACATCTTTATTATACAGATGCGAAAAGATATCTGAAAAATTGTCCCATTGAAAAAATAGAAGTGGAACGACATATTACAAGTATCAGTTACGAATCAGAATTCAGCAGGCAGATCAAGCTTCTGGGAGAGATACCCAGAAAGACTATGATCCGCCATTTGCTGCTGTTTGGTATGCCCTTTCTCAATCGGGAGCTTATGAGCCGGAGGCTGGAAATATTGGGATATCTGCCTCTTTTAAAAGATCATACCCAGGTGACTGGAAGTCGTCTTGACCAGCTTCTGCTTGGGTTTCTGGAAATTTATGAGAAAAGCTGCACGGGAAAAGAGCCTCTGGAGTGTCTGAGATGGTTCCGTCAGTCCTATAGCTTTCTGGATGGTTATCTGGAGAAAAACAATAACACAGAGCTGCGTTTTCTGTATTTTAAAGCGCTTCGGGACAACAGGTAGCAGGCTTTGGGAGCACGGAGACGCTTTTATCAGCAGAGAATAAATTGAAGAAAGAAAAGCAGGAATATCATAATCGAAAAATATATGGCTTTCCAGAGGGATATGAATCGGAAGGAGATGATCTGTGATGATTTTTTCGCAGAATCCTCAATGAAAACGGGAGGGAAACTGCCGGTTGACACATTTCAAGGCAGAGATGGTTGCCTGCAACTGTTAAATTTGCTATGTTTAAGGTGCTTAAGCAAGAGAATAAGTGTCTTAAGGAGGACCTGGTATGATTTTGGCAGATAAAATCACAGATTTACGCAAGAAGAATGGATGGTCACAGGAGGAGCTGGCAAGCCAGCTTGGGGTGTCCCGTCAGGCAGTTTCAAAATGGGAAAGTGCTTCATCAATACCCGATCTGGATAAGATCATTAAAATGAGCAACATTTTTGAAGTAAGTACAGATTACTTATTAAAGGATTCCATTGAAGAGGAAAGGGAGAACAAGGAAATCCTGGAAGGCGATATAGTCGAGGTAAGAGCGGAAGAAGAAAAGATACAGATGATTTCTATGGAAACTGCAAATGTTTACTTATCTCTTTTGCAAAATACATCTTCCAAAATAGCATTGGGGGTATTACTTTGCATTTTGTCGCCGATTATGTTAATTGGTCTGACAGGATGGTCTGATCATGAAACAGGAGCGTTCCTTTCCGGGGAAGCTGCAGTCAGTATTGGGATGACAGTGCTTCTGCTTATGGTTGCAGTGGCAGTAGCAATCTTTATTATTTACGGAAGAAAAATGGAAACATATGATTTTCTTGAAAAAGAACCAATAGAACTTGCCTATGGAGTAAAGGGATTGGTTGAAAAAGAAAAATTCAGATATGAATCTACACATAGCAGAAAACTTGTGTTAGGGATAGTGCTTTGTATTCTTAGCGCAGTACCGATTATGGTGTTGGCCATATCTGATAAAAATGGAAGGCTGGCAATACTGGGGGTGAATCTTTGTCTTATCCTGGTGGCGATTGGTGTGTATTTGCTGGTATCGACTGGAATAATATATGGTGGATTTCAGAGGCTACTGGAAGAAGGAGATTACACAAGACGCCAGAAAGCTGAAAATAAAAGAAATGACGTAATAGATAAAATATATTGGTGTTTGGTAACAGCGATTTATCTTGCGTGGAGTTTTATAACTATGGAATGGGAAAGGACATGGATCATCTGGCCGGTTGCCGGAGTATTTTATGGAGCTGTTGTGGGAATCAGTTCTGTTATGAGAAAACATTGAAGTTTATATTTCATTGTAAAAGGGTCAGGAACATTATATAATGGTGTTAAATACAAATCGTGAAAAGAGGTATAAATTATGAGAGCAATTAAAGCAGAAGCACTGACAAGAGAAGCGTTTGCACCATTTGGGACGTTCTATTCCATGACAGAACCGGAAGGATATTCTCTCAATGGAGAAATTCATCGCTTTTTCCCGGACAGAATTGCAGAAACATATCCTACACGGGTGGGATTTTCTCCGATTCTTGTGAAAAAGCCGGAGGAGATGAAGATTACACAGGTGGAATATCACACAACCACACCGGAGATGATTCTTCCGATCAACGATGATATGATTCTCCATGTTGCACCTGCATCAGCAGGAACGCCGGTACCGGAGTACACAAAGGCTTTTGTCGTACCAAAAGGAACTCTGGTAAAAATTTCCACCGCAATCTGGCATCTGGCTCCGCTTCCGGTACATGAATCAGAGCTGCAGGCAATGATCATTCTGCCGGAATGTACCTATGTAAATGATTGTACCGTAGTGGATCTAAAGGAAGAAGAGCAGTTTGTGATCGAACTGTAAGAAAATAAAAACTTCAGATATATCTGCAATTCCTTATAAAATCTTTATAATTATCTTTTATCCTGTAGGAGAAATGAAAATAGAAAGTATCGGTTTGGATTTTTGCTGCATTGATGGAGCAGAAGTCCGGCCGATAATTCCTTACAGGAGGCAGAAGATGAATCAAAATATTATCGAAATCAAAAATCTCTCAAAATCTTTCAAAAAACAGACAGTATTAAAAAATATATCCCTTTCTATTCCGGAAAACTGTGTATATGGTCTTTTGGGGCCCAATGGCGCAGGGAAATCCACCCTGCTGAAAATGTTCACCGGACTTTTGCGTCCGGATTCCGGCAGTATTATTTTTCAGGGACATCCATGGAGCAGGGCAGATCTGTACGAGATTGGCGGTCTGATAGAAACGCCGCCGATATACGAGAACCTGTCTGCCTGGGAAAACCTGAAGGTTCGTGCTTTGATTCTGGACGAAGGAGAAGAACGAATGAAGGAAGTGCTCAGGATGGCAGACCTTACGGATACCGGAAAAAAACCGGCAGGAAAATTCTCTCTTGGAATGAAGCAGAGACTTGGAATCGCCATTGCACTTCTGGGGAGGCCCAAACTTCTGATTCTGGATGAACCGGTAAACGGCCTGGATCCTCTGGGGATTCAGGAGCTTCGCCATTTAATCCGAAGCTTTCCGGAGCAGGGAATTACGGTTTTGGTGTCCAGTCATATTTTAAGCGAAATCCAGCTTACTGCAGACTATATTGGAATTATGTCAAAGGGAAAACTGGGCTATGAGGGAATGGTGGATGAAAGCCAGGATCTGGAGAAGCTTTTCATGGAGATCGTGGCAGCGGAAAGAGGGGTGAACTAGATGAAAGTATTTGGGAAAACCTCTCAAAAAACAGGTTGTCTGACTGTGTATTTGAAGGCTGAAAAAATGAAATACAGGCATACATTTCTTTGGCCGCTCACGATTCTGATGCCGGCGGTTTGCACCCTTTTGTCTGCGATGCTTACTTACAATTATTTTGCCATGGACGGCTATAACTGGTGGTATATGAGTATGCTGCCGGGATTTCTGTCAATTATTTGTGGACTCATTAGGGGAATGGATCTGAAAAAGAAGAACCGTACAATTTGGGCCCTTCCTGCGGATATGGGGAAAATCTGGGATGCGAAGATTCTGTTATCTGCAATGGCAGTGGGGATCGCAACCTTTGTTTTGATGGTATTTGTTCTTCTGGGGGCAGTGATTATGGAGAAGGGGCTCTCTGTTACCTTTACGAATCCGCCATCTGTTGGAAATCAGTTTCTTGCTGCGTTTTTTATATGGATTACTTCTCTCTGGCAGATTCCTTTTTGTGTTTTTCTGGCACAAAAAACAGGCCCCCTTGTAATGATCATAATCAATCTTGTGTTCAGTCAGATTTTTGGCGCTCTTATTTCCCTGAAGGGCTGGTTTTTTCTGGTTCCTTATGGAATTACTCCAAGAGTGATGTGTCCGATTCTTAACACTCTGCCAAACGGACTTCCGGCGGAATCGGGGCAGATAACCTATACGCCGGAGCTTATGAGCGTGCCTGCAGCAGCGGCGGGAGCAGCTGTTTCCCTTTTGTGGTTTGCAGCGTTTTGGTATTTCAGCAGAAAATGGTTTAAAGGGCAGGTGGAAAAAGGATGAAACAGTTAAAAGCAGAGTTTTTTAAAATACGGCATACATTTCTGATTCCGATTCATATTTTTGTTCCTGTAATCTCCGGTATTGTATTCCTGGTATGGACGAGGATCAGCGCCCGGCTTCAATTTCTGGTCTATACAGAGGCCATTGGAATCGCTTTCCCTGTCCTGGTGTCTGTGATCTGTGCCGGAGATGTGGAAACAGAGCTTCCGGGGCATTTTCAGGGCTTTTTGATGAAGCCGGGAAAAAGAGAGGGAGCGTTTCTGGCAAAATGGATGTGCCTGCAGATCATGGCGTTTCTGGCGGTAATGGGAGCCATGTTATTTTACGCTGTGGGAAATGCTCTTGTGTTGGGAAATAAGGAGATATCTGCCGGGGTATTTTTTAAAACAGGGATGATTCTCTGGGCGGGAAGTCTGCCTCTTTATCTGGAGCATTTATTTTTAAATCTGCGTTTTTCCAGGGCAGTGTCTCTGGCAGTTTCCATGGGACAATTTCTGATATCAGCATTATTTCTGACTGGAATCGGAGAAGGGAAATGGCAGTATGTTCTCTGTTCCTGGAGTTCCAGAGGCGCAGTTCTGTATCTGACAGAACAGTTTAACAGAAGGATTGAAGGGCGTTTTCCTGTGGGAAAGGGAAATATTTTTACCTGTATCTTGTTAGGAACTGGCCTTTGTGCCATAATTCTTGTATGGTTTCACTTTTATGAAGGGCGGCAGGATAATGAGTAGGAGGAGAATGGCATGTGGAAAATTCTGGCTGTAGACGATGATAAAGGAATTCTGGCAGTGATTCGCAAAGCACTGGAAAAAGAAGGGTATCTGGTTGATACTTTAGAGGATCCGGAAAAATTAGAACTTGAAAAGCTGAATACCTATCATCTGATTCTGCTGGATGTGATGATGCCGGGAATAGATGGATTTACCCTGTGCCGCAGGATTCGGGAACTGGTAGACTGCCCCATTCTTTTTGTTACGGCAAAAACAGAGGAGGAAGCTCTGATGACAGGGCTTGGCATCGGCGGCGACGACTATATCACGAAGCCCTTTGGCATCGGGGAACTCCGGGCGCGGGTGGCAGCTCATCTGCGCAGGGAAAATAGGGAAAAAAAGCACCTTCTTACCCTGGGAGACATTGCCTTTTCTCTTCCGTCCAGACAGGTTTTCTGCAATGGAGAGGAAATTTCCCTGACAAAAAGTGAATATGCAATCTGCGAATAATGGAGCGGAGCCTTTTTTCAGCGGAGATGAGAGCCGCCATGACAGAACCCATCAGGGTCTTGGGCTTTCCATAGCTGCAGACTTCATGAAGCGCCAGGGAGGAGTTCTCAAATATGAAAATGTGGAAAACAAAGAGGGAGCTGTGGCTGCGCTGTGGATAAAAAAGTTGGGTTGAAGTAGTATTTTTTTGAAGAGTTTGATATTGCGACGACAGCAGAATTTGAGAGTGAGGTGCGCGATATGTGTAATTTGAGTAAAGCATTTGTGGAGCAGAAGAGTTTATCATTGGCCAAGATGATGCTTGAAGGCAATGAGCCAACAGATAAAATTGTTAAATACACAGGATATGAAGTTGAGAAGATGAAAGAAATCGCAGAACAGACCAATATACCTGTATCGGTATGACCAAGTTGTAAAATCAAAAAATTTAATCCCCCTCTAACTGGATGTTTTGTTACTGTTCACACGGCACTATCCCGCGAGGTGTTTTGTCATGTATATGACAAAATCCCGAGACATACAAGCCAAAATTCCATTGCCGCAGGCAATCTGGAATGAATTTTGGCTCGTTGCTGTGAACGGAGTGAACAGTG
>DXXQ01000216.1 GCA_019416265.1 Clostridiales bacterium | reverse complement strand
ACTGTTCACTCCGTTCACAGCAACGAGCCAAAATTCATTCCAGATTGCCTGCGGCAATGGAATTTCGGCTTGTATGTCTCGGGATTTTGGCATATATATGCCAAAACACCTCGCGGGATAGTGCCGTGTGGACAGTAACATTTTCGTTACATTTTATTTTAACATTCTATTATATTTTTTGCAAGAAATGTGCTATACTATTAGAGTGTGTTTGAAAATTCCTGTTATTGTTCATATGGTACGATCCCCCAGGGTGTTTTGGCACTCCTTTGTCAAAGGCCCGGGACATACAGGCAGAAATTCAAACCACTCTACAGTTTTATAAATTTTTCAATACAGGAGCAGATACTTATTATGATAAAAAAGAAATTTACCGCTGCAGTTATGGCTTTCGGCATCAGCGTCTCTCTTCTTTTGCAGACCCCCGTATGGGCAGCTCAGGAGAGCCCGGAACAGACCTCTGCCATTACCACAAACGCAATCCCCGGCTGGCCCCAGGCTGCAGATATCTCTTCCACTGCCGCCGTGGTCATGGAGTCCTCTACCAAGACTTCTCTTTTTTCAAAAAATGCAGACCAGCCTCTTTATCCCTCTGCTGCAGTCAAGATCATGACAACCCTTGTGGCTCTGGAGAACAGCCAGCTCACAGATAACGTCACCATGACTGCCACCGGAGTTTCCGGCGTAACAGACGGCGGAGTCAGCATCTCCGCCCAGTTGGATGAAGTCTTTACCATGGAACAGTGCCTTTACGCCATCATGGTCGCCTCCGCCAACGATGTTGCCCTTCAGGTTGCGGAACATGTGGGCGGCTCTGTAGAGGCCTTTGTGGAAAAAATGAATGCCCGCGCAGCAGAGCTTGGCTGTAAGGATACTGTTTTCACAAATCCCACCGGACTTCCCGACGAAAATCAGCATACCACAGCCTACGATATGGCGCTGATCATGCGTGCAGCCATAAACAACGATACCTTCCGCACCATTGCGGCAGCCCAGTCCTACACCATTCCGGCAACCAACGTATCCGGCGGCGAGCGCGTTCTTACCAATAAGTTCACAATGACCAACAGTGCAGACCCTGCCTATTATCAGGGCTGTCTGGGCGGCAAAGAGGGGTATACCCAGGCCTCCGGCAGTACCCTTGTCTGTGCAGCTTCCAAAAACGACATTACCCTGATCTGTGTTGTCCTCAACGGCGCTGCAGATGTTACGGACGATGAGGCGATTTCCCTTTTAAATTACGGATACGAGAATTTCGGCAGACTGGAATTGCCCGACGAAGATCTGAACCGGATATCCGGCGGAATTGTTTTCGTACCCAACGGCGCCTCAGCCGACAGTCTCACCTTTAAGGACAAGGAAAAGGGCGACAAGATCCGCAGAAGCTATTATTTCGGAAATGCAAGAGTCGGAACAGCCACCCTGGAAAATGAGGTTGCCGTAGAAGACACGAAGGCTGAAACAGGTGAACAAAATATGAAAGAAGCGGAGGATTTTTCCGCCTCCAGAAGTGATTCCATGTATTATGTCATCGGCGGAATCGGACTTTCTCTCCTCCTCCTTCTTCTCTTCCTGATGATCCGCGTGATCAAATCCTGATCCATGCCGGTATTTCAGCCTGGCAGTACACAGTAAAAAAAGATGGAAAAACCGTTCAATCCATACGGTTTTCCATCTTTTTTCTTTTCAGGTCAGAAGGTTCAGTCCGTCCTTATACGTCAAAAACCAGATTCCAATATATACATAGATCATAATTCCCAGAAGCATCACTGTAATCATGCGGATCACCAGCTCTGTCTTCTCCGGCTTCACGAAATGCTCCAGCACATTCTGAAGTCCCTTTGTCACGAAATACATCAGGGGGATCAGCATGGGCATCAGATAGCGTCCCTGAGGCTGATAGTCTGAAAAATAGGAATTATACAGGGAAAGCCCGAAGGGTATCACTCCGGCTACAGCCATCACCCCTGTGAAAAGACGGCTTTCCGCCATTTTCTTACCTGTTTTTTTCCGGAAAAAGAAGCCTCCTGCAGCGATCCAGAACAGAGCAGCATAAAAATAGTACTGCCACTGGCGCATATAGACGGCCATATGGCCGAATACGCCGATGAAGCTCTTCCAGCTCACTGCAAACCACTGGGATTCTCCGAAAAACATGGCTGCCAGAGAGGTTCCTGTATTTGCAGGCGTCTGGCGCATGGAAGGCTTCAGACGGTCTATGGCATACATTTCCGCATATTCCGTACTGATCTTCATTCCCAGGATATCTCCGTCGTACAGGAAATAATTCCTGATGAAATACCAGGCTGTCAAAAGCAGGACCAATGCAGCAATAAAGAGAGACTTGCCTGCAATTTCTTTCAGCGGCTTCTTCTGCAGAAACAGACTTCCGAAAAGGAAGAAGATACTGCACAGGATAAATCCGTAGGAATTAAAATATGTAAGGGTGCAGATTGCAATTCCCGCTGTCAGACCGATACAGCTTCTGATATTCCAGCCGGTTTCGCTCCCGCATATCCACATATACACGATCACCGCTGTTCCCAATAAAGCCAGCGCATCGTTATTGATATAGGTAGAAAGATAGAGAAACTGCGGCAGAAGACTTACCAGAGCCACAAACAGCTTCCTGTATTTTTTTTCGAACAGCTTTTCACTGATCAGAATGCTCATCCATATGGTTCCCGTTCCTGCCAGAACGCTGACCATTCGGGCGGCAAACATGGCGGAACCGCCCATCTGCGTAAACTTCGCCATAACAGACATAAAAATCGCCTGCAGAATATAAGTAAGCTGAGGGCCAAAGCCATAGGAAATTCCCCATTGAGGATTCCGAAGCGCCTCATCTCTCCCGTCAGGCAGTCTGTGATATCTGGCGATATACTCCGGTATCTGGAAACGCATTCCCTCATCCGGCGCAGCCTCAAAAGGCATGACAAGAGCCCAGAATGCCAGTAAAACGAAGAGGATTCCCGTGAAAATAAGCTGCGCCTTTCGCCTTTTCATCCAGGCTGTCAGTTCTTTTTTCAATTTTCTCCTCCAAATACTGTGTTTACTTTTTTCTCAAGAAACATTTTATAGGCCTTTGTTCCTTCAATGTAGGAAAGGCGCTTCTCTTTTTCCCCAAGTTCTTCTATCTGAGTCTTCATAAGAGCCATGCCGTCCTCAGGCTCGCCGATTCCGTAGGAAATATGAATACTCTCCGGTTTCACCTCTCCGGGAATGTCCCAGATGATCTGAGGGTCTTCCCCTGTAAAGACATAGCTTCCCTTATAAACCATCATGGCATTGTGACGGAGCTGGGAAGGAAGCAGTTCCTTTTCCTCCCCCTTTTCTCTATAGCAGATTCGCAGATGGTGAATCGTACCGGGTACGTTCAGAGGGTCAAGACGGATCACACGGCATTCTCCCGATTCTGCCAGATCCACATTCAGGTCTACATTTTGTCCCACCTCAAAGTCCAGGCAGCGGGAGCTTCGAAAAGATGCATCCCTGCTGATATAAACCTGAACAACGCCGCAGGACTGCTTCACCCACTCGGAAAGCACATACCCTTTCTTCTCATATTTTTTCAGGGTTCGGGAAAGGGCCTTCTCCCCTCCGGATGTATAGCTGTTAAAGGCTTCATTCATCCGGCTGTAGATTTCCTCTTCCTCTGCGCCGATTCCAAACCACCGGAACAGCTCTTCTTCACTGAAAAAAGAGTTCATGGCAGCGCCGTTTCGTACATAAAGAGCAAGGACAGCTCTGTAATAAACAAATTCAAGAGGCATCAGGAAATCAAACATCCACTCATAATCAATAATCCTGTTCTCTCCCTGAGGAGTCAGAATCAGATTATCAAAAGTCAGATCTACGTCCAGCTTTCTGCACGCCTTTTTTCCGGAAAGCTTAGGATAAGAACCGAAAACCTCTTCAAATCCGGGCTCCTGCACAAATTCCGCGAATTCGCAGCAGCTTTCTTCCGCCAGCCTCTTATAGGTTTCCAGAATTTCCAGAAAACGGGGTCTGTCTTCCTCCTCCGCAGCCTTCAGAAGCTGTGTATAATAAGTGATTCCCTCTACAAAGGGAAATCTTACTTCATTTTCAAACCGCTGACATTCTGCAAAAAGCTTCACGCCCTTTTCACAGAAGTATTGATAGTTCTCATATAAAGCAGCCACATGAGGTTCTGCAGCTTCTGTAAGAGGACGCTTCTGTGCAAACTTCTCTCCCTTGTCCAGATAAATGGAAGTTTCAATCTGAAAACGTACATCCCTCTCTCTTGTAAATTTCGAAAAGATTTTTTTCAATTTGGCACCTCTACTTTCTGCCTGCTTCAATGAAATATGAGTTTGCAAAGAAATCAAATTTCCCCGCATTTACTACATTTCTGAACACGGAAGTCTCGTCAAACAGACGCAGGCGGTCTGCGTCATAGGATTCCAGGGAGCATACCAGGTCTTCCGGTGACGGCAGATAATCATCTGAAAAAATCTGCTGAGGAAACTTGTAGTCAGGGAAAGGATAATAAAATTGTGTTTCCCCGTAGCCTGCTGAGTTCAGAATTTCCTTCAGTTCTTCTTTTCCGAAGGTTCTCACCTTACTGTCTGTCTGGTGATACCCCTCCAGACCGTCAAAGAAGCCTCCCGTATGGTCTTCTCTGCAGCCTGCCCAGTATTTCATGCCGAATTTATTTTCTATGGCAATCAGAACCTTTCCGTCCGGCTTCAGAAGCTTTGCTATATTTTCCAGAAAGCCCCGGAAGGGTTCTTTTCCTTCTGTATAATATGCGGCGTATTCCATTACGCCGATCAGGGTGATGTAATCAAATTTCTCCTCCAGCACAATGTCGTTGAAATTTCCCACCATGATCCGCACATTGTCACATTTCTGGTTTCTTGTCCCATTGATCAGGGAACGGCGGCGTGACAAATCCACACAGGTGACAGACCTGACCTTTTTTGCAAGTCCTCCTGTGATGGCGCCGCAGCCTGCACCGATTTCCAGAACAGAGGCATCCTTTTTAAAGGGATACCATTCCACGATATTCTGTCTGACCGGAGAAAAATGATATAAGACCGGCCATCTGTTATCCTCCCGGATAATCTTGTCCACATCCGGCTCCTTCCGGATCAGGGAAAGGAGCACATCCTCTATCTCTCCATCGCTGTACTGGTCAGTTCCTTTATAAAATGTATAGTCCAGAACTACATTTCCAATTCTCTCTTCCACATAAACCTCCTACAGCAGAGTTCTGATTTCTTCAATAAAGGAAAACAGTCCGCTGTTTTCCAGATATTTCGGATTCGACTCCTTATGCTGTACTGTATCTGTATATCCGTCACATATTTCTTTCAGCCGTCTTGCCATATTCACAGGACTGATATTGTCCATGGAAATAATGTTTTCGTTGAAATCTTTCAAATCTTTATTTGCAAAGGTGTTTGTCATGACCTTTATATCAAAAACAGACATTTCCAGAGGCGGATAGCTTGGATGGGGGGATGCCATCAGGGAAATTCCCGCATAGGATTCCCTCAATGTCCGGGCATACTCCTCCAGGGTAAGCTTGCCCACAGAGCGAATCTCCATTCCGTTTCCAAGGTCTACCGGTTCATGCTGTTCCCCAGCGGAAAGAATCGTCCATTCGCCCGGATTTTCCTGTATTGTCACCCATTTTTTCAGGATAGCCACAATCAGATTAAAGGCATTTCTCTCGGTTCCCGGTCTGCCGTAAAGGAGAATCTGTTTCTTTTTCTCCACTGTTTCCCCCTCTTTGGGAAGCCGGGCCTTCAGGCTTGCATTGAGCACGGGCTCAAAGACAAATTCATGGGCAAAAGAGAAGCCGTTCTTTTTGAAATACTCATGGAGAAGTCCTGTATTGAACACTCCGATCTGGGGATAACGATTCTTATAGGAAGCCTCTGCAAGAAGATATCTGGATGACCAGGGATAAAATCCCGGTTCAAAATCCTGAATGAAATTGATAAAGATATTTGGAACAATTCCTTCTTTTTCTTCAAATTCCTCATACGCTTCCTGGGCGCAGTGCGCTGTCCACCAGCCTGTAAACATAAAAATGTCATTTGGGGAAACAGGAATGCTTTTGCCTGCGCGGTCACTGTATGCTACGATCTGCTTTCTTTCCAGGGAATCCTCCGCCATGTCCACAAAGGTATACTCTTCGCTGAAGTTCTTCTTTCCCTCCTCGGAAGGAGCGGCATCCACCAGGATCATACGCATGGCATAGCCTGTCTTTTCTCCCAGCTCTCCAAAAAATTTCAGCGCTGTGGAAATCCCGCCGAACACATGCTCAGGATTGATCGAAGGAACTAGAAGATTGATTCTTTTTTCAGGAAAATCTATCTTGCGGAAAGTATAGGGAGTGATCTCCGCAATATTGGTATCCATTGGAGTGGTTTTCTCAATTGCCACATGGGCAGCCTTGCGAATCACTCCTTTTACTAAATTTTTCATTTTATCCTCCCGGCTGCGTCCGGTCTTTTTACTAATACCTTCGGAACGCTGCTCATATAGTCAAGATTGTCATTGTAATAAGGATCCTTTAAACGGTTATACGCCATGTACATTTCATGTGAAAGGGTGAAATCCACCTCCGGAATATCTTTCGGATCACGGCTCTTGGATTCGTAATGATAAAGCTTCACATAAGGATCATAAATGTTGACTTTACCTGACTGCAGAGCCCGTATGCAGATTTCAATATCACTGCCGCATACAATAAAGTTCTCATTGAAGGCGCCGATCTCCTCTATTGTTTTTCTGGAGATCGCCATACATGCCCCTGTCACTGCCGTTACATTTCTGGTAACCATGGGAGACAAAAAGGGCGAACCGTAATGCACAGGCTTCATTCCCTTAAAGACATGCTCTGCCCATCCTCCCATTCCGCTGACAACACCTGCATGCTGAATGGTTCCGTCCTCGTATAAGAGAAGCCCGCCCACTACACCGCAGTCCGGACGGAGGGCTTTTTCTGCCAGACGGGTCATCCATTCCGGAGAGATCACCTTCATGTCATTGTTCATGAAGATAAAAACATCCCCTTTTGCATGTTTCATGCCGAAATTATTCAGCAATGACCAGTTAAAAGGAAGCTCTGCCTTCACCACGCGGACATTGCCGTATCTCTCTGTAACTTCCTCAAAATAGCGGAACGTTTCCTCTTTCTCTGAATTGTTATCCAGAATCAGGACTTCGTAGTTGGGGTACTCCGTCTTCTCCTCAATGCTGTCAATGACTTCACGAAGATAATTCACAGCGTCCTTTGTGGGCATGATAATGGACACCAGCGGTTTCTCTTCCAGATGGTACCTTACATCATAGACAAACAGATCCTCTGTCTCAAAAGCTTCCGCCTTCCCTTTGCCAAAGGTCCGCTCCAGATGCTCGGAAACCGCCATCAGCCCCGCTGTCTGCGCATAGGGCTTGGAATCCGGATTTGCAGCTGTAGAGCTTGGAAGGGCTCTCCAGGAATAACAGATTTTTGCCACATGCTGGATATTCTCTGTCTTTTCGCTCATTCGAAGAAACAGATCATAATCCTGACTTCCGTTAAATTCGCTCCGGAATCCGCCAACCTCCCAAAAAAGGCTTCTTCTGAAGCCCAGAAGATGTCCCACATACATCTGGCTTCGCATCAGATCCGGCGACCAGTCCGGCTTAAACAGGGGCTCTCTGTGATTTCCGCTCTCATCTATGATGTCCTGATCACTGTAGATAATATCTGCCTCTGTCCTTTTCAGATTCTTATAGAAGCCATAAAGGGAAAAGAAAGACAGCTCATCGTCATTGTCCATAAGAACCAGATAATCTCCCTCCGCCATTTCTGCAGCCGCATTGGTTGCACTGGAAATGCCGCCGTTTTTTTCCAGCATTTTAATATGAATTTTAGGGTCGTCTATTTTCTTCAGATATTCTTTTGTCTCCTCTTTCGTGGAGCAGTCATCGGCAATGCAGAGTTCCCAGTTTACATAATTCTGATTCTGAACAGACCGGATCGCTTTTTCCAGCCATTTCACCTCCACATTATAGACCGGCATAAGAATCGAAAATTTGATATCCCCGTCAAAAGGGCCTTTTTTCTCCAAGCCTACAAGATAGCTGAATACATCCGGGTTTGTCTCATATTCCGCCCTGCCCCTTAAATTCTCCATAAAGCCTGCAGCGCCGTGGTTTTTCAGATATTTCACGCCTTTGAGCAGAGTTTCCGGTTCTCTGATACACAGCCCTGCCATAGCCGCCAGTTTCTTTAATTTAGACATTTGTAACGCTCCTTGTATATTTCACCTTTGAATCCATATCACAGTATCCCACTGTTGTCTTATCAGCGATCACCTGAAGACAGCAGATATCATAAAGGCGGTGGTAAACCACCAGTTCATCGTTCTCAAAGCCTGTACATCCCAGGGAAATCAGCTGCTGTCCCCCCTGAAGGATCATTTTCTGGGTGAACGCCACTTCCACCGTTTCCCCTGCCTCCACATATCCTGTGTCGACTTTTTCAATCCGGGTATTGGTTCCCGTAAGCTCGTTTCCTTTTAAATCCTTGATAGAAAAGGCGAAAATCGGATTCTCAATACGCTGGGTAAATTTCACCCGCATTCTGATTGTGAAATCCGACATTTTATAAATCGTATTTGTAATATTTCCTCTGTTGTCAAAAATTCCAAAGGAAACAATCGTGGCTCTTCCGTCCCCGTAATCCTCGTGATTGGGGTTAATGAGCATGGAATCCTGCCAGGAATCCGGGCTTACCTCTTTCTTCTCTGTCTCTGATGTAAGCTCCTCCATCATATGATCGTCAAGAACCGCCGCATCCGGGGCCTGTCCTACAAGAACCTTCTTATAGAGGTCGATCATCGGCTTCGTGGGACCCTGTGCATACAGCCCTCCATTATTGATGATAATACAGCGCTCGCAGTATTTCATTACACTTCCCATATCATGGGTTACGAAAAGCACTGTCTTTCCGCTGTTTTTCAATTCTTCCATTCTTTTATAGCATTTTGCCTGAAAAAAGACGTCGCCTACAGACAATGCCTCGTCGATGATCAGGATATCCGGTTCCACACTGATGGCCACTGCAAAGGCAAGGCGGGCAAACATACCGCTGGAATACGTCTTCACCGGCTGTTTCACGAAATCTCCGATATCTGCAAATTTCAGGATCCCATCCAGCTTTGCATCCATCTCCTCCTCGGAAAATCCCATCATTGTACCGGAGAGATAGGCATTCTGAATACCGTTATATTCCGGGTTAAAGCCTGCTCCAAGCTCCAGAAGGGCTGAGATTTTTCCGTTGATCTCCACCTGTCCGGAGGAGGGTGTCAAAACTCCTGTAATAATTTTCAAAAGCGTGGATTTACCTGCGCCGTTCTTTCCGATAATTCCAAGCATCTCGCCTTTTTCCACCTCAAAGGATACGTCGTTTAAGGCATGGAAATCTTTGTGATAAGATTTTTTTCTTATACTGAACGCTTCTTTCAGTCTCAGGGCAGGCTTATCGTAAAGACGGTAAACCTTGGAAACATTTGAGACTTTGATCGCTGTTTCTTTCATTCGTTTCTACTCCATTCAGACTGTTTATAGTACATCTGAGAACTGCGGTTTCAGTTTTTTGTAAACTCTGCTGCTGATTAAAAAGAGAACCAGCACAAAGCACCAGAAATACAGGGTAAGTCCGCCCCGTTCCCAGACCCATATTTTGTCGACCATTGCATCACGATATCCCTGCACAATATAAAACATGGGGTTTAGTTTCAAAATTCCCTGAAGGATCGCCGGTACACGGGAAGCCATATCCTGGAAATTCCACATAATAGGCGTCATCCACACTCCCACCTGCATAGCGATTCCCACAAGCTGGGTGGTATCTTTAAAAAATACAGTCACGGAAGCTGTAAAATAGACGATTGCCAGACACAGCATCACCATGGCGAAGGAATAATAAAATACCTGAATAAAAGTAATTCCCGGGAAATTTCCGCTGATGAGATATACCACTGCCAGAATTCCCACAAAAAAAGCGTGTACATAAAGAGAGGATAAAACCTTCACAAGAGGCAGGATATTGATATTAAACATTACTTTTTTTACCAGATAGTTATATTCAAGGAAACAGCTTGTTCCATTGACCACTGCTTCTGAGAAAAAGAACCAGGGAACAAGTCCTGCCATCAGCCAGAGAACAAACGGTACGTCCGTAGTCGTCATCGGCCCCGGCTTCAGCGCAAGCTGAAACACAAACCAGTAAAGAAGGATTGTGACAAGGGGCTGGATAAACCCCCATACAATCCCGAAATAAGAGCCTGCAAACCTTGTTTTAAAGTCGTTTTTCGTCAGATAGGCGATCAGTTTTCTGTTATTTATCATATGATTTTTATTCTGATCCATTCAATAAGTCCTTTTTATTTTATTCTTTGGCAGCGTCATTACTTTTCGCTGTTGTACTGGGCAAAGCTTCCCCATTTCTGATCCTTCTCGGAAAAGATCAGTTCTACTCCTTCCTGAACAGGCCATTCCACCCCTATCTCCGGGTCATTCCAGATCAGGCCGCCCTCATCGTTGGGATGATAAAAGTCAGAGCACTTATATGCAAACTCCGCATTTTCGGAAAGCACCAGAAATCCGTGTGCAAATCCCTTCGGAATAAAGAACTGTTTTTTATTTTCTGCGGAAAGAATCACACCGTACCATTTGCCGTAGGTTTCCGAATCCTTACGAAGGTCAACTGCCACATCAAAAACCTCACCGCTTACTACGCGCACAAGCTTATCCTGAGGATAATTGATCTGGAAGTGAAGTCCGCGGAGCACACCTCTTCTGGAGCTGGACTGGTTGTCCTGTACAAACTGTACGTCAATTCCCGCTTCCTTAAAATCATTGTAATTATAGGTTTCCATGAAATAGCCCCGTTCATCCCCGAAAACTGCCGGTTCTACTACTTTTAAGCCTTTTATATCCCCGCACTGTGTTACCGTAATTTTTCCCATTTTATTTTCCTCTTTTCTATATATTTCTCTTCAGGAACACTTCTTTGTGCCTGAAATCAGTCCTCGTAATATCTGCTTTCCTTATGATCCTTGATCGCCAGAAGGATACAAAGAACAATAAGGATGAGCACCATAACTGCCATAATACCCAGAAGGAATCTTGCTGTGTCGGAAAGACCGTTTTCTCTTGCTTCCTCCACCGGAGTCTGCCGCTGGGTTTGCACTTCCGCTCCTTCTCCTTCTGCCTGAGCTGCCGGCATTTCCGTAACTGCTGCAGCCTTTTCTCCCCGTCCTACTCTGTACTCGTCAACAAAATAAATCTGACGCACCCTGTCTCCTGCTTTTTTCTCAGTAACGCGAAGATCTGCAACAGACATTCCGTTAGGGATCACAACATTTCCTCCCTCTACCGGAACTCTCTGGAAATTCTCATATCCGTATTTCATAAGGTACTGAGTATCCACTCCGGCCTGATTGATATCCACATCATTCAGTATCACGGAAAGGTAGATCACCCCGTTTTTTTTCACTGCAGTTGCGAGACTGCTTTTCCCCTCCTGGGAAGTTCCGAACATACCGCCCATGCAGTCCTGATCAAAGATGCTGGAATGTTTAGAGCGGATCGGATGATAGGTTGACAGCGTCCGTTCCATACCATTCATATTTGTGGGACCTACTGTGAGCTTCGGTGTTCTTATCACCTGGCGGAACAATTTATTTTTCATTCCCTCCCGAAAAATCTTCGCCATATCTTTGGCAGTGGTATACTGATTGGGATCTTCCATACCGTTTGCATTTGTGAAATTTGTATTTTCACAGCCCATAGACCGGGCTTTCTCGTTCATTTTTGCCACAAACTGAGCTTCTGTGGGGCCAAGGTTTTCTGCCACCTGGGATGCAACCTCATACCCGTTATCCAGGACCATGATCTTCAGACATTGCTCCATGGTCAGAGTTTCTCCTGCCATCAATCCCAGATTCCCCTGTGGACTGGCTTTGGCAAGACAGGCATCTGTAAAGGTTACCTGATCTGTGAACGCTGAATTTTCAACAGCTATCAGAATTGTCATCAGCTTCGTAAGTCCCAAAGGAGATATGCGCTGATCTGAGCCCTTGCTGTAAATAACAGTTCCTGTGGAATATTCCATAAGAAGGCCGCTCTCCGCTGCCAGATCCGATGCCTTCGGCCACGGCGGTATGTCGTTTGTCTCTATCACAGCCTTTACTTCCTGGTCTATAACTGCCGCCTGTACAGGCAGAGCAGCCATCATCACTCCTGCCATTACCAGGCAGAGTATTTTTTTCCAATTTCTCATATCGTTCTCCTGTTATTAAAATTCGTCAAAAGCAACAAGTACATCTACAATTCTCTTAACCTGTTCCATATCCAGGTTATAAAACATGGGCAGTCTTAACAGACGCTCGCTCTCTCTGGTTGTATAGATATCCTCCCCCGCAAATCTGCCGAATCGAAGTCCTGCAGGAGAAGAGTGAAGAGGTACATAATGAAACACACTGATAATTTCGTTTTTCCGAAGATATTTGAGAAGTCTTGTGCGTACTTCCATATCTCTCACCTTAAGGTAATACATATGCGCATTGTGCGTACAGGTATCCGGAACAAATGGCTGTTCTATCTTTCCTTCCTCTGCCAGCCCCTTTAAATTCCTGTGATAATAATCGTAAATTTCCCTGCGCTTACTGCTGATCCTGTCAGCCTCCTCCAGCTGTGCATAGAGATAAGCTGCATTGAGCTCACTTGGAAGATAGGAAGAACCGTAGTCCATCCATCGGTATTTATCTACCTGTCCTCTGAAAAATTTACTTCTGTCTGTTCCCTTTTCCCTGAGGATTTCCGCCTTTTCCAGATATTCATCCTTCTGAAATAGTAAAGCGCCGCCCTCTCCCATGGTATAGTTTTTCGTTTCATGGAAGCTGTAGCAGCCGAAATCTCCAATCGTCCCCAGCGCTCTGCCCTTGTAAAAGGCATCCACTCCCTGGGCTGCATCCTCGATCACCTTCAGATCGTATTTCAGGGCAAGCTTCATGATCTTATCCATCTCACAGGCCACTCCCGCATAATGGACAGGCACGATCGCCTTTGTCCTCGGTGTGATCGCCTGTTCGATGAGCTGTTCATCTATATTCATTGTATCCGGACGGATATCTACAAATACGATTTTCGCTCCTCGAAGCACAAAAGCGTCTGCAGTGGAAACAAAGGTGTAGGAGGGCATGATCACCTCGTCGCCTTCCTCGATTCCTGCAAGATATGCGGCCATTTCAAGGGCATGTGTACAGGACGTTGTAAGCAGGGTATGCTTTACTTTAAACCGCTCCTCTATCCACCGGGAGCATTTCTTTGTATAAATCCCGTCTCCGCAGAGCATTCCACGGTTTACGGCATCTCTGATATAATCCATTTCTTTCCCCACAAAAGCGGGTCTGTTAAAATCAATCATTTACATCCTCTGTATTTTGTCATCTTTTTTACATATCCGTATCGTGTACCGCCATCTCCACGGTGCAGTTCTCCGTCACCGCGGGATTGTGGACAATATCATTATTTTCTCACAATCGCCCTGTAAATTCAATGTATAATTTCGCCAAAAATTAAGCTCCTCAAAGAGTTACAGCCTTTCTCAGCTTTTCTTTTTGTACTGTTTGATGCACACGCCGTTTTTATCAAAAACAGATACGACATTTTTCGAGCTTGTAAGGGTGATGTTTTCCGCTCTTGTTCCGGAATTTGCAGAAGTTCCTTTATAGAAGTAATATTTTTTTCCGTCAATCGTTGCCCAGCCTTTTTTGGCAATTCCTGATTTACTGAAATAATATGTCTTTGTTTTTCCGTTGCTCTTTACCTTGTGGAAACCGTCTGTATAGCGGGCTCCGTCTGCACCGTAGTAACAGATGTTCCCTTTTGTATCCACAATTCTGCGGTTTGTATACATAGCGCCTGTTCTTGTATTAAAACGATAATACTTTCCATCGATTTTTTTTACGCCTGTGACTTTTTTATTATTCACATAATAATAGGTTTTTCCGTTTTCTTTTTTCCATCCGTTTACAGAGCCCCATTTATTTCCGTCAATATCAATTGCCGGATGACTGGACGGTTTATAGCCGGATGCCGTATATTTTCTCGGGGTAATGATCTTTGTATAATCTACGAAGCCGAAATTCAGATCCACATTGTCATCAATTCCGTCGATCAATCCTTTCGTGGGATTCAGGGTGCCTCCTCCGTCTCCGTCTGTACACTGCCAGATGGTATAATCGTACTCTTCATGGGAGGGAGCCGGAATCTTGTCCCCGTATCTTGCAAGCCACACATCATAGTCGCCCATGGTTTCCCAGTCCACTTCATTGTCATACCAGTTGGTATTTGTGTATACCATGGGGTAATAGCCCGCCTTTTTTACCTCCTCACAGAAGGTGTTGGCAATATTGGAAACCTGTTTTCTTGTAAGAGCGCCCATTTTGGAATCTTCCAGGTCGAACACAACCGGATAGGATACCTTGTATCCATCCATCTTGTTAATGGCAAGCTTCGCTTCCTCCAGAGCCTGGTCTGTGGTAGTTGCCAGACTGTAGACATAGGTTCCCACCGGAATTCCCGCTTCTTCCGCCTGAAGCATATTGTAATCGTAGGATTTATCCATATGTCCCGTTCCGTAGGAAATACGCACGAAAGCAAAATCCACATCTGATTTCTTTATCTTTTTCCAGTTTGGCCTTCCCTGCCATTCCGATATATCAATCCCTCTGGTGATGGCTCCCGGAATTTTCTTTCCGCTTCCATTGTAACAGACACCGTTGATCTTCTTCCATGCCTTGGGATCTATTTTTCCTTTTTCCTCCTTATCCTTTGCATATGCAGCCGGAATCCGTTCTTCCTCTGCAACTGTATCCCACCGCTGGTATCTCTGTGACTGCGCCCCTGCCGGAACCGCAAAGCCTGCTGTGCCTGCAACAGCCGCTGTAAGCACAGCAGCCAGCCATTTTTTCCAATTTCTCATTTCTTTCCCCTTTTCTCTATCTTTCTGTTCTGCGTCTGGGCAAAATAAGACTATTTTAAAATAAGTTACAATAATATTACGTTTTATTATACACACCCCATTCTCAAATATCAAGTAAAAAAGGCAGTGTTTCCGGGAGCTCTCTGCTCCTGAAACACTGCCTTGCTTATGAATTTAGATTGCCGGGTCTGTAGGGTCAAAGTTATATGGATACTTCAGCGGAACAAGGGCTCTTCTTCCAAGAGGTCCCTTCATGGCTTCATTGCTGTTTGCCTTGCCGTCAAATACATATAATTTGCCGCCTCTGCTGTGCTCGTATACCCATTTTGCGTCTGCAACGCAGGCACGGATACATCCGTGAGATGCCGGTGAACCAAGCTTGTTATATTCCGTACCCGGAAGATTGTAGTGGTTCGCCTGTGCACAGGCAACGGAGTGTACGAAGATGCCACCCTGTCCGGCGCCGTCTACATGAGTTCCGTACTGTCCCCAGGACGGTCCCATGAGAGCCTGCCATCTTCCGTATGGAGTCAGGTTGTAAGGGCCTCCCAGAGGTGTCGGTGTACCCGGAAGTCCTACAGATACACGGATTGATTTCACAGGAACTGTCTTCGCAGCATTGTAGACTGTCATAACTCCGTTGACACGGTCTACAGTGTAGTAATACGGCTGCTTGTAGATATTTGTAAGGTCATTGATTCTGTATCCATTCTTGTCAAAGTAATACAGCAGGCCGTCGATCCATTTGCTTCCGTTCTTAACGAAATCGTCACCGTCCGGATTGATGTATTTCACCTGATTCTTCGCATTGCTCACAATTACCCAGCCCTGGGTGAATTTACCGTTGGCATCCAGATAACCGTTCACGCCGTTTTTCTTAATGAATTTCTTCGTCACTGCTTTGCAGTCGTCAAAATAGTAATAATTGCCGTTGATCTTCTTCCAGCCGCTTTCTTTCAGAACTCCGTCGGCCTCTGCATAATACCATCTGTTTCTGTAACGGACCAGAGTGCTCTTGTACATTTTGCCACGGTGTGTCTTTTCATCAGATACGGCGAAGAGATATTTCTTACCGTTAATCTCCTGGATTCCGCCTGCAAGCTTTCCCTTGCTAGTGAAATAGTAGCCGGAGGAAGTAAGCTTATTAATGTAATGGTTTCCGGAAGACGGGAAGTAGAACCATCCTGAGAATTTCCCCTGAGCATTCGGAATCTTCTGCCATCCCTTTTTCTCCTGTACGCGTCCTGCAGAGGAACCGAAATAGTAATAACGGTTTCCGGCGCCTTTACATACGTGCCACATATTCTTCCAGGTTGCACGTTTGCCATCAGCGTTGAAATAGTATCTGTAATCTTTATACTTTACAAGCCTGTCTCTGTAAATAACTCCTCTGGAGTCTGTACAGTAATATGCGCCGTTTGCAGCCTTTTTCATTGTACTCTTTATAATGTAACCGCTGCCGTCGATCAGGTAGGTATAATTTCCCATTTTATCAATATCCAGGCGGGTTGCGATAATTCCGCGCTCAAGGGCTTTTCCGATATCCTTGGGATTGGTAACTCCTTTATTGTAGTATACCCATCTGTCACCCTTTGTTGTTTTGTGTGTAAACCATCCCTGATAGTACATCCTGCCGGGAATCTCTCCCTGTGCTGCAGGCTGGAAGTAATATTTCGCTGAAGAAGAACCGACCTTCAAAGTGATCTCACCTGTTCTCGGTGTTCCGTCTTCTTTCAGACAATAATAATCGTTTCCGATTTTGTAATAACCTGTATATTTCCCTGTCTGTTTGTAGATCTCATCCAGCTGGGATACTGTCATATATTTGCCGTTGGCATCGTAGAAGCGGAATGTGCTTCCTGTCCATGCCCAGTCGTCTTTTATCTGCTGGCCGAGATTGGAGGAGCACGGATTCATCTCTTCGCCTTCAAATTCCGGATAGACCTCTGCATTTGCAGCATCTCTGAACCAGAATTCCGTATCTGCGCTCTGTCCAAAGGTTCCTTTTTGGATCTCCCTCTTACCGGTCACAAGATATCCATTTTCGTCGAACAGATAATATCCTTTATGTACGGTATTTTTATATTCTGTAGAAATACAGAGAATACCGTCTGCCTCTGTGTAGTAACCGGAAGTTGTCTCTGCAGGCGGAAGCTCTTCTGTCTGAGCGTTATCGTCTGTCTGAGGCTTCTCCTCTGCTTCCGGTTCCGGAGTCGGCTCAGTCTCAGGAATCTCCGTCTGAGGATCTGTTTCCCCTGCTTCTGCCTGGGATGCTTCTGCAGCCACACCTTCCTCTTCCGATGTAAAAGCTGCCTCTGCGTTCTCCGCAGTCTCAGTCACGATATCTTCTGCTGTGTTCTCTTCCTTTGCAGGCTCTGCTGCATTTTTCTGTACGGAAACAGCTGTTTTTCTGAGTTTGAAATGCTCTCCGTCCTTCTCCCAGTCCTCTGCGTCAACAAGGATCGTATCTCCTGTCTCTGCATCCGGAACCTCTTCCTCTGTCACTCCGGGAAGAAATTCCTCCGGTTTTTCCTGTTCGTCCGGAACAGCCTCATCCCGGAACTCTTCTTCCAGAGATGCGTCCGGATTCTCTTCCTCTCCTGCTGAGAAGATGTCGGAAGCCCCGTTCTCCTCTTCTGTCTGTGTGGAACCTGCATCAAATTCCACTTCTGCTCCGGCGTCCATCACCGCTGTATCCGTTTCCTCCGCAGAACCGAAGGACGCTGCGCCTGCCGGTGAAATCATAGTCAGGCACATGGAGATACTAAGAAGCACTGAAATCAATTTTCTTTTCATGATAACTCCTCCTTTAAACACTTACACCTGTATCTTTTTTCATTTCATTCCCCAAGTCCGCTCTCAATTGCTTTTACGAGGGCTTCCATGGCTTCTTCCTCGTCTTCTCCCTCGCAGACAAGTTCTATCTCGTTTCCGCATTTCACACATGCGCCAAGCACGCTGAGGACGCTTTTCGCATTGGAGCTGCTGCCGTTAAAAGTAAATGTAACTGTACATTTATACTTCATGGCTTCTTTACACAGATTTCCGGCCGGTCTCAGATGAAGTCCTGTCGGATTAATGATTGTCACCTTTCGATTAATCATCTTTATACACCCCTGTTCTGTATGATTTCACAGCCTTCTGCTGCTTTTATTCACTTTCCTCAACAACGGTTCCTGCGGAAATCACTACCTCCGTAACAACGTCGTCTACCAGCTCATATCCGTCGGGCAGCTTAATATCTACCGGAACTTCATAGCTTCCCTCTTCTTTTCCTTTCAGATCAATGGAAGCCTTGATATCCCTGCCGACATCCAGCTTGTCCATATCGTTGTCCTCCGCCTTGATACGGATTTCAATCTGAGCGGTCTCAAAGGCCACCTGCAGATCCTTCGGTTTATTTTTCACCTCAATTTCCTTTGTGAGGAAATCGAAGGCTTCACTTCCATACGGAAGAATGTTCACCGTTACCCATACGTCCTCACTGGAATCGCTTACCAGCTTCAGTCCTGTGGGAAGAACGTCGATCAGACTCACCTTGATTTCCGCATCTCTGGACCTGCCGGAAATGTCTACCTGCTCTTCCGGAATCTCGATCACATTGTTATTCTGCGCCAGCGTATCCAGAGCCTCCTGGCTTCCCGCTACGCTGATGGTATCCGGAAGTGTATTGACGGTTCCTACCTGGTATCCGTCTGCCGGTTCTCCCATGTAACCAGCTGTAAGCTTCACATCCTTGCGGATCTTCCAGAGCTTCGCAGTCACTGTTACTTTTCCGTTATTCTCTATTCGCAGTGAATTCATCTCCGCATCTGTGAGCGCATCCTGATTTCTGTCATAAATCGTCAGAACTCTTTCCTGTGTGAAATCCTGGCTCTTCCCTGTTACGTTGATCGTAGCATTTACTCTATCTATTTTACCCATTAATGACTTCGGTCCTGTAATCCTGACTTTCTCCGGATTGGAGGTAAGAGTACCAACCTCATAATCTCTGGCAGGCTTTGATTCGCTCTTGCTTACGTTGACAACGAATTCCTGTGTTTCCTTATCATCCAGGTAAACGCTTAAGTTCTGGGGCGTCACCCTGATATCCTCTGCTGAGACTCCCGGGCATGTTGCCGTGATAGGTACCATAACCGGTGTGGTATCAAGACTGATGGCCTGCTGCAGATCTGCTGTTGCGGTGATGTCCGAAGCACTGATCCGGCTCTGCACCTTTCTCTGTGCGGTGATGGCCACCCTTATGCTTCCCTGATCCACCTCAGGCAGACACATTTTGCCGCCGGTCTCCGGAGATTCAATATAATCCTTATTGATGATCTCCACGTTGGAAACCGTGTAATACTGGGTTTCCATAGGGTTGTCAATATTCACAACGATCAGCCATACAAGGACTGCCACTGCCAGGGACATAATCTTCAAGGGGATATTATCAGTTATTTTTCTCTTCATGTTTGATTCTCCCTTTCAGCAAATGCCTGAGCTTTTTGTTATCTACAACCTTCTTATTCTGGGCAATTACAAGCATCTCCCGAAGCTTGGCACTGTTCACCCCGCGGATCAGCCGTCCCCGGTAAGCCACGGAAACCTGTCCCGTTTCCTCGGAAACGATAATGGTAAGGGAATCTGTCTGTTCACTGATCCCCACACCAGCCCTGTGACGGGTACCAAGCTGCTTGCTCAGCTCCATATTATCGGAAAGAGGAAGGTAACAGGTTGCTGCCACAATCCGGTTTCCTCTCACGATCACCGCTCCGTCGTGAAGCGGCGTGTTATGCTCAAAAATATTAATAAGAAGCTGGCTTGTAAGAATGGCATCCAGATTGATGCCTGTACGTATATAATCCGTCAGAAGCTCTGCCTGCTCGATTACGATCAGGGCTCCGGTTTTTACCTCACCCATGTCAAAACAGGCTTTGATCAGCTCGCTGATGGTCTTATCTGTGAATCGTTCCTGAACCTCTTTGTCTGATCCGAAGGGAATAATAGCCGACATGATCTTCTTCTGTCCAAGCTGCTCCAGAACCTTGCGGAGCTCCGGCTGGAAGATAACAACAACGCCCACGATCAGCGTACTGGCCAGATTGGAAAAAATCCACAGAATCGTATTCATCTTAAAGATATACGCAAGAAAAATAAAGAGGAGAACAAGCAAAATGCCCTTCAGCAGTGTATACGCCCGTGTATATTTAATCCAGATCATGAACTGGTACACAAAAAACGCAATGACAATAATCTGTATCACATCGATGATTCCGATCTTCGGAAGTGCGATTCTCGATAAATAGTCCGCAATCTCAATGGCAATATCCTTCATGTTGCTCTCCTTTCTTTTATAATCTTCTGTCTTCAGTTACGGCTTTGGGAACGGTTCTCCGTTCCCAAAGCATAGGGAATCAGAGATCTTTCAGTGATTCCTCCAGTTTTCTTTCAAAGTCTACATCATCTATTTTCTTTTTTCTTAATACAGGAGCTTCACTCTGAGCCGGCTCCGGTACCTCATCCTCATGGAAGATCGGGTTTGCATAGGAGCCTGCTTTATCTTCGGAGAATTTATCCTCTGTGCTTGGCTCTGCGTTGATCTTTTTGATGCTGCGCTCTGTGGCTGCAACTGCCGCCTTAGGCACGGCTTTCACATAATAGTAATATTCGTCATCCTCATATTCCAGTCTCTCTGTCCGGCTGTAATCTCCGCCAAACACAAAGAATTCCAGAACAATGCCCACAAGGACGGAAACCACGGTATAGATCACCATCGGCATAATGTTAAAGGTAAGATCCAGACAGTAGCCTGCTGCCAGAAGCACCAGGATGTAGGTCACGCCTCCCACAAGAATGGCGATTCTCCATGCATAATCAAAGGAGCGTGTGCGGATGAGATTCACAATGAGGATCGTTGCGATAAAAGCAACAATCGTGATCCACATTCCCCAGTTCTGAACCAGGCCGTCTGCCATGGTTGTCAGCTTTTCTGTAATAAGCACATCCGGATTCGCCAGATATGCGGACTGTGCACGGACAAAGCGTACAAAATAGTAGATAATGATGCCGCAGCCTGCCGGAAGTGCGGAAGCCGGACCGCTTAAAAGCCCGCATCCGATAGGAAGAAGGGCCGGAACACCGCAGGTAAAGGAAAGCGGTGTAAATACCAGTACGATATTCGTACCTGCGCTGAAACGAAGAAACAGGATCAGCATAAACAGGATCAGAACCAGCAGAAATGCCGCTACTTCGATTCCCAACGCATAGGCATGTCCCAGCATCAGTACAAAACCTACAAAAATGGTCACTGCCGGCGGCATGATAGAGCAGATCAGCGCCAGGATCAGCACAATGATCAGGTTGTTAAGCTGGCTCATATATCCCATCTTCTCATTGATCCATAAGAAATAGGTAAGCGCCAGTGCAAATTTCAGTACAGGAAGGATATAAATTTCATTCTGCCCGTATAAATTTTTGATTTTCTGCTTCAATTCGAGTAATGCTGTCATTTTTTATGTCCTCCTGCGGTTCCCCTGCCGGTTGTTTTTTTCTCCTCACGGCTGTATATCTTATTCAGGGCTGTGAGCTGTTCATAGTAGGCTTTCACGCTTTTTTTCGCTTTATGATACTTCACGGAATATACTACATAGGTCAGCGCCGAATATACCAAAAGTGTGACTGCATATCCCACAACCACGTAGATTCCCAGATTCACCAGATTCATCTTGTGAATGTTTGACAGGAGATATTCACCCAAATAGGCTGCAATCGCACATAATACAAGGCCATAACCTATGGTCGCCAGAAAAAAATTCTTGATCAGCGCAAGTCCGATATAGTCTGTTCTGTAATATCTGCTGATCGGCAGGTATTTTTTCCCTTCCCGCTTTTCGTACATAGCGAGCCGATTCATGATTTTTACTTTCTCTTCATTTAACATAAATTACTCCTTACAAGTTTCTCACTGATACAATACTACATACGCCAAGAACCATATATTGTTAATTGTAACATATATCCAAACCTATGAAAAGGGTTTTTTAATCTTATCTTTCCCCGATGCAGACAGTGAGAAAGTACACCTTTTCCGCGCCCTTTTCCTTCAGGCACCGGGCCATGGCATCCATGGTGCTCCCTGTCGTATATACGTCGTCCACCACCAGAATCCGCCCTTCCTCTACAGGGCGCTGTACCTCAAAAGCCCTTCTCAGATTCTCCTGTCTCTCACCGGCTGTGAGTTTCTTCTGGGATTTTGTTTTCCTGACCTTTCTGACGAGAGTCAGATCAGCCGGAATCCCTGTATATCCGCTGATTTTTTCCGCCAGAAGGGCAGACTGGTTAAAGCCTCTCCTTCTCTCCTTGCTCCTGTGTACAGGTACCGGTACGATCAGCTCCGGCCTCCACAGAGCAAGCTCCTTTCTCCCGTACAGGCACATGGCGCGGCTGTAAAAATCCCCGTACTCCCTGCATCCGTAATATTTATACCGAACAAGGGACTGGCGCATCCTCTCGTCATAGACAAAGATTCCCCTTCCCCTGTCGAAAAAATGCCGTATTTTCCTGCAGTCAGCGCAATATTCCTCCTCCTGTGCAACAGGCTTCCCGCATTTGAAGCATCGGGGCTCCTCTATGGGATGCACAGTGGGCCTGCAGGTTTCACAGACCAGACTGTCCTGATCCCTCAAAATCTTATGACAGAGGGGACATCGTCTGGGGTACAGCATATTCAGAAAGCTTTCTGTCACTTTTTTCAAACAGCATCCTCCGAAGCAAACTCCTTCACTCTCAGGTCCAGGGAACTGTAGCGTTTCTGCTGCTTCTCATTTCGAATCATTTCTGCAAAATATCTTTCGTCTCCCACAACTGTCACACATTTCCTCGCCCTGGTCACTGCTGTGTAGAGAAGATTACGGTTAAAAAGCATTCGCGGCCCGGAAAGAAGCGGCAGGATCACTGCGGGATATTCCGAACCCTGGGACTTATGGATAGTGATTGCATAGGCAAGCTCCAGCTCCTCAAGCTGTTTGAAGGAATACCGGGCAAAACGACCGTCTTCGAATTCCACCTCTGCAGTCTCCGCAAATTCATTGATTTCTTTCAGGATTCCCATATCTCCGTTAAATACTCCGATCCCTTCCTCCACCGGAATCCCGTATTTTCCCCGGACTTCCCATTCCAGCTGGTAATTGTTCTTGATCTGCATTACCTTATCGCCTTCCCGGAACAGTCTGCTGCCGAAATCCTTTTCCTTTTTCCGGCTGTCCGGAGGGTTCAGATATCTCTGCAGAATCTGATTGAGGCGCTCCACACCCAGAAGTCCCTTTCTCATAGGGGTGAGCACCTGAATCTCAAAGGGTCTGGCATCCACATATCTGGGAAGCTTCTCCTGGATCAGTGCAATTACCACACGGATGATCACATCCGCCTGATAACGTTTCAGGAAAAAGAAATCCCGGCTCTTGTTTGATATCTGTACCTGTTCTCCCCTGTTGATCTTATGTGCATTGACTACAATATCGCTCTGCGCAGCCTGGCGGAAAATCTTCTTCAGCTCCACCACCGGAAATTCTCCGCTTCGGATAATATCCCTCAGCACGTTTCCGGGGCCTACGCTTGGAAGCTGGTTTTCGTCTCCCACCAGGATCAGTCTTGTTCCGGCTGTCACAGCAAGGAGCAGAGAATGCATCAGATGTATGTCAACCATGGACATTTCGTCAATAATGATCACATCTGCATCCAGAGGATTCTGCGCATTTCTTTCAAATTTCACTGCCTGTCCTTCTCTGTCGTCCTCGGGGATTCCGTTCAGCTCCAGAAGCCGGTGTATGGTCTGGGCTTCGTATCCCGTAGCCTCCGTCATCCGCTTCGCCGCCCGTCCTGTAGGAGCTGCAAGGCGAAGCTCTGCCCCCTCCCCTTCAAAGAAACGGATAATGGCGTTGATCGTAGTTGTCTTTCCGGTTCCGGGGCCTCCTGTCAATATGAAAAGTCCATGTCCGGCAGCCTCAAGCACCGCCTTTTTCTGCATTTCATCGAGAACGGTTTCTGTCTCCTTCTCTATCTGAGCCAGACGGCGCTGTACAAAGTCTTCATCCTCCGGACAGAGGACGTTCAGCTCACACAGCATCCTGGCCGTATCCATTTCCAGATAATAGTATTTACTGGGATAGACCGCAACATTCCCGTCAATTTCCTTCTGTACCAGTTTTCTGTCAATTGTCATATCCATAAGATGCTTTTCCATATAGGAGACATCCACCCCCAGAAGGGTGGAGCATCTGTCAAAAAGAATTTCCTTGGGAAGATACGTATGCCCTTCTGCAGAAGCCAGTAACAAAGTATACAGCATTCCGCTTCTGATCCTGTAATCTGAATCTGTATGAATCCCGATGCGGGCTGCAATCTCATCTGCGATCTTAAAGCCGACTCCGCTGATATCCTCCGCAAGGCGGTAGGGATTTTCCTGAAGTACGCTGTACACGGACTGCCCGTATTTCTGGTATATTTTCGCCCCAAGGTTTAGGGAAATTCCGTATTTCTGCAGAAAAATCATAACCTTGCGCATTTCTGCCTTCTCTGTTACCTGAGCTGCGATCTCTCTTGCCTTTTTTTCACTGATTCCCTTCACTTCCGCCAGACGCTCCGGCTCCTCTTCCACGATCCGAAAGGTATCCTCTCCGAACCTGCGCACGATCCTGGCTGCCAGGGCAGCGCCGATTCCCTTAATTGCCCCGGATCCCAGATAGCGCTCCATTGCCATGGCGTCCTCCGGCATCTTTTCCTGAAAGCTTTCGATCTGAAACTGCCTGCCGTAAACAGGATGATGGGTATAGCTTCCCGACGCCTCTATGGAAGCGCCCTGATTGACTGCCGGGAACGTCCCCACACAGGTAAGCTCTTCCTCATTTCCCGTTTCTTTCAGCACCAGGACTGTATATCCGTTTTCTTCATTCCGGAAAATAATATGATCTATGTATCCGGTCACAGTCTCGCTCATTTGTATCTCTCCATTTCCGCACATTCTAACAACTCAAATTCCTCTGACCCCCCTGCAGCTTCGCACTGTCAGCGGGTCAACGTCAAAAAGGGCGCTGCAACTGCAGCACCCCCTGCCTTATCCTTCGAATTTCGCCATAACCTCCGCGTATTTGCCTGTACCTACAGCCACTACGCCCATGGCATCCTGGACAATGAGCGTACTCACCCCTGTCCTCTGCTCGATCAGTGTATCCATACCATGGAGCATTGCTCCGCCTCCTGTAAGGACGATTCCTCTGTCCACAATATCGGCAGCAAGCTCCGGCGGTGTTTTCTCAAGGACTCCGTGGACAGTCTCCACAATCTGATTCGTGGCGTCCTTCAGCGCCATTCTGATCTCCTCTGAAGTCAGAGTGGCAACCTTGGGCAGTCCGGTAATCACATTACGGCCCTTTACCTCCATGGTTCTGGGCTCCGCTTCCTCACAGGCAGTTCCAATCTGTATCTTGATCTTCTCTGCCAGATCCTCCCCGATGAAAAGGCTGTGTTTCTCTCTGATATAATTCATAATGGCCTGATCAAAGGCATCCCCGGCAACCTTGACGGAGCTGGAAACCACAACTCCGGCCAGAGAAATCACAGCGGCATCTGTCGTTCCCGCACCGATATCCACGATCAAGTTTCCGAAAGGCTTGGTCACATCCACCCCCGCTCCGATAGCCGCGGCAATGGGTTCCTCAACCAGAAAGACTTCTCTTGCCCCCGCCTGGTAAGTGGCCTCCTCCACTGCCTTGCGCTCAATCTCCGTAATCCCGCTTGGAACGCAGATACTGATGCGCGGCTTGCGGAAGGCCCGCCTTCCCAGCGCCCTTGAGACAAAATATTTCAACATCTTTTCCATTACAATATAATCAACGATCACGCCCTGACGGATGGGACGGATGACTGCCATGTCGGAAATCGCATGTCCTGACATCTGCCGGGCTTCTTCGCCGATCGCTCTGATCTTTTCTGAATTTTTATCATAAACCACTACGGAGGGTTCTTTCAGAACAAGCCCCTTTCCCGTAGAGTACACCAGGCTGTTCCTGGTACCCAGGTCAATTCCGATATCATTTGCTGGCATACGTGTTTCCTTTCTGTCTTTCACCGGAAGCAGTTCCGGCATTCTCCTCCATGATTGTTCCTTTGTAAACTACAGCCCGTTCTCTCTCCTGTTCCGGTTATTTAAGGGCTCTGACACAGAGCCTTATCCCCGGCTCCTGTGTCTGTTCCTCTCATTATATACAATAATCTTCAAAAAGAAAAGCCCCCGTCAGTCTTCCAGATATTTTTTTATATACTGTCCTGTATAAGAAACAGGGTTCGCGGCAATTTCCTCCGGCGTTCCCTTTGCTATCACCGTTCCTCCCCGGTCTCCGCCTTCCGGTCCGATATCTATAATATAATCCGCAGTCTTGATCACATCCAGGTTGTGTTCGATGACAACCACCGTGTTTCCGCCCTCTGAAAGCCTCTTCAAGATCTCGATCAGCTTATGGACGTCTGCAAAATGAAGTCCCGTGGTAGGCTCATCCAGAATATAGATCGTCTTTCCTGTGCTTCTCTTGCTCAGCTCTGTGGCAAGCTTGATTCTCTGGGCCTCGCCTCCGGAAAGCTCAGTGGAGGGCTGTCCCAGCCTGATATAGGAAAGTCCCACATCGTGAAGAGTTTCTATCTTTCTCTTAATAGAAGGAACATTTTCAAAGAAGGGCAGCGCCTCCTCCACTGTCATATTCAGGACATCGTAAATATTTTTGTCTTTATATTTGACTTCCAGAGTCTCCCTGTTGTAGCGTTTCCCTTTACATACCTCGCAGGGCACATAAACATCCGGGAGAAAATGCATTTCTATCTTGATAATTCCGTCTCCGCTGCAGGCCTCGCACCGTCCGCCTTTTACATTAAAGCTGAAACGTCCCTTCTTGTAGCCCTTCGCCTTCGCGTCTGAGGTAGCTGCAAAAAGATCTCTGATCTGATCAAATACCCCTGTATATGTGGCAGGATTCGATCTGGGCGTACGACCGATGGGAGACTGGTCAATATTGATGACCTTGTCAAGCTTCTCAACGCCGATCAGATCTTTGTGTTTACCGGGAATGATCCTTGCGTGATTCAGGTCTCTTGCAAGGCGTTTATATAGGATCTCATTGATCAGAGAACTCTTTCCGGAACCGGAAACACCTGTGATACAGGTCATAACTCCAAGAGGAATATCCACATCAATATTCTTCAGGTTGTTCTCATAGGCTCCCTTGATGGTAAGGAAATCTGCAGGTACCCGGCGCTCCTTTGGAACCGGGATTTTCACTTTCCCGCTGAGGTACGCCCCTGTAATAGAATTTTCGTTCTTCATCAGATCCTCGGCAGTACCGATTCCCACCAGCTGTCCGCCGTGCTCTCCTGCCCCCGGTCCGATATCCACCACGCAGTCCGCAGCCCGCATAGTATCCTCATCGTGTTCCACCACAATAAGGCTGTTTCCCAGATCCCGCAGCTTCATCAGCGACTGGAGAAGCTTATCGTTATCCCTCTGATGAAGGCCGATACTCGGTTCGTCCAGAATATAGGCAACTCCCACAAGGCCGGAGCCGATCTGTGTGGCAAGGCGGATTCTCTGTGCCTCACCTCCGGAAAGCGTAGCTGTAGCCCGCCCAAGGGAAAGATAGTCCAGTCCTACGTCTGAAAGGAAGCTGACTCTCGCCTTGATTTCCTTTAATATCTGCTTTCCTATCAGAAGCTGCTGGTCAGAAAGCTGCATTTCCTCCAGGAATTTCTTCAGGTTCTCTATAGAGAGACTGGTGACCTCGTAAATATTTTTATCTGCCACAGTAACTGCCAGAGATTCCTTCTTCAGCCTCTGCCCCTTACAGGTCTTACAGGGGGTAATACGCATAAAGGATTCATATTCCTGCTTCATTGTATCTGATCCAGTTTCCCTGTAACGCTGTTCCACATTCCTGAGAAGGCCCTGGAAGGCAACATCGTAGACGCCTTCTCCTCTCTGGCCCTTATAATAAACCTTCACGGAATGTCCGTCCGTACCGTTGATGATAATATTTTTTATCTTTTCCGGATAATCCTTAAACGGCGTTTCCAGGCTGAACTCATACTCTTTCGCAAGAGCGTCGAGAATGGCTCTGGAAAAACTTCCCTGGGTGACGCAGGACTGCCATCCCACAACGGCAATGGCTCCCTGGGCAATGCTCAGGCTCTGGTCCGGTATCATCAGATCAATGTCAAATTCCATCTTATAGCCGAGGCCCAGACAGTCGGGACAGGCGCCGAAGGGATTGTTAAAGGAAAAGCTTCGCGGCTCAATTTCATCCACACTGATGCCGCAGTCCGGACAGGAAAAGCTCTGGCTGAAATTATGAAGCTCCCCGTCCATGGTATCCACGGTCAGAAGACCGTCTGCAAGCTCCAGAACCGTTTCAATGGAGTCGGAAAGGCGCTTCTCGATTCCGGGCTTCACCACAAGTCTGTCTACAATGATCTCAATATTATGCTTAATATTCTTATCAAGGGAGATTTCTTCCGAAAGCTCATACACGCTTCCGTCAATCTGGACGCGGACATATCCGCTTCTCCTGGCATGATCCAGAAGCTTCGCATGGGTTCCCTTCCTTCCCCTTACCACAGGTGCAAGAAGCTGCACTTTCGTCCTCTCCGGCATGGCCATGATGCTGTCCACCATCTGGTCGACAGTCTGACGCCGGATCTCTCTTCCGCACTTGGGACAGTGAGGGATTCCCACTCGTGCATAGAGAAGTCTGAAATAATCGTAAATTTCCGTCACAGTTCCCACTGTGGAGCGGGGGTTCCTGTTGGTGGACTTCTGATCTATGGAAATCGCAGGGGGAAGTCCTTCAATGCTCTCCACATCCGGTTTCTCCATCTGTCCCAGGAACTGTCTTGCGTAAGAAGAAAGAGACTCCATGTAACGCCTCTGTCCTTCTGCATATATCGTATCAAATGCCAGAGAAGACTTACCAGAACCGCTCAAGCCCGTAAGCACCACAAATTGATCTCTCGGTATATCCACGCTTAAATTCTTAAGATTATTTACATTGGCTCCCCTGATTCTGATGAACTGTTTCTTTGTCACGTTCTCCGCCATTTGTTCCTCCTGTTATTCTCCTGTTATTCTTACGTTTTTCCCCAGTATAATACATGAACATTTGTTCGTCAAGGTGTTTCCAAAAGAAAATCCGCCATTACGGAATTACTGACATGGATCCCTTTTCTGGTGAGAAAAATCTTCCCGTCTTTCTTTTCCAGAAGCTCCATACCAAAATATTTCTTCAGTACCTCCCCGTAGATTTCTTCTATTTTAACGCCAAACTCACGTTCAAACTCCCCTTCTGAAACTCCCTCTGTCATGCGCAGGCCAAGGAACATGAACTCTGCCATCTCATCCTCCCTGGTAAGAACCGGTTCCATTTTGCGGATTTTTTCCGGAAAAGCGCTGTCTCTCAGATATTCCTCCATACTTTCCGTATTGGAAAACCGCCTGTTTCCCCAAAGAGAAGCTGCTCCCAGCCCAAGTCCCAGATAATCCTGTCTTGTCCAGTACCCCACATTATGCCTGCATCTTCTGCCTTTTTTTGCATAATTGGAAATCTCATACTGCTCATATCCGTACCGGGCAAGAATAGATGCTGTATCCTCATACATCCGGTATTCTGTTTCTTCATCCGGCAGATTCAGCGCTTTGCCGGCAAAGGGCGTTCCTTCCTCAATAATGAGGCTGTATGCGGAAATGTGCTCAGGGGAAAGCTCTGCCACTGTCTGCAGATTTCTGACCCATCCTTCGTAGGTCTGATCAGGCAGAGCGCTCATCAGATCCACATTCATATTGTCAAAGCCGGCTGCTCTCGCTGCCTGATATGTCTCAAGAAATCCGGCATAATTATGAAGGCGTCCCAGCGTTTTAAGCTCTTTGTCATCTGTTGACTGCAGACCGATGCTGAGACGGTTGATCCCCATTTTCCGGTAAGCTTCCAGCTTTCTGAATGAAGCTGTGCCCGGATTCACCTCTATGGAAATCTCCGCGTCCTCCTCCAGGGTAAATGTCTCATATATTTTTTCCAGAATACTTCCAAGTAAATCTTCTTTCAAAAGAGAAGGAGTGCCGCCTCCAATAAATATGGAGGACACACCCCTTCCCTTACCTTCTTCTGCCGCCCGGATTTCCTTTAAAAGAGCCTGTACATAAGCTCTTTGCTCCTTTCCTCCTGCCGGTCCGGAAAGGAAATCGCAGTATTCACATTTTTTTGCACAAAAAGGAATATGAACATAGATTTCCATGGAAGCTGTATGATTATTCTTCACTTCCATCCTCTGTCCCATCTGTTTCTGTACTGTCTGTTTCTGTACCGTCTGTTTCTGAGCCTTCTGTTTCACCGGCGGTTTCTGCCGGATCCTGTTTCTCCTCTGCAAGATAAAGATTCACCATGGTCAGATCGCCGTTTACAGATATTGCTTTCCGGCTGATCTGATCCGGAGCCGGAGTAGGCGTTGCCTCAGGAGTGATGGTAATCTGCCTTACCCGTGTGGCATCGTCGTCCGGCGCTTTCTTTTTGCCGCAGCCACATCCGGAAATCAGGACACATCCTGTCAGAACTGCCAAAACAGCCAGGCCCTTTTTATATACTTTTCTCATCAGACTTCCTCCCGCGGGTTCTGTGCGTGATTATTTATCATCCAGCTTCAGAACACTCATAAATGCCTTCTGCGGAATCTCCACATTTCCTACCTGGCGCATACGCTTCTTACCTTCCTTCTGTTTCTCAAGAAGCTTCTTCTTACGGGAGATATCTCCGCCGTAGCATTTGGCAAGAACGTCTTTACGCATGGCTCTTACCGTCTCTCTGGCAATAACCTTGCTTCCTATGGCAGCCTGGATCGGGATCTCAAAAAGCTGTCTGGGAATCTCATCCTTCAGCTTTTCACACATCTTGCGTCCTCTCTCGTAAGCAGTTTCACTGTGTACGATAAAGGAAAGAGCATCTACCTCTTCTTTATTTACAAGAATATCCAGCTTCACAAGCTCGCTGCGCTCATATCCGCACAGCTCATAATCCAGAGATGCATAGCCTCTGGATCTGGATTTCAGAGCATCAAAGAAATCATAGATAATCTCATTCAACGGCAGCTTATACTTCAGCAGCGCCCTTGTTTCTTCCATATAATCCATTCCCAGGTACTGGCCTCTTCTCTCCTGGCAGAGCTCCATGATGGCGCCGATAAATTCTGTTGTCACCATGATCTCCGCATTTACCATAGGCTCTTCCATGTACTCGATCTCTGATGGATCCGGAAGATTAGTAGGGTTCGTCAGGTCAATGACCTCTCCGTTGGTCTTATAAACCTTGTAAATAACGCTTGGTGCAGTCGTTACAAGGTCGAGGTTATATTCCCTCTCCAGACGCTCCTGTATGATCTCCAGATGGAGAAGTCCGAGAAATCCGCAGCGGAAGCCAAAGCCAAGGGCTACAGAAGTTTCCGGCTCGTAGAACAGGGAAGCGTCATTTAACTGAAGCTTTTCAAGTGCGTCACGGAGATCTCCGTATTTCGCTCCGTCCGCCGGATAGAGTCCGCAGTAAACCATAGGATTTACTTTTTTGTATCCCGGAAGCGCCTCTGCGCAGGGATTGCTGCTGTTGGTGATCGTATCGCCGACACGGGTATCACGGACATTTTTAATGCTCGCTGTGATATAGCCGACCATTCCGGCAGTCAGCTCCTCACAGGGGATAAACTGCCCTGCTCCAAAGGTACCTACCTCAACCACCTCTGTGGAAAAGCCTGTAGCCATCATACGGATCGGCGTTCCCTTGCGCACTCTTCCGTCCATAAGGCGGCAGAATACGATCACTCCCTTATACGGGTCGTATATAGAGTCAAAAATAAGGGCTTTCAGCGGTGCATCCACATCTCCGTGGGGAGCCGGGATCTTATGCACGATCTGCTCCAGAACACCTTCGATATTCACCCCTGTCTTAGCTGAAATCCGCGGCGCATCGTGAGCCTCAAGACCGATGATATCCTCGATCTCTGCAACTACACGGTCAGGATCTGCACTGGGCAGATCGATCTTGTTAATGACCGGGATCACATCAAGGTCATGATCCAGGGCAAGATATACGTTTGCCAGGGTCTGTGCCTCAATTCCCTGGGCAGCGTCTACAACGAGAATTGCTCCATCGCAGGCTGCAAGGCTTCGGGATACCTCATAGTTAAAGTCTACATGTCCCGGTGTGTCGATCAGGTTAAGAATATATTCTTCGCCATCCTGAGCCTTATATACAATACGCACTGCCTGAGATTTGATCGTGATTCCTCTCTCTCTCTCCAGATCCATGTTATCCAGGATCTGCGACTGCATTTCGCGCTCAGTAAGAAGGCCTGTCTTCTCAATAATTCGGTCGGCCAGGGTAGATTTACCGTGGTCAATATGGGCAATAATACAGAAATTTCTGATTTTACTCTGGTCTATCATTCAGGAGTTCCTCCTCTGTCTTTCTCTAAACTGTTTCTTTGCTAATTTTGTATTATAGCATATCGGCCGCGGATTTGTCACCGAATTTTTATGTAATCTTTTTACACAGCTTTTTATATGAAAGATTATTGCGGAAGGATTTCGTTTCTGTAGGTAAGAGCCGCTGCCTTTGATTTACTCTTTTCCTGGTTGAACCAGATCTCCAGTCTTGTTTCCAGCTTTGTTTCTTTGTCTTTATAAATGGTCAGATAGCTGCCCTCATCATCCAGTTCGCAGACAAAGCCTTTTTCCTTGGCAAGGGCCACCAGATTGTCTCTCTCTGCTCCGAGGCTGATATCACCGGAAAGCTTCATTGCAATTACCTCAGGATCATATTCCGCATGCTTCAGCTCTGTGACAAAACAGTTCTCAATGGTAACTGCATTTTCTGTCAGATTATAAACGCTGAATCTCACAGTCTGATTTTCTTTCATCATCTCAATAAATTCCAGACCGCCTCCTTCTGCAAAAGCTCCCTCTTCCACATCCTTAAGCTCCCAGCCATTGGCTGTAAATGCAGAAACAGGAGCAGGCAGGGTATACAGATCTCCGAAATATTCCACTACCGGATCCATGAAATCCTTTCCCGGTTCTGTCGGGGCCTGATATGCAGTCACAATATCCGGAGCCTCCGTGCTCACACTGCCCTTGTCAAAATCTTCCGGCTCCGTAAAGTTTCGAAGGGAGGCCTGAAGCAGGGCATTCTGTTCTTTATATACATAAAGCTCCACATCCTGGTACATATCCCGTTCATAGGTTACCTTTACATAATTATCTCCCTCATAAGTGTCGCTGGGTTCTCCATATGCTGCCTTGATATCATCCAGAGTGGAGCTTCCCATCAGGATTCCTCCCGGAAGCTCTACCGGAGTTTCATTAAAATCCATCTCCGAATAGCTTGCATCCACAGTAAGACCGCCGATCAGACATTCCTCCAGAGCGGCCTCATTGATCCCGAAATTGATCACATCTGCCCTGAGCTCCAGATCTCCTTTGACAAATCCGACCATAGCGTAGGAATTCGTTCCCACTTTTGTGTTGGGATCGTCATATTTGCTGAGTTTCCATCCTCTGTCTGTCAGTTCCGAAAATGCCATGGGAAGCTCAAAGAGTTCTCCGTCGTATTCTATCTGGAAGCTGTAAATATCCTCGGACATTCCCGCTTCTTCCCCGCCCAATACCGTCATCGGCGCCATTGTCATGCATCCTGCAGCTGCAAGTGCCATCCAGGTTCTTTTCTTCATATGAAAAACCTCCTTTCATCATATGCCTAATTATAAATGATAGCCTGTAAAATAGCCACATAATTTTATCGGATCCCCCCTGTTTTTTTTCATCCCCTGAGCACTTTGTCAAGGAGCTGCGCAAAGGGCTCCATGGCATTTTTTGCTTCCTGTACCGTGTTGTTCTGTGCCCCTACCTCAAGGAGCATGGATCTGGGCCGCAAATGCAGGTTATACCTGTATCCGGCCAGATAAATACAGCGGTAAAAATCAGGATAATACTGTGCAGCCTGGTATTCCATCTGAAAGGAGAACGCCAGATTATCTTCTATGTAAGGGTTGGGCAGATATTCTACCTTTCCCTGTTCCTTCGTATAGCTGATGCCGTTATAAAACATCACCTGGGCCGTCTTTTTCCCGTTGATTTCCGTCACCAGACGGCGGTTCTCCGGAACACCGTCCCTGTGTACGTCCAGGATCACCTCAATGCCGGGATTTTCCTGGAGAAAAGAAACAAGAAATTCTCCCGCATAATCATAGGCCTTACTCCTGTCCAGAGTTCCCCCGGCCATGTCAAAGGCTTCTTTTATATGAATCACACCATAGCCGTATTTTTCTTCCAGAATACGGGCAAGGCAGCTTCCCACTCCCACAACTGTATCGCTCTGCCTCCCTTCCCTGGAATCCGCAAAGGTTTCCGAGGCATGACTGTGGTAGATCAGAATCTGAGGGACAGAAGCGTCCTGTTCGATCGTCAGGTCTTTTTCCAGAAAACGCGCTGCATTTAAAAGCCCCGGAAAAGCCTCTGTTGCCGAATCTTCCACAAAGAACTGGTTTAAAAGATAATCGCTGTCCGCAAGTCTCTCCGGCGACAGATCAATAACAGGGTTCACAATTGCCGCAGTCTCAACCTCCTCCTTCTCTTTAGGAGATGCCGGAGTCTCTGTCTCCTCCGTTCCTTCTGTCTCCTGTTGCCTTGTCTTTTCCTGTTTTTTCTGAACTTCGCCTGTCCGCTCTTCCCGGGCTTCGCTTTCCTCCTTCTCCCGTTTCTTCTCCTCCTGAAGACGGCTGGCCCGAAGCTGTTCCTCACGGATTTTCTGCCCAAGATACTCCCCGTTTGCAGACACGATTTTTTCATATGTCTCCCTGTCCTCAGAGAGCGGCGTCAATGCGGCCTTCTCTTCCAGAAAGCGGTACAGCGGAAGCTGCCTGTACACATTTTCCTGAAAAAAAAGCTGCCCCGGCAGCATTGCCAGTATCATAAAAAAGCACAGACTCATGCAGACGCTTACTGCTTTCTGGATTTTCGTCACCTGATCACCACCTCACGTTATCCTATGACGAAGTCCCCTTTTTTATACACCTGTCCATCCTGCCGGAATTTATTCTCTTTTCAGGAAAAAGCCAGATTCAGCCCTTCCGATATGGTAAAGCTTAAATATTTCACTGTTTCATCCACATCCTTCGGCGTCACAAACATACTGTGAAGATGGGGGGAGATCATCTCTTCCAGAAACTCCTTCTGCTCTGCCTCATCAAGGGCTTCCAGAAGATGCGCCATGGAATCATGAACAATGGTGGCAGCATCCACCACTGTGGGTACCCCAATACCGATCACCTTTACCTTGAGATTCTCCTCCGTAAGTCCGATCCTGTGATTCTGCACACCGGAACCGGGATTGATTCCCGTATCTGTGATCTGAATGGTTCTGTTCAGCCTTCTTGTGCTTCTGGCAGCCAGGGCGTCAACGGCGATCACAACATCCGGCTTTGTCTCTGCCACAATCCCCTGTACGATCTCCGATGTCTCCATTCCCGTCTGGGCCATTACCCCGGGAATAATCCCGCTTGTACGGTGCATTTTTTCTTTCCCTGTGCTTTTCAGCCCGTACTCCCGGATAATGTGTCTTGTCATATGGAGATTTTCCACCACGCGGGGTCCTAAGGCATCAGCCGTGACTCCCCGGTTTCCAAGGCCCACCACAAGGATCGACTGCTCTTTGTCCAGGTCGATCAGCTGGCTGAGATGGGACGCGATCTCCTGGGAGATCTCCCTGTGATAATCCTCGTCCGGCGCAGACAGATCCGGCGCTTCTATTGTGATGTAATTTCCCTGAGGTCTGCCCATGGCCCGCGCACCGTTTTCCGTTGTGATCCTGACCACAGTTGTCCGGACATCCTTCTCCTCATTGTAAGACTCATGAATCTCCACCCCTCTGATTTCCACATTTTCTTCTGTAAACCGTTCCGTCGCCTCAAGGGCAAGGTCTGTTCTGATTCTGTAATTTTCCAACATTCTCCGCCTCCGTTGTTCTCTATCCGCAGATTCCCTGGTTCCCATTACTGCTCACTCCGTTCACAGTAATCATTTTTCTTAGTTTTTCTCTTTTTTTATGGAAATATGTATTGACATTTTTCGCTAATTATAATAAACTATACAAGCATGTTCATAGGAACGCCCGTGTCTGTTCTTATGACAATCAGCAAAATCATTATTATATACCGGAATTGGAGGTGTCAGAATTGGCAAATATCAAATCTGCTAAAAAAAGAATCTTAGTAAACAGAACTAAAGCTGCGAGAAACAAAGCTATCAAATCTTCCGTTAAAACAGCTATCAAAAAAGTTGAGGCTGCAGTAGAACTGAAAGACAAAGCAGCAGCACAGGCAGCATTAAACGATGCAGTTTCTGTAATCAGCAAAGCTACATCCAAAGGTGTTTTCCACAAAAACAACTGCGCTAGAAAAGTTTCTCGTTTATCCAAAGCCGTTAACAGCATCAACTAATTTCTGCTGTACCGGCTAATAGATATTCGTTTTTAATTATAAGCTTATAAATGAAAATGAAAGACAACCATCACCGTCATGTGGTTGTCTTTTTATTTTCTCTTTTTCTCTCAAATTTTATCACGACCGGACAGAACTGTATTTCACGATCAGAAGCTCCACGCTGAGCACATCCCCCAGACGTCCTGTTTTCACCGCTTCCTCAGCGTCTACAAAATCCTCCACAGCCTTCTCAAGCTCCTCCGTCTCATAAGAACGGGCGCAGGACACAATGTTTCGCACTGCAAAAACAGGGATTCCGAGCCTGGAAGAAATCTCATTCTGGGAAGCCCCTTCCGACGTCATTTTCTTTGCAAGAAGAAGCTGGCGGTACTGTCTGGCAAGAAGAAACAAAATCCGCATGGGAGGTTCCTTCAGAGTAAGAAGATCGTAATACAGATCAAGGGCTTTCTTCTGATCTTTTTCCGTAACAGCCCTCACCATGTCAAAAATCTTGTTTGTTGTCTGCGTAGTGCAGATTTCCTCAATGTCTTCAGAAGTTATGACATCCTTCCCCTCTGTATAGGAAATCAGCTTCTCAAGCTCCATCCGCAGATTCCCCATATCCGTACCTGTTTTCGTCAGAAGAAGCTCCATGTCTCTCTGGGTGATCTTCCGCCCCTCTTTTCCCAGAATGCCTGCTGCCCACCGCATCAGAGTTTTTTCATCCTGACCTGCAAATTCCGTCACACAGCCGCAGTTTTTTACCGCCTTATACATCCGGCTTCTCTTATCCACCTCTGTCTCCGCAAAAATAAGATAAAGATAACCCGGCAGCTCTTTCATGTAATCTGCAAGCTCATCGCACTTGTTCTTAAAAAAACCTGTATCCTCCAGAAGGATCACACGCCTCTCCGCAAAAAAAGGCATGGTTTCACAGAGATCGATCAGCCCTCTTACATCGATTCCCTTTCCCTCAAATTTACTGAAATTCATGGTATCATCGTCCGGATTCAGAGCCTTCACCAGCTTGTGCTTATACTGCTGCCGCAGATAGGCCTCGTCCCCATACAAAAGATAAGCCTGTTTCAATTGTCCTGTTCTGATATCTTCCTGAATTCGCTTCATAATCCTCTCCTTTTCGTGAGTTTATCTTAGCATAGCCTTTCCATTTTCGCAAGGATGCTCTTCCTCCTCACCTTCCTTGACTCTTTCTGACAGAGGAAGCCCATATTTTTCCCTCATCTGCAAAAACAGTGACAGCGCCCCGGTCTTTTGTGCAGTACACCTCCGTCCCGGCCTCCTCCAGACGGCGGATAACCTCCTCCGAAGGGTGACCGTAGGTATTGTTTTCAGATACGGAGATCACTGCGATCTCCGGAAGAGTCTCCCGGACAAAAGCCTCTCCTGTGGAATGACGCGACCCGTGATGGCCTACCTTGAGAAAATCTATGTCCTCCACCAGCCCCTTCTCAAGAAGCCTCTCCTCTGTTTCCATACCGATATCTCCCGTAAAAAGCCCCTGAAATTCTCCCCCGGAAAGCTCCAGCACCAGTCCTTCCTCATTTACATTCTCCCCCTCTGCTCCCTCCCGGGGAGACAGAACCTCAAAGACAACGTCCTCCCCGCGAAAAGTATCTCCTTCCTTGGCTGTCAGAACCGACACCCCCGCAGTCCGGGCCCTTTCTTTAAGCTCTCTCCACTCCTCAGGGGGATCGGACCAGCGGGGTAAAATCAGCTTCCTGATTTTTACAGAAGTAACTCCCAGAGTCTGATATTCCAGAAACTCCTGTATCCCGCTGATGTGATCTCCGTCTGTATGGGAAACAAAAACAGCGTCAATGAGGGAAATCCCCCGGCTCTTTAAATACGGCAGGATCTGATACTGACAGACTCCCTTTTTGCTGCTGCTTCCCCCGTCGATCAGAAAGGTCTGGTCTGACGGGGTTTCGATCACTATTGCATCCCCCTGTCCGATGTCAAGACAGGTAATCCGAAAATCCCCTCCGGGTCTCCATGCAGCCGCCGCTGTACCCAGGGCAAGAAGGACAGCCGCTTCTCCTGCTTTTTCCCGATATCTCCACAATACCATGGCTGCTGCCAGGATCACATAATACACTGCGATCTGCCAGAGCCGGGGGCGCCCTCCGATCCAGGTACAGAAAGGGATCTTTGCTGCCAGGCGGCATAATTCCTCGTACATCCACAGCAGTCCTCTTCCGGGAATGGCCCAGAGAGCCGCTCCTTTTTCCCAGACAAGTCCTGTCAGCGCAGCCGCCGCTCCGCTTCCGAGAACAATGCCAACTGTGGGAAGAACAAGAAGATTCAGGAAAATACCGGCAACAGAAACCTCCCCGTAAAACCAGAGCATAACGGGAAGGGTTGTAACCTGAACAGCCAGAGAGGACACCAGCCCTTTCCCGATCTTCCCCGCTGCTCCGAAAATTTCCTGAAGAACCGGCCCCACAACACCGACTCCCAGCACTGCGCCAAAAGACAGCCAGAACCCTCCGTCGAGAAGATAGGCCGGAGTCTCCACAAGAATCAGCACAGCGGCCAGGGCAAGAGCCGTAGGCATATCGTAAATCCTCCCCAGAAGCTTCGCCCCCACGCTGATAAGAAACATGATCACCGCCCTCATTGTAGACACGCTCCCTCCTGTCATCGTACCATATCCCAGCATAACAGTCAGGGAGATCATGCCCGACGGCCAGATTCCAAGGCCGATTCCCTTGAGAAGCTCATAAAGTCCAACGCCGAGCACACTGATATGGAGACCGGATATTGCAAGGATATGGATAATTCCCGCCATCTGATATCTCATTTTTATTTCCGGCGTAAGCTCTCCCTTATCCCCCAGCACAATCGCCCGAAAAACCGGCGCGCTCTCTCCTGCCGTCCTGTCAAAGCACTCTCCGAGCCTTTCCTGTATATCCAGCAGAAACTGGCCGTATCCGGAAAATCCCTTTGATTTTTTTATCACCTCCGCTTTTTTCATAAAATAATAGATATGTCTGCATGCGTAGTACTGTCTGCTGTTAAACTCTCCCGGATTTCGAGGCTCTTCCACCTCCTCCAGTTTTCCCCGTACCAAAATAAGACTTCCCGCCGGAAGCTCTTCTTTTTTCTTTAAAAAAACTCTTACATTACCAATGGAAACTTTTTTAGATTTACAGATAATAGAAACTCTTTTCAGA
>DXXQ01000215.1 GCA_019416265.1 Clostridiales bacterium | reverse complement strand
TCAACTAAATCTTTAAATTTGTTGTAATTAAATGTCGTCTGTGACACAATACAGGCCTTTTTTCCTTCCGGGAAGGAAAAATTCTCTGCTTCTTCCCTGTTTTTGATCACTGTATAGGGGCCTTCGCACCAGCCGCAGATTCCTTTTACCTCCGGATGGTCCTTATCCCCGATGATGATCACATGCATTCCCCCGCTGCTTTTTTCCCTGACGATCCTGTGGATCTTCAGGACAAAGGGACAGGTTACATCCACATATTCCACACCGCAGCTTTCCAGCTTTTCATAGATATTTTTTCCTACGCCGTGAGAACGGATGACCACGATCCCCTCCTTAAGAGTTTCAATGTCCTTCTCTTCGATGACACGGACTCCCTTTGATGCCAGGTCCTTTACCACCTCTTCGTTGTGAATGATGGGACCCAGCGTATAGATAGGGCTTTTTTCTGCTTCGATCAGCTCATAGACCTTGTCCACTGCCCGCTTTACGCCGAAGCAGAACCCTGCAGTCTTCGCTACCTTTACCTCCATATCAGATGCCTGCCTTTTCCCTGTATAATTTCAGGATTGTTTCCACAACTTCATCGATTCCCATTTCTGAGGAATCCACCAGAACTGCATCCTCTGCCTGACGAAGAGGGGAAACCTCTCTGTTCATATCACGTTCATCCCTGTCGATAATGTCCTGTCTGATCTGCTCCAGATCACACGGAACCTTCTTTTCCGTAAGCTCCAGATAACGTCGTTTTGCCCTTGTATCGGCGCTTGCAGTAAGATATATTTTTATGTCCGCATTGGGAAGGATCGTGGTTCCGATGTCTCGGCCATCCATGACTACGTCGTTTTCTGCCGCAAGATTTCTCTGAAGCTTCAGAAGATGTTCCCGCACTTTCGGGTTTGCAGAACTGACAGACGCCATGTTTCCCACCTCTTCGGTACGCAGTCTGTGATTTACATTTTCGCCGTTTAAGAGAACGATCTGCTCTCCCTCCCGATATTCAATGGAAATCTCTGCTCCCGGGCAGACAGCCGCAATTTCTTCTGCACTGGCGCCATCGATCCCCTTTGTCAGAAGGTAAAGCGCCATGGCTCTGTACATGGCTCCTGTGTCCACATAAATAAAAGACAGCTCCTTTGCCACCCGTCTGGCAATTGTGCTTTTTCCTGCTCCTGCAGGTCCGTCAATGGCAATATTACATCCCATTTCTCTCTTTCCTCCTTGGAAGTTTATGTTTTATCACGGAAGCGCCTGTGCCGCCAGATAGGCGGTAGACCAGGCGATCTGAAGGTTATACCCTCCTGTGACCGCATCCAGGTCCGTCACTTCACCGATGAAATACAGATTCCGGATTTTTTTTGATTCCATGGTTCCGGGATTCAGCTCCTTCACAGATACGCCTCCCCTGGTGATGATCGCCTCCTTAAATTCCCCCATTCCGGTAATGGTAAAAGGAAAGGCCTTCACAAGGTCCACAAACCGCAATCGTTCCTCTCTGGAGATATCGTGGATTTTTTTATCCGGCGGTATCTCTCCCAGCTCCAGCATGACAGGAGTCAGGGAAGAGGGGAAAAGAACGCCGATGACATTTTTGAACTGCTTGTTCTGTCCCGCCTCAAACTCTCTCAGCACTCTGGCGTCAAGCTGTTCTTTTGTGAGAGCAGGCTTCAGGTCAAGGTATGCCTTCAGCTCTCCTTCTTTTTCAAGCTGTTTCCCGATCTTTGCGCTTGCAGAAAGGATCATGGGGCCTGTCACTCCGTAATGGGTAAACATCATTTCCCCGAAATCCTCATAGAGAGTCTTTTTGCCCAGTTTGACCACAAGTCCCGTGTTCTTCAGGGAAAGCCCCTGCAGCTTCGGAATATACGCCTCTTTCGTCTTTAAGGGCACAAGAGAGGGGCTGATCTCCGTCACCTTATGTCCCAGCTCCTTCGCAAAACGGTAGCCGTCTCCTGTTGAGCCTGTACTCTGATAGGAAAAGCCTCCTGTGGCTGTAATAACAGCGTCTCCCTCTACAACAGTCCCGTCTGCAAGCTCTATGCCCTTTATCTCATCCTCCGAAGAGCAGATTCTCTTTACCTCTGTGTGAAGATGAATCCTTACTCCCGCTTTTTTCAGTTCCCGTTCCAGAGCCCTTATAATATCCGAGGAATGGTCAGACTGGGGAAATACTCTTCCGCCTCTCTCTGTTTTCAGAGGTACTCCGGCTTCCTCGAAGAATTCCATCACATCCTGAGGGGTGTAGGAATAAAACGCGCTGTACAGGAATTTGGGATTGCTCATCACTGCTCCAAAAAGCTCCTCTGTCTCACAGTTGTTTGTGACATTGCATCGTCCCTTTCCTGTGATAAAAAGCTTCTTCCCCAGTTTTTCATTTTTTTCGAAGATGTGGACTTCATGACCGTTTCTGCCGGCAAAAACGCCGGCTAACATTCCTGCCGCCCCGCCTCCGATGATCAAAACTTTACTCATAGATTTACCTTTCTATGGTTTTCTATACTTTTTGTCATAGATTCAGTAAGGGAGCCTGTAATTTACAGGCTCCCCTTTTTATGCACATATATTTCAGATTACACCGGGTATGCTCCGTTTTTTGTATCTGCTGCTGTTTCGTCTACTTTTGTCTTCTGTGCCTGACGGTATTTGAAGAAGTCTGTAGCAACCTGCGGGAACAGTGCGTAGGATAATACGTCCTCATCCTGCTCCTTGTACTGTGCCATTTCGCTCTCCAGCTTGTCAAGCTCATTGTCCAGAAGGTCTGCCGGACGGCAGGTGATCGGCTCTGTATCACCGATGCAGTGTTTCTGAACCTCCGGATCAAACGGTTTTACGGTTGCGCCGTATTTTCCGCTTAAGACATCCTTTGTCTCTTTGGTAACCATCTTGTATCTCTCGCCCATAAGCACGTTGAATACAGCCTGTGTACCAACGATCTGGGAAGACGGAGTAACCAGCGGCGGCTCTCCCAGGTCTTTACGCACACGGGGAACCTCTTCCAGAACATCGTAGAATTTGTCTTCTGCATGCTGCTCTTTTAACTGGGAAGTAAGGTTTGATAACATACCGCCCGGTACCTGGTAAAGCAGAGTCTTGATATTAACACCCAGGTTCTTCGGATTGAGAAGACCGCTTTCAAGGGCTTCGTCACGCATTGGACGGAAGTAATCTGCGATCTCGGCAAGGAGCTTCTGATCGAAGCCTGTATCATACGGAGTTCCCTTAAAGGTTTCAACCATAACCTCTGTTGCAGGCTGGGAAGTTCCCAGGGCAAACGGAGACATAGCTGTATCAATGATATCAACGCCTGCCTCAACTGCTTTGAGGTAAGTCATGGAAGCAACTCCTGAGGTATAGTGTGTATGAAGATCGATCGGAATCTTAACTGCTTCTTTTAATGCAGTAACCAGCTCTGTTGCCTTGTATGGAAGAAGAAGGCCGGCCATATCCTTGATACAGATGGAATCTGCACCCATTTCCTCGATGCGTTTCGCAATAGAGGTCCAGTATTCCAGAGTATAAGCATCGCCTAAAGTATAGGAAAGGGCTACCTGTGCGTGAGCTTTCTCTTTGTTTGCTGCGGATACTGCTGTCTGAAGGTTACGAAGGTCATTGAGACAGTCAAAAATACGGATGATGTCGATTCCGTTTGCAGCAGATTTCTGTACGAAATACTCTACTACGTCATCTGCATACGGACGATATCCAAGGATATTCTGTCCGCGGAACAGCATCTGTAATTTTGTGTTTTTGAAACCGTCACGTAATTTACGAAGTCTTTCCCACGGATCTTCTTTTAAGAAACGAAGGGATGCGTCAAAAGTTGCGCCGCCCCAGCACTCTACTGCATGGTAGCCGACTTTATCCAGTTTTTCAACGATCGGAAGCATCTGTTCTGTGCTCATACGGGTCGCGATCAGGGACTGATGAGCATCACGCAGAATGGTTTCCACAATTTTAACAGGTTTTTTCTGTAATTCTGCCATAATTATTCTCCTTTATTATACTCCAAAGATAGCCATGAAGGTTCCGGCTGCTACTGCAGTACCGATAACGCCGGCAACGTTTGGTCCCATGGCATGCATGAGAAGGAAGTTTGTAGGATCTGCCTCTGCACCAACCTTCTGGGATACACGGGCAGCCATAGGAACTGCGGATACACCTGCAGAACCGATCAGCGGATTGATCTTTCCGCCGGAAAGCTTGCACATGATCTTACCGAACATAACGCCGCCGAAGGTACCGATTGCAAATGCAACAAGACCTAATACAACGATTTTGATGGTATCAAGGTTCAGGAACGCTTCTGCGCTTGTGGAAGCGCCGACAGATGTACCGAGAAGGATAACTACGATGTACATCAGGGCATTGGATGCAGTCTCTGTAAGCTGTTTTACAACACCGCACTCTCTGAACAGGTTACCCAGCATCAGCATACCTACAAGAGGAGCTGTTGTCGGAAGGATCAGACATACAACGATCGTAATAACGATCGGGAATAAAATCTTCTCAAGCTTGGATACAGGACGAAGCTGATCCATCTTAATCTTACGTTCTTTCTCTGTTGTGAACGCTTTCATGATCGGCGGCTGAATGATCGGAACCAGGGACATATAGGAATATGCCGCCACCGCGATCGGTCCCATAAGCGCAGTCTGTCCCAGCTTACCTGCAAGGAAAATGGAAGTCGGGCCGTCAGCACCGCCGATGATGGAGATCGCTGCTGCCGCTTTTCCGTTGAATCCAAGGAAGATTGCAAGGAAATATGCTGCATAAATACCAAGCTGTGCTGCTGCGCCGAGAAGGAAGCTCTTCGGGTTGGCGATCAGCGGAGCGAAGTCTGTCATGGCGCCGACACCCATGAAGATAAGGGACGGTAAAATACTCCACTCGTCAAGGAGATAGAAGTAATGAAGAAGTCCGCCTACACCGTTGGACATGTCTTCCGGTCTTGCCATGATATCCGGATAGATATTTACAAGCAGCATACCAAATGCGATGGGAACAAGAAGCAGAGGCTCAAATCCCTTTGCAATGGCAAGGTATAAGAATACGCATGCAACCAGGATCATCAGGTAATTTCCCCATGTCAGATTAAAGAAAGCCGTCTGATGAAGCAGGTTGGACAAAGTATCTGTTACATAAGACATTTGACTACCTCCCGTCTTAGTTCATTGTTGCTAAAGTATCTCCGTTCTCTACAGAAGCGCCTTCAGCAACATCAATGCTAGCAATAGTGCCGTCCTGCGGCGCTACTACAGGGATTTCCATTTTCATGGATTCAAGGATAACCACGCTGTCGCCGGCTTTTACAGCCTGACCTGCGCTTGCTGCGATCTTAACAACTTTTCCAGGTACGGAAGCAGTTACTTTTACGCTGCCGGCGCCTGCTGCAGGTGCTGCCGGTTTCTTCGGAGCTGCTTTCGGAGCTGCAGGTGCTGCCTTCGGAGCTGCTGCAGGTGCGGAAACGCTTCCTGTTTCTTCTACAGTTACTTCATATGCTGTTCCGTTTACAGTAATTGTATAACTTTTCATTTTATAAGTCCTCCTAATGATACTTTAAATTCATCTTTTTTTATTATCGTCTGCCGCGATTTACTTTACGAATGGAACGGACTACGAAATCGTCGGTGCTTGTTCCTTCTGAAGCTGCGATCGCCGCTGCGATCACTGCGATCAGCTCGCCGTCATCTGCCGGCTCTTCCTCAACAGGAGCCGCTGCAATCGCTGCAGGAGCCGGAGCTGCCTCAGGAGCCTGTTTTTTC
>DXXQ01000214.1 GCA_019416265.1 Clostridiales bacterium | reverse complement strand
AGAATCATCTGTCAAACCCTTCTTCGTGTAAACATTGCGAACTTCATACCCTTCGATATACTCTTTTGCATTTGTGATTTTCGCCTCGTCGGATGGCGTCAGGTCATCCTCCAGAGTCTTCAGCGTTGCAATATCCTGTTCCCCCAGAGCCTTGTAATAGCTCTTGATCAATGCAGAAATATCTGCATTATTCGTTTCCATGGGATTGGCGTCTTCTTTCTTCTCGTCGTCAGACTCCCCTTCTTTTGTCGGAGAAGAAGGAACATTTCCCTGGTTTTCTGATGTGGCGTTTGGTTCTCTGTCGGAATTACCCCTATCACTTCCGACCAGGGCACGAATGCCAAAGAACAATACGACCACGATTATCAGAATTGCGCCTCCCAGCATAAAATACCGAAGGTTATCTGATAACCATTCTCTAAAATTGTCCAAGTTCTTGTCCTCCTTATGATACAACGCGCCGGAACGAACCATTGCGTCCCAGAGCAACACACCTGAAGGGAATCGAACCCCCGCACATGGTACCGGAAACCACTGCTCTATCCACTGAGCTACAGGTGCAGATACTTTTCAAAAGCACTTTCTCATACGCTTTTCTCTGATTCTATCACAATCAAGGAAAAAAGTAAAGTTTTTTTTGTAATATACACAAATGATGCAAATTTCAGAATTTTTATGCAGTATAAAACGACTCTCCCAGATCTCTTTTTCAAATGAACAGGGGACAAAAACCTGTTTCTTTTGTCCCCTGTTCCCTGCTGTTTTCAGGAAGCAGAACGATATCAGTCAGTCTCCAGATCAGAAAAACGTCTTTTGATCACGAAGAGCACAAGAAGCATCAGCAGGATTCCCACTGGAAGGGAAATCCATGCGCTCTGTACAAAACCGGCAACAATGTAGGTTACGAAGGAAACTGCCGCTGCCACAATGACATACGGAAGCTGGGTGGATACATGATTGACATGATCGCACTGAGCGCCTGCAGATGCCATAATGGTGGTATCAGAAATCGGTGAACAGTGATCACCGCATACAGCTCCTGCCATGCAGGCAGAGATGGAGATGATCATAAGCTCCGGATTGGAGTTTTCAAATACGGCTACTACAATAGGAATCAGGATACCGAAGGTTCCCCAGGAAGTACCTGTTGCAAAAGCAAGGCCGCACCCAACCAGGAAAATAACTGCAGGCAGAAAGCTCATAAGACCGCCTGCAACAGATTTCATGGCCCCTTCAACAAACACTGCCGCTCCAAGGCTGTCTGTCATAGCTTTCAGAGTCCATGCAAAGGTAAGGATCAGGATCGCAGGAACCATTGCCTTAAATCCATCTGGAATACATGCCATACAGTCACGGAAATTCATAACACGGCGAACCATGTAGAGAACAACTGTGATAATCAGTCCAAAGAAGCTTCCGATGGCAAGGCCTACAGAAGCATCACTCTTGGAAAAGGCAGTGACAAAGCTCTCTCCGCTGAAAAATCCGCCAGTGTAGATCATACCGATCACGCAGCAGACAACCAGGGATACAATGGGGATAACAAGGTCGATAACCTTTCCTCTGGGATTTACTGTCTCATCGTCATCTGCATTTGCATAAGGACGGCCGGCTGTTGTATACAGGTCTCCTTTGAGTGCATTTGTTTCATGAATTCCCATTGCGCCAAACTCGGTTTTCATAAGAACCATGCCCACCATCATCACAATGGTAAGAAGGGCATAGAAATTGTAGGGAATTGCTTTTACAAAAACAGAAAGTCCGTCCTCTCCCGGCACAAAGCCGCTGACTGCCGCTGCCCAGGAAGAAATAGGCGCGATAATGCAGACAGGAGCCGCTGTAGCGTCGATCAGGTAAGCAAGCTTTGCACGGGAAACATTGTGTTTATCTGTAACAGGACGCATAACGCTTCCCACTGTCAGGCAGTTGAAATAGTCGTCGATAAAAATCAGGATGCCGAGAACGATGGTTGCAAGCTCCGCTCCCACTCTTGTCTTGATTCTTTTGCTTGCCCAGCGTCCGAAAGCTGCGGAACCCCCGGCTTTGTTCATCAGACAGACCATGATTCCAAGGATTACCAGGAATACCAGGATACCCACATTGTAGGAATTGGAAAGTACGGAAATAAATCCACCGTTAAAAATGTGAAGAACCGTTCCCTCAAAGCTGAAGCCTGAGTAGAACAGCGCGCCTACCAGAATTCCGATGAAAAGAGAACTGTAAACCTCTTTTGTGATAAGCGCAAGGGCGATGGCTACCACCGGCGGAATAAGCGCCCAGAATGTTGCATACATAGCAGGCTGTGCTGCCGCTTCTTCCTCTGCTGCCAGAACCATTGTCGGGCATGCCAAAAGGAAGAGAACTGCCATGGATAAATAAGTCAGCAGTTTGTTTCTTTTGATTTGCATATCAAATCCTCCCTCTTTATCTGGATACAAAACATAGATGACAGTCATCGATGGCCCGTATTTTCACGCAAAAAAACCGTGGCTGTGCGAACACATCCACGGTATATGATGTCAAATAAACAAGTTACCCTCGATAGCGCTCCACATCTGTGACAGTACGGCACATATTCTGTGACGTCCCAGAACCTTCCCTCCTGGCTGTAAAGGTTCTTCGGCAGTTTCCCCTTTCCTCCGAATGGCTGCCATGCCGTGAAATCGGATTACTCTTGAAACCTGCGCCTCTATCATGTTTACGTTATGTATCTTTGTTAATCTCCTATACTGTATCAGTTTTTTTTACAAATAGCAATAGGTTTTCCGGACTTTTTTAAGATTTTTGTTTTCTGAATTTTTTCCAGTCAAACCTGTAAACCACATATTCTCCTGTCTCTGCAATACGTTCACAGCCTGCGCTTTCGATAAATTCATGATTTCCAAGCATATTTAACACCACCAGATAATCTGTCCGTGTATCGTAAAGCGCCTTCCTGAACGTATTGGGATCCCCTTCTTCCTGGTAAATGATCACATCCATGATATTTTTCTGGCGTATATACCATTTACTTGTTTCATCAAAGGAGCCTGCAACTGTACTTCCCTGTCTGTAAATAAGGGCGTTTCTGTTCAGCGTCAGCTCAAGAGAGGCATCGTACTGTCTTGCAAAAGAATTGAGGCTCGGGTCGAAAACAACTCTCGGCATTTCTTCCTCGCTGTCCTGATGGATCACACTGCACACTGCCCGGAGCTGATTCGGTATCTTATAAATATTTTCTATAGACTGAAAGTTTTTTACGATCCCGTCAATAGGTGTGCCCAGAACTGCGGCTGCTCCCATCAGAGCCAGCGCCAGCGCCACCCTCTGCCACCTCTTTTTCATGAGAAAGACCAGACGCACCCCATAATAGGCAACGCCGGGAATCACGGGAAGGATCCAGATCAGCCGGTAATATTCCTTCTCAAAGGCCACCTTTGGTATTACATATTTGACAAGAAACGGGTTGTAAGCCGTAAGGAATAAAAATACGGTATACCCAAGGAAAACAACTCCCGCCTTCTTCCTGTGCCTGAGCAGCGTCCAAAGAAGCCCCCCTGCAAAGAGAAGGGGGAAAAGACAATTTCCCCAGTAGATCTCCATACATTTCCTTACGAAACCCAGTCCAAATTCACTGATCGTTATATCTGCCATATCTCTTCCCCTCCTTTAAAATGCTTTCAGCGTCAGCAGTCCTGCCTTAGCGCAGAAGTATACTGCCGCATAGAAAACGGAAGGCAGCAGACACAGGGCATAAGGGAGCAAAAGACCATATTTCTTCTTCATGACAGCCACAGGCAGAATCCCTGCGCTGAGCACTGCCGGAAAAATGATCGAGGAACCGGAAAAGGTCAGCGCACTTACGGCAGTGAGAAAAAGAACCGGCCAGACTCCCCTCTCCCGGGGCCGATACCACAGCCAGAGACTGCACAGAAGCACCATGGGAATGGAAATATTCCCAAGAATGGCTTTTCCCTCATAACATCTTGTGAAGAAAAAAGTCCCCGTTGTAAAAATGGTAAAGGAAAACAGATTTAAAAGGCAGACAAAAACCATCATAAGATCCGCCTGCTTTTTCTGCTCATGGAACAGGGCTTTTCCAATCTGATAAATAACCAGGTTGGCAATCAGGACATTGATGACCGACATCACAATTTTTGACTGCACCAGGGCATGATTTCCCAGAAGGAAACACCACACGGCGTTGTGCATGGGGTAGGCGGAAAACACATACCTGATGGGAAATCTTGTCAGCGGATTCCCGTTAAAAGGATTATATCTTCCGAGTGTCCCCGTATAAACGGAGGTGTTTACTGTTCCAATGTAATAAGCGGCATCCACGGAAGTATCCTGATAAAAAACTACGATCAGCCACTGAAGCAGGATCACCGCTCCTGCAGCCAGAAGCATCCAGGAATGGTCTTTTATGAGGGAAGGGATCCTTTTTATCTGAGAGATCCACTGTTTCCTCATAAATGCGAGGGCAGCAAAAACAACTGCCCCCAATATCACCGCCCATACCAGGGACAGGGTTTTAAGCGGCGCCCAGATAAGGGTCATGGGCACCGCAAGAAATTCAAACACTGCGAAATATGTCAGATATCCCAGGATCAGAGCAAAGCCTGCATCCGATTTCATCCGCAGTTCACGCATCAGAAGGCTCCCGATACAGAAAAACACAGTGGTCTGAAGGAGGATTCCGATACATGCCAGTATCAATTCACGCATTTATGGTTTTCTCCGATCTGATCATGCTGTTTCATTTTTACTGTCATTGGCAAGGATTCCCATTGCCACTTTTTCCGGAGTGATCGGAAGCTCTCTCACACGAACGCCGGATGCATTGTAGACAGCTTCTGCAATGGCAGGACACGGCGTGTCGATAACCAGCTCACCAATGGATTTCGCACCAAAGGGGCCGCTTGGCTCATAGCTTGACTCAAATTCCACACGGATCTTTCCGATATCCATTCTGGACGGGATTTTATACTGCATAAAGGAATTGTTTCGCATCTTTCCGTTTTCACTGTACTGAACATCCTCGAAAAGCGCCATTCCGATTCCCTGGGCAACGCCGCCCTCTGTCTGTACGCGGGCAAGATTCGGGTTGATCGGAGTTCCGCAGTCAACAACTGCCACGAAATCCAGCATTTCTACAGTACCTGTCTCTTTATCCACCTCTACTTCTGCCATACCAACCATGAACGGCGGCGGAGAGATCGGGGAAGAATAGCTTCTTACAACCTGAAGCTCCTGACTGCAGCCGCAGGTTCCCTTTAAGGCAATTTCCTGAAGAGATACTTTTTTCTCACCGTCAGATACAGACTCTCCGTCAAATATTACCTGATCAGGCTCTGTCTCCAGCATGGAAGCGCCCAGAGCACAGATCTTTTCTCTCATGGATTCACATGCCTGCATAACTGCAGTTCCTGTTGTGTAGGTCGTTGCAGAGGCATAGGAACCGGAATCATAAGGTGAAATATCGGTATCTACACCGAACACGGCAATATTTTTCATAGGTGTTTCCAGGCACTCCGCAGCAATCTGGGCAAGGATGGTATCACAGCCGGTACCCATATCTGTACAGCCAAGTCCCAGTGTGTAGGAACCGTCTTCATTTAATTTAATATCAGCGCCGCCCACATCGATTCCTCCAATGGATGAGCCCTGCATTGCCATGGCAACGCCGACGCCGCGGACCTTGCCGTTGCCCATATCACGGCAGGGATATTTGGAATCCCAGTCCATCATCTCTTTGGCACGGGCCATACAGCGGTCCATGGTACAGCTTGTAGCATAAGGAACGTCTCCGTATGCAGGCAGAGGACCGCCCTCCATCGGCATATTCAGCTCGCGGATCCTCACAGGGTCCATACCCATCTTGTGGGCAAGCTCATTGATGGCAGATTCCACTGCGTTGATACCCTGAGTAGCTCCGTAGCCGCGGTATGCTCCTGCAGACTGGGTATTTGTATAGACAACGTCAAAGGAAAAACGGTACGCTTCCAGATTACGGTAAAGGGCAATGGATTTATGACCGGTCAGACCCACAGTTGTGGAGCTGTGCTCTCCGTATGCGCCTGTATTGGAAAGGGTATAAACGTCAATGGCTTTTACAATACCGTTTTCGTCTGCGCCTGCACGGACTGTGATCTCCATTTCGTGGCGGGGTGAAGAACAGATCTGGGACTCATATCTGGAGTACACGATTTTTGACGGCCGTCCTGTCATCCAGGTGACGATCGCAGGATAAATCTCACAGACAGCAGTCTGTTTCGCACCGAAGCCTCCTCCGATACGCGGCTTGATCACACGCACCCTGGAAGCCGGAATATCCAGCGCATTGCCCAGGATTCGGCGCACATGGAAGGGAACCTGAGTGGAAGAAATCACATTCAGGCGTCCGAAATGGTCAAGGTAGCAGGCAGAACGGAAGGTTTCCATCATAGTCTGCTGGTTTGCCTTTGTGTGGTAGGTATGCTCTACCGTATATTTACAGCCTGCAAGAACCTCCTCTATATTTCCCATTTCCTCTACATTGGAGGCACAGAGGTTTCGTTTGTTGTCCCCTCCGAGAGGAATCTTTAATTTCCAGTCCTCCTCCGGATGGATGAGGATCGGGTTGTCTTTTGCTTTATGGATATCGAACACAGGAGTTTCCACCCTGTATTCCACCTTAATCTTTTTTAAGGCCTTGTCCACGGCCGCCTCTGTCTCGCCTGCCACAATGGCAACAGCGTCGCCGACGAAGCGCACATGACGGTCAAGGATCAGACGGTCGTCCGGGCTCATTTCCGGCGCAGTCTGTCCGGCAAGGGTAAATCGTCTCTGCGGGACATCCTTATATGTGAGGACACAGACAATGCCGCTTACCTTGGCAGCGTTTCCTGTTTTAATGTCCTCCACCCAGGCATTGGCGTAGGGACTTCTTAAAACCTTTACGATCAGACTGTCCTTCGGCGCAATATCATCTGTGTAAACCGGCTTTCCGGTTACAAGAGACATGGCATCCGTTTTTCTTATCGGCTGATTTACATATTTCATTCTCTGCCCTCCTGTGCTTTCTTGTATTTCAAAAACTTCTGAATGCTTCTTGTCTGAGAAACAAAGCCGGAGCAGCGGCAGAGGTTTCCGGCAAGATATTCTTTAATCTCTTCTTCTGTGGGATCTTTTAACTCCTGCAGCATGGCAAATACGTTCATAATAAAGCCAGGATTGCAGAAACCGCACTGCTCTGCGCCTTCGTTGGCCATAAAGCTTCCGAATTCCTTCGCTTCTTTCTGAAGTCCTTCCAATGTTACCACCTTTTTGCCCTCTGCCCGGACTGCAAGGGTGGAACAGGAAAGAATCGGTTTCCCATCCATCAGTACCGTACAGAGACCGCAGTTGGCTGTTTCACAGCCCCTCTTTACACTTGAACATCCTTTTTCCCTGAGGAAATCAAGGAGCAGCGTATCCGGATCCACCTCCTCGTGGCGGTATACGCCGTTCAGCCAAAAACTAATATTCATATTTCATACCTCCTATTGCTTCCCAGGCTCTCTTTGTCAGAACCTTTACAAGAAGGCTTCTGTATTCTTTTGATGCCCTCATATTTTTGTCTGTGACCGTGTGTTCCGATGCATACTGAGCAAAGGCTTCAATCGCTTCCTTCTGATGCTCCGGTCTTCTGTTTACAAAGTTTTTGAGGATTTCTTTTTCATCCTTCACGATCACTGCCCGTCCCGGTCTTGCGCCGATGACTGTGCGCGCTTCTCCGTCAAGAACAGAGGCTGCAAGAGTCAGCACCGGAAAATCCGTCTTTGTATTTCTCTGGCTTAAATAGCAGATAGAGATCGGTACTTTTTTCACAATTATATTGACAAGGATATCGTTGTCTTTCTTCCTGTTTACAAACTCTGTAAGAGGAATTCGGCCTGCATTGTAAAGCTCCACCCAGGTTTCCATTCCAAGGAACATGGTCAGAACATCGGAAAAGCCGTATCTTCCCCAGAGGCTTCCGCCTACAGTGGCACAGTTTCTGAACTGAATACCCACAATGTGACGGAGACTTTCTCTCATGGCGCCGTTTGTGTAGGCATTAAGGGCTTCATTTGTCTCCAGATCATGGAGAGGCGTCATACAGCCGATGACAAACTCCTCTTCCAGCTCCTGAATGGAGTCAAGCCCCAGACCGGAAAGGTCGATGGCTGTTGAAATCGCTCTGTTTCCCATTTTCAGCCATACCATTCCGCCGATAATACAGGCGGATTTTTTCTGATTCAGCTCATAGGCTTCCGCCAGGCTGTTAACTTTTACATAGCTTTTGATTTTCAGCATTTGTAATCCTTTCTTTCTCCAATATGTAATAGCATTGTTATTTATATTGTATCATATATAAGCGGAAAATGTCTATTCAAAAAAAGTGTAGGTCTTACAAAAAAAGTATGTTTTATACAGGAAATATATACATTTTCAAGAGGTTCTTCTGGTATTTTTCTGTATATTGTGTTATAATTAACAAAAGAGTTTTACTATTCATATATTTTCACATAGAACAAGGGAGGTATGAAGTATGAGCAAACGTGTAATTGCGATCAACAGAATGCTTGGAAGTAACGGACGTATTATCGGTAAGGCTCTTGCAGAGGAACTGGGATTTTCTTTTTATGATAAGGAATTAATCGAGATTGCGGCAAAGGAAAAAGATATCCCCTTCGATACCCTTGCAAAGGTAGATGAGAAAAAGGCAAACCAGTGGCGTTTCCCTATTGATCATGAGCTGCAGTTAGACAAGGATTATCATTTCATACCTATGAATGATGTTCTCTATGACCTGCAGAGAAAGATCATCATCGATCTGGCGGAAAAAGAAGACTGCGTTATTGTCGGACGCTGCGCCAACCATATCCTGGGAGACAGAGCTTTAAATGTTTTTATCTATGCTCCCTTTGAATCCCGTGTACAGACAATTATGAAACGAACCGGACGGGAAGAACGAAGCGCGGAAAAACTGGTTCGAAAGGTTGACAAGGAGCGCCGTACCTACTACGAATACTTTACAGATAAGAAATGGACAAAGATGGATCAGTAC
>DXXQ01000213.1 GCA_019416265.1 Clostridiales bacterium | reverse complement strand
ACCTTCCGATTGGCGTGATCGCTGTGGATTCCATTTACACACCTGTCGAGCGTGTCAATATGGCTGTTGAAAACACCCGTGTGGGTCAGATGACAGACTATGACAAGCTGACACTGGAAATCTACACCAACGGTACGCTTGACCCGGATGAGGCCGTGAGCCTTGCTGCAAAAGTCTTAAGCGAGCATCTGAATCTCTTTATCGATCTTTCTGAAAATGCCAAGACCGCAGAGGTTATGGTGGAGAAAGAGAATAATGAAAAAGAAAAAGTTCTTGAGATGAACATCGACGAGCTGGAGCTTTCCGTTCGTTCCTACAACTGTCTCAAGAGAGCAGGCATCAACACAGTTGAGGAGCTCTGCAGCCGTACCTCCGAGGACATGATGAAGGTGAGAAACCTGGGAAGAAAGTCCCTGGAAGAGGTACTGGCAAAGTTAAAGGAACTGGGCTTACAGCTCAATTCCAGCGACGAGCAGTAATTTTTTAGAAACCGCACTGGGACGGTAAGACCAGAAGATGCGCGTCCCGGCGCAGAACAATTTATGGAAACACGGCGGCTGTCCAGTAAGACCAGAAGATGCGTGGATGGCTGTCCCACAAATGGAGGATTAAAATCATGGCAGGTTACAGAAAACTTGGAAGAACTTCTGATCAGAGAAAGGCTATGTTAAGAAGCCAGGTAACAAATCTTTTATATCATGGAAAGATCGTTACCACTGAGGCAAGAGCGAAGGAAGTAAAGAAGATCGCTGAGGGCATCATCGCTCTGGCAGTGAAGGAAAAAGACAACTTTGAGACTGTAAAGGTTACCGCTAAGGTTGCCCGCAAGGACAAAGACGGCAAGAGAGTCAAAGAGGTTGTTGACGGAAAGAAAGTAACCGTTTACGATGAAGTTGAGAAGGAGATCAAGAAGGATATGCCCTCCAGACTTCACGCAAGAAGACAGATGTTAAAGACTCTGTACGGCGTAACGAATGTTCCGGCTGTAGCAGCAGGCAGAAAGAGAAACACAAAGAAGGTTGATCTTCCGGCTAAGTTATTCGATGAGATCGCTCCCAAGTACGCTTCCCGCAACGGCGGCTACACACGTATCGTAAAGATCGGCCAGCGTAAGGGCGACGGCGCTATGGCAGTTCTTCTTGAGTTAGTTTAATCATAATAGGACCATCAAAGGCAGACGTTCACCGGGGAATTGTTTCCCGGCGGCCGTCTGCCTTATTTTTGCCACGATTTTTCACACTTTTGCCACAGGAATGAAAGAATATCTTAAGTTGACGGAGTACGGCCCCGGAAGGTATAATGAAGGTAGAAAATAAAGGAAAGGATCATATGTGAACAGGGGGGACGACCATGAATAAAACATTAAAGCCCAAGCAGATCAGAAAATGGATGGGAGCGTTCTTTGCAATAGTTCTTATGACGGTTCTGGGAGCCCAGACCGCCTTTGCGGCCACGGATTATGTAAAGAGCATCAGTATTACCCTGGATGTGGCTCCGGTTCCCGGAGAGGACCTTCCAGCCCTTCATTACGGATATACGGGAGACACTGGCCGGGAGGTAAAGATTCCCAGCAACGAGAGATATGAGATCGTATCGGCGGAATGGGGAACGAAGGTGGATGAGGCAAAGCTGGGAGGCACCTACACCATCAAGATCACCCTGGAAGCGCTCAACGACTATCGGTTCAGCTCCAGCTATTCCTCCTCCAAGGTGACGGTAAGAGGCGGAGATTTTGTCAGTGCAAAAAGACAGGGGAGCAATAAGCTTTTAGTGACCGTAAAGACAGAGCCCGCCAAGGGAAGCCTGGATGAGCCGGAGGAGGTATACTGGAGCAGCGGAAGATATACCAGCTCTAAGTTCGGCTATGCAGACTGGGAGAAGGTGGATGACGCTGCGTACGACGTGTATCTGTACCGGGGCTCCAAGACGGTGAAAAAGGTAACGGATCTCCATACGTCTTCCTATAA
>DXXQ01000212.1 GCA_019416265.1 Clostridiales bacterium | reverse complement strand
GTTAAAAACATATACTTCCTGATTCATATATGCAATAGCACTTTTTATATAGTTCCTATCAATTTTTTCGTAAGGAATATCGTTGATATAAAGTGAATCATCATCGCAAATCAACTGACCTGCAATCAAATTTAATAATGTCGATTTCCCCGCTCCGTTTTTTCCGACTATTATGTATTTTTTGCCTTCCTCAAATTCAAAATTTATATTTTTAATCTCAAATTGTCCTTGTATAAAACAAAGATTTTTCAAAGATATCTTTTTGATTTTCTCAAATTCTAAACCATGTTGTTCTTTTTCATGAATCAATGCGCTTTCCAATTTACCCACAATTGCTATTGCGCCATTATATTTATTTAAAATTGCTACTCCTTCATATAATGGAGTAACTATTTTGTTAATCAACTGGATGGATGCCATCATAACTGATATTGAATATATGCCTTTATTTACATATATTACCCCAATAAGAAAACTAACATAAAACATACCCATAGAAAAAAGAGTACTTACCGCTTTCATTTTTGCTAAAAAAACTTCATTATCGAATTTTACTTTTTCTAATTTATTGTTTACAAACTCATGCTCTTTTCCAATACGCTTTAATGCTAAAAATTGCTTTATCACTGAAATCCCCAAGAACATATCCATAACTTTATGCGTATATAATTCCTGCATCTGAGATACATCAATTTTTTTTTGGCGAGCCTTACTCCTCATTTTCAAAGAAACAATCAATGACAGAATCGCCATACCCAAGATTACAATACCATGAAAAAAATCATATATTATTAGATTTATCCATGTACAAACAAACATTGAAATCCAAGTAATTAAATCATACCTCGCCCTCAAATAATCACTTTCTATTACATTAATATCATTTGTTAAAATTGATAGATAATTATTATCCCTGTTAGAATCAAATCTCGCTTCAAAAATTAAGTTTTTATACTTTATATTAAAATTCTTAACTATTTTTGCAATATATATTTCCTTTACTACATTTATCACAACTGTAAGGAGCGTAAGCATTAAGGTTATACTTATTATCAATGGCCAGTCAACTTTTTTTTCTATGCCACTCATTATAATTCTTACTATCCAGGAAAAAAATAATCCTGTTACTCCGCTCAATATAGATACAATAACACCACATAAATTTAATTTTTTCATCTCAGATAACAAAGTGGATCAGAATCTAAATATGAACCATTATAGTATTCAGCTCTAACCCTACATCCTCCGCAATATTCTTTAAAATTACAAGCTCCACACTTACCATTATAATCTCTTTCAATCAATTCCTTAATAAGAGAACTTTGTTCATAAGAAGCTTTCCAGTTTTCACTAGCATAAATATTAAATATTTTTTGATGAAACATAGAACATGGCGTAACATCTCCATTAATTAAAACATTAAATAATGTAATACCTGCACTACAACCATCTATAATCATTTCCTCGTTACTAATACTACATTCCGTATGCTTTAATTCATATAAATTTGCGAGGCATTCGTGTATCATAACTTCTATTTCTTCTCTATGTAACATTTCTTTCGTATATATCATCTGATAAATTCCACTGTTTTTTACACCTTTGCTGTCCTACCAAATACCATTTACCATAAGTTGTATAATTATTTAAGGTCATTCCGCCGCAATTTCCACACTGCTGTGCTCTTAGCTGAGTACTATTATCAGTATTCGCAACAACCGGCATTGTTGAACAAGGTCCTAAAGCCAGACACACACTTACTGCTAAAGCAAATAATTTTTTTCTCATATTGTAATCCCTCCTGTTTTATATAGTAGTTATATTGTAACATCTCAACCTTACAATCATCTTACATTTTCATATTTTTCCAAAATTTTTGATTCTGTAGAAATTGAGTCAATATAGTCGTATCCACAGCCGAAGCATCTGTACCCCTTTATGACATTTCTCTTCATAATAGTTCTTTCGTATATATCATCTGACAAATTCCACTGTTTTTTATCCCTTTGCTGCCCTGTCAAAAACCACTCATCATAGGTTGTATAATTATGTAACGTCATTTTGCCGCAGTTTCCACACTGCTGCGCTCCTGCTACTATTATTACTGAACAGGAATTTAAAGCCAGACAGGCACTTGCTGCTATAACCAATAACTTTTTCCTCATACCGGACACCTCCCTGTTTATTTGATACTTATAGGCGTTTGCGAAACGCCACATGCCGTATAAATACGGCATTTTTTAACTACAAAAAACAAATAACCCCTCACCGGATATGGTATAATAGAGTTGACGAGAAACTAAAAACCATGCATCCAAGAAAGGAGTTATTCTGACATCTATGATACCATATAAACAGCTTTCTTTGGCAGATTTTTTTTCGGATTGCCAAGATAAATTTGAAAATGACAAACCTGGGTTTCTATCTCTATTAGAAAACCACATCGATATTGATGAGATCGTTCCGATTTCTTTTCGAAATCATTTCTATGCATCAACGGGCAGAACCCGTAAATACCCTTTAAGCGCTTTGCTATGGGCGTTGATTATTCAGCGTATTTTTTCTATTCCCACAGACCAGCTTCTTTTAACTTTTCTTGCTTATTCAAAACCACTGCGTGAATTTTGTGGTTTCACTAAAGTTCCAGATGCTTCTAAAATCACCCGTTTCAAACAGGACTTTATGGATGACCTTCAGCTTGTTTTTGATAACCTTGTTGACTTAACCGAACCAATCTGTCATGCTATTGATTCTTCCAAAGCTGATATGACCATCTTTGATTCTTCTGGTATTGAGGCTTTCGTTACTGAAAATAATCCGAAATACGCAAATCGTATTATCAGGCAACTCAAAGCTTATGCCAAAGCTAACAACTTCGACAAGAGTTATGATCCTTATAAAGCAGCTTATGGTTCTATGCCAACACACGCATCCGCAAATCCAGAAATTAAACAGTTATACATTAATGGTCATTTTTGCTATGTCTTCAAGTTTGGCATTATTACCAATGGTCTTGGCATTATCCGGCATATATCTTTTTACAACAAAGACTTTATGACCTCACATCCTGAAATCGTTGTGGAAAAGAAATCTGATTCTCCTGATGAAGATAAGTGTGTTCATGATGCTAAATTACTCATTCCTACACTAAAAGATTTCTTTGCGAAGCATCCGCTTATGAATCCCAAAACATTTCTTGGTGATGCAGCATTTGACTCCTGCCAGCTTTATGGAGAACTGCTGACAGGCAATACCTTTGGCGAAAATAAACACTTTAAAAAAGCATACATTCCTCTGAATTCCAGATCCGGATTAAAAAATCCTGATTGTAAAGTGAATGAAAACGGCATCCCTTGCTGCCCTAATGATGATTCACTTCCAATGAAACATGAAGGCACATCTACAAGAAAAAATGGTTTAAAAAGATATAAGTTTATCTGTCCTAAAATAAAGTATGTTAAGGATGCATCAACCGGAAAATATCATAGACATTGTATCTGCGATAATCCCTGTACTACTTCTGAGTGTGGACGTATGATCTATGTTTATCCTGAAAAAGATCTTCGTGCCTATCCCGGAACCATTCGTGGAACCGAAGAATGGGATAACACTTACAAAATCAGAACTGCAGTAGAAAGAGATATCAATCACATAAAAGAGAATCTCTGTCTTGCAGGACGTCGTACTCAGAATGAGAAAACATTGCATGCAGACTTAATTCTTGCTGGAATCACCCAACTCATTACAGTTGTTCTTGCAGACAAAATCAAACATCATGAATACATACGAAGTCTGAAACCACTCATCGCTTAGGTCTTATTAACTTTATAAAGCCTATGGCTTATTAAAGTGTGCCTAAAAACGGTAGTTATCCACTTCTCATCTTAGGATTCGTGCTCTGTACGAATTCTTCCTTGTTTAGATTCAAGATTATGAACAAGCATTGCGAGTTTCGCAATTACCTATATTTGATACTTACATTGTAACATTCCAACCTTACAATCATCTTACAATTCCGTGATCCTCCCATATTTCCTTGCTTTTCCAATATAAATTCCCTATAATAAATACCAGAAAACATTTTCTTATAAGGAGCATTATTACGATTATGTCCAATATTCTGACTGCCCAAAACATTACAAAGTCCTACCCCCTCTCCTCCGGAACTTACCCTGTTTTAAAAGGAGTCAGCCTTTCTCTGGAGAAAGGTCTGTCTTATTCCCTTATCGGAAGAAGCGGTTCCGGAAAGTCCACACTCCTTCATATATTAAGCGGACTTGATACCCCGGACAGCGGCGCTGTCTTTTTAAACGGACAGAATATTGGAGATTATTCTGATGAAAAAAAAGCTGTTTTCCGCAGAAGGCATATGGGATTTATCTTTCAGCAGTTTAATCTTCTGGATGAATACGATATCAAAACAAATATCTGCCTTCCCCTTCTTCTGGATGGAATCCGACCGGATTCCTGTTTCCTGCAGGAGCTCACAGATACACTTGGTCTGACAGACGTTCTCCACCGTTTTCCCAAAGAGCTTTCCGGAGGCGAACAGCAACGAGTGGCAATTGCCCGTTCCCTGATTGCAAAGCCTCAGATTATTTTTGCAGACGAGCCTACCGGAAACCTTGATGAACAGACCTCCAAAGAAACGACAGAACTTCTATTTCTCTGTATGCGAAAATTCGGGCAGACCTTATTCCTTGCCACACACGATCTGAACCTTGCCAGAAAAACAGACCATATTTTTCATCTGGAAAACGGATGTATCTTATAAATAACCGAAAGGAGCGCTCCTATGTCAAATATCTTAATTATCGAGGACGATGAAAATCTTGCAGAAGCTCTCTCGGATTTTCTCAGGGAGTCCGGATATGAAACCTATTATTCCTCCTCCCTTTCCCAGACTATGAAGCTGCTCCGCACTTCAGATATAAACCTTGTTATCCTTGATGTTCATCTTGGAAGTGAAAACGGCTATGCCCTGTGCCGGGAAATACGGACTGCCTACGATATCCCTGTTCTGTTTCTTACCGGATGCAGCAGTGAATCAGAAATCATTCAGGGCTTTTCATCAGGAGGAGACGATTATGTGACAAAGCCTTTTCGCATACGTGAACTGCTTGCGCGGGTTCAGGCTTTACTGAAGCGAACGGTTTCTTCAGACAGTTTTCTACTGAAAAGCGGAGATATCGTTTACGATAAACGCAGCCGACAGTTCAGCCGCTGCAATCTTCCATTGGAACTGACCCTCACTGAGCTCCGCCTCGCCTGCTGCCTGATGGAACAGGCGCTTTCCACAGTAACCCGGGAACATTTATTTTATCAGGTCTGGGACAAATACAATGCTTATGTAGACTCCAATACGCTCAATGTAAATATCAGCCGCCTTCGTGAAAAGCTGGGCGAATGGCAGGGAACGCCTTATATTCAGACAGTGCGCGGACTTGGATACCGCTGGACTGTTCCTTTAAAGAAATAGAATCAGAAAGGTCTTATTACTATGCTGCTGTTTACCCTCATACTAAGCGTCCTGTTTTTGCTTCTCACAGGCTATATTTTTTATCTTCATAAACAAATACAAAAACTCACAGAAGAAATAAATCATTTTCTTCTATATCAGGAGTCACATCCTGAAACCTTGAAAGAAGGTCTGCTTTACAACCTTACAAATCAAATACGAAAATTAGAAGAGCAGCTTCTCTACGAAAAGCAATTCAGCCACAAACGCGAAACAGAAATGACGCAGTTTATTGAAAATATGGCACACCAGATTAAAACGGTGCTTACAGTTCTTCAGATTCGCCTTGACCTTGCTCAGACAAAATCATCCTCTTCAGATCTTACCAAAAGTCAGGCTTCTCTGGAACGGCTGACTGCGGAAATTGAGCGTGTTTTGAAATCCAGTCAGCTTGCTTCCGGCAAAATAAATATGGATTTCTCAACCTTTAACTACCCGGACTGTATACAGCGCTGCATCCATTCTCTTACTTCCATTGCTGAAAAAAAGAAGGTTTCTTTTAAGTGTCAGCTTCCTGCTCAGTGTATAATCAGTGCAGATTCATTCTGGCTCTCACAGGCAATTGAAAACCTTCTGAAAAATGCAATCGAGCATACCCCCTCAGGAACCTCTGTACAGGTAACTCTTGAAGAATCCGACAGAAACGTGCTTCTGACAATTTCAGACAGCGGAAAGGGAATTCCTATTCAGGAACTCCCCCTCATTTTTCTTCGTTTTCACCGCGGCAATATCAGTAAATCCGGATATGGCATCGGCCTTTCTATGGCGCAGGATATCGTAAAAGCCCATCACGGAACACTCTCTGCCAGAAATCTTCCGGAAAAAGGAAGCAGCTTCCTTCTTTCTCTTCCGCTTTTTCTGGATGGAAAAATATATCACTGAAACTGTGTTTCACAGATTCTTCCATCCTCTATTTTCAATATTTCATCTGCGCGCTCTGCGATTTCCATATCGTGAGTTACCAGTATGAGCGTCTGGCCGTACCTGTATGAACATTCAAGAAGCAGCTCCAGAGTCTCATCCGCTGTTTTTTTATCAAGATTCCCCGTTGGCTCATCTGCAAACAGGATTTCCGGCTTTGCAATGAGAGAACGGGCAATCGCCACTCTCTGCTGTTCTCCGCCTGACAGCTCATCCGGATATTTCTTTAAAATTTTGTCTATGCCAAGATGTTCTGTTATTTCTTTAAAAAAAATACTGTCTTCTCTTTTGCGATCCAGCTTTAGCGGCATACAGATATTTGTTTTCACATCATACTCTTCCAGCAGATTAAACTGCTGAAAGATAAATCCCATATGACGCCGCCGAAACTCTGCCATTTCCTGTGAGCAATAACTTTCTAGTTTCTTTCCCTTCATTAAGATGCTTCCTGTATCCGGCTTTTCCAGACCTGACAGAATATGCAGGAGTGTAGATTTTCCGGAACCGCTTCTTCCTGTGATCGCATAAAAAAGCCCCTCCTCGAATACAGCATCTATATTTTTAAGCACCTTTATTTTCTGCTTTCCTGACTGGTAACTTTTCGTCAGCCCTTTTGCCTCTAACACAATTCCCATAATTCTATTCCTCCCTGAGTAATCTGGATACGTCTGCTTTTTGCAGTATCATTTTCGTCCTGTAATAAACAAGCGCAACGCTTCCGCCGGATAACAGACCAAGGAACAGTAAATGCCAAAAGCGCAGTCCGACCACACGATACCCTTCTATTTGTGACAGGAAGATATCCGGGATTGATCTCATTGACTCCTGATACAGAGCCATTTCTGAACGGAACGCCATCCATGAATACAAATACAGATATCCCCCAAATAAGAGAATGCCTGCCAGAGCAGAAACTGCTCCCAACACAAGAGCTTCTGTTAAAATACGCTTCTGAATCTGTCTCTCTGATAATCCTATTGCCATCAGGATTCCTGTTTTTCTTTTTTCATCTTCTGCCGCCAGCGCCAGCATATTCCAGAGCATAAGAAAGGCAATGAGGATTACAGTACCTCCTCCTGCTGTGTAGAGAATGAGTTTATTTTGAAGTTCCTGCCGTATCACGGCATTTTCTTCCCTTACACTTTCAACAGGGACATGATTTTCCCCAAAAATATCTGCCACAATTACATCTGTAGATAAAAATCCTGCATTTTCCGAAGCATACATTTCTCCCTGTGAATATCCGAATTCTTTCCCTGTCTCATACGGATGAACGAAATTTCCTTCCGGAATTTCCTCTAAAATGCCGGCCAGAGCGTCTGAGGAACATAGAATGGTATATGGAACTGTGGCAAAAAACTGCAGTGGATTTGTCAGATCTTGGTCTACAATTTTTGCCACCTCTCCCACCTTTGTCTGAAAGGTAAACATTTTTTCCGCCATATCTCCGGGATATATATTCCCTGTGCTGTCCTTTTTTAATGGTGTCCCATAAATATCACATTGAATGGCGTCACCTTTTGTAATTCCCACATCCTTGTAGGTTTTCCCGTTTACTGCTACTTCTCCATATGTATTTACAGAAAATAGAACAATGCTTTCCTCTCCTTTTCGAAAAGCCTCCCTGTCTATGGAAAGTTCCTCGAAATCCAGATAATAGTCCCAGTCAGCTTCCCTGATTCCATATAAGCTGCAAGTAATTCCTTCTTCATCCTGAGCTGTCAAAAATGACGTATTTGATTTTAGTTCTTTATTCAATTCGCATGTTTCCATATCCGGAAATTTTATATTTACCTGTATATTCCCCCATCCGTGCAGCTCCCGAATCCCCGGAATTTCCTGAATCTCTCTTAAATCCTGTTCGGATGTTTTATTATCTTCCCACGAAAAAGAGTGAAATCTATAGTCCGGCACCCTCTGTCTTGATTTTTTTATCTCATATACCTGTATTGCCTGAAATACCGTAAAAAAGCTGACTGTGCAAATGACAACAGATAAACCGGCATACAGAATCTGATGCAGCCTTTTATTCCTTCGTATTTTTCTGCCGTTCAGAGACATTTTACCTGTAAGGGGCTGCCTGAGCGCAATCTGCAGTACAAAAGTACGAACGATCACAATTTCCAGACTCAGCAGAAAAAATAAAACACCAAGAGCCTGATAGGGAACTTTTATAATAATCTTCTCATTCATTCCGGATAAAAAGCGCAGCGCAAGCCATGTTTCTGCACAACCGCAGAAAAAGCCCACCACAATGGCAGGAAGCGCCAGACAAATAGTTTCATAAAAAATCATTAGCCTTAATTGTTTTTTTGTAATTCCAATACTTCTGAAAAGAGCAATCTGCTGAATCTGCTTTTTGATCCTCGCAGAATAAATACAGACAACTGCAATTCCGGAAGTCACAAAAATGATTCCCAGATATAAAAAAGGATAAACTTCTGTCTCTGTCTCCTGATACGCATGTGTATTATTTACAAGCTTACGGCTTCCTCCATCTCTTCTGTTTAACTCCTCTTCTATACTCCGGATAACTTCTGCTGTCTCTTCCTGTTCGCCTGCCGTTTTAAAAAAATACATTGATTCTTTTTCTTTTAATTCTCTTTCGGATGCCTCTGCCGCGTCCTCCATCATCTGTTTCTCTGCCTGTTCTGTGACAAATACTCCCGGAAGCGCATGCCCATCCGATTGCCATAAATTGCTGTAGGAACGAATCACTCCACACAAGGTAAACGTCATTTCTGTCATAACCGTTTCTTCCGAAAGCCCTTCTGTCTCCTCTGCTTCCATAAAGACCTGCAAAGTAATGTCCTGTCCCAATTCATAGCTGTATCCCAATCTGCTCAGAACATTTGCCTCCATTGCAGCCTCTCCTGCTTCTTTTGGAAAATGTCCCTGCTGAAGTCCGATTCTTCCCATCCTGATTAGTTCATCGTCTGCTGTTCCCACGCCTGCTCCAGTTTTCAGATTTCCACAACTGGTCAGAATACCGAATTTTACACCCTTTTCTTTTCTGTAAGCGGAAGCGTCCTCCTCTTTTCCCTGAAAAACAGCAGTATGCCACGTTCCGTAATTGTCATACCTGTATTCCCGGTTAGATACGTTCATGCTTTCCACAAGAGAAAGCCCTACTATGGAAAAAGAAAAAGCAATCACCAGTACGCCAAATAAAAGAAGACTGTTTCTTTTCCTCTTTTTCATTCCCGAAACTGCCAGTTTCCATAATTCTTTCTGCATTTAGTTTCCCCCTTCCTGTATCCAGAATAACATATGAAACTTACAGTTTCCTTACAAATATAAAATAAGAAAGCAGCAGAAAAAGCAAACATGACTGTCGAGCAGTTCAAGGCAGCATTGGAAAAGATCACTCTGTCGACTATATAAAACTAAGACCACACAAGGATGGCAGAACGCCTGATTTGTGTGGTCTTTTGATTCAAATCGAATGCACGTGAGACTTGGCCCGCGATTCTGGTCAGCATTAGCTGACACATTTATATACGCGTCTGCCTTGACGACCATCTTTTTATCATACGATAGATGATTGTAGTGAATGTGATTCCGGCAGACATACTTGCTGCAAACAAAAGGGTATAACTGCTTTCTTTTGAAAAACTCACCCAGTCTCTTTCCATGAGGCTGCTCATAGCGCGGTAAAGCCCTGCCCCCGGAATCAGAGGAATTGCGGCGGATACAAGAAAAACCGTAACCGGCGTTTTGTGTACACGAGCCATACATTCTGCATAAAGAGTCAGCAGAACAGAAGCCGTAAATCCGCAGAAATACGGGTTATTGTCAATATATCCCGCCCCAAGGTATACTCCCCAGGACAAAAGTCCCCCCAGAGCGGCAAAAACAAGCTTTTCCCCTCTGATGTTGAACAACACTGCAAACCCCAGAGAACCCAGAAGCGCTGCAAATAATTGAATCATTTCCTGCATAATTTTTCTCCCAAATCCAGATTTTTAGAACAAAAAATTCGAAGCTGCAAATCCCAGGGCAATAATGACCGCAAGAAGAATGGATTCCATAAACCTTATCAGCCCTGTAATCGTATCCCCCGAAAACATATCTCTCAGCGCATTGGTAAACGCAAGTCCCGGAATAAAAAGCATGATATTGCCTATACTAATCAAGTCCACATGATTTCCCAGCCCTGCCTGTACTGCCAGATTCGCCAGAAATCCACCTGCTGTGGAACAGATTAATGCTGTGATCAGCCCATTTACTGCTCCCTTTTTCACAAAAGCCTCCAGGAATTTCAGCAATACGCCAATCACAGCCGAAACAGCCATATCTTTCCAGTCGCCGCCGAAAAACACAGAAAACGAACCGGAAACCAGTCCGTAAATCAGAAGATGCATTCCAAAAGAATAGCGCGGTCCATTTACGATTCCAGCCAGATCCGCCTTTATTTCCGAGGGCTCCGGATGCATGGCACATATTTTTCTGGAAAGCTGGTTCAGGCAGTCAAGCTTATGAAGATCATTCGCCATACCGGACACTCGTCTTGTCTGAGTGCAGGAACCAAACTCCTCACCGTACATGGTCGTTACAATGCTTGATGTAATAGAAAAAACATCTACGCGTTCTGCACCATAAGCCTTGCAGATCCGGCAGATCGTGTCTTCCACTCTGCCAACCTCAGCCCCGCTTATGAGAAGCTGTTCACCAATAGACATGGCACAATATAAATACTGCTCCGCTTCCTCCCTGTTCATCCTTTCATCCTCCCTTATCTCCTATGGGATGATTTTATCTTATTTGGAAAAAATCCGCAAGCACAGAAGGTCAGCAATGTCTATTAAGAAACCCTTCCGTTCTCGTTTGGAATTTTTAAAAAATTTTTTGCAAAAATATCTTGACAAATCATGTTTAGTATTATACAATACCAATATCAGTAATGATTATCGTTATCAAAAAGAAGGGAGGAAACCATGGCATCACTGAAATACAGCCGCCAGAGAGAATCGATCAAAGAATTTCTTTCCACAAGAAACGATCATCCTACTGCGGATGTAATTTATGAAAATATGAAGCTTATTTATCCCAATATCAGTCTTGGCACGGTATACCGAAACTTATCCCTGCTTACTGATATCGGCGAAATCAAAAAGCTCTCATCTTTCGCAGGAGCTGACCGTTACGATGGCAGAACTGCACGGCACAGTCATTTTATGTGTACGAAATGCAACCGGATCATCGATTTGGACAGCAAGAAGATCGACAACATTATGGCAACTGCCGGAGAGAATTTCAGCGGAGAGATTTCTGATTACAGCGCTAGATTTTACGGACTTTGCGAGGAATGTGCCAAAGAAGAGTACGCAGCGGCAGACACAAAAAATTAACATTTTTGTACTTGACAAGTCCAGATTAATGTGCTAAATTTAAAACAGTAATAATTACTGTTATCAAAAGAAAAAGCAAATAAAAATAAAATTTATTAAAAGAAAAGGAGATTACAATTATGGCAAAATGGGTATGTAGTGTATGTGGTTACGTTCATGAAGGAGATGCTGCACCGGAGGTATGTCCAATCTGTAAAGCACCTGCAGAGAAATTCACAAAACAGGATTCCGAAATGGCTTGGGCAGCAGAGCACGTTGTAGGCGTAGCTCAGGGCGTTAGCGAAGACATCCTTGCAGACTTAAGAGCAAACTTCGAAGGCGAGTGCTCTGAAGTTGGTATGTACCTTGCAATGGCAAGAGTAGCTCATAGAGAAGGATACCCGGAAATCGGTTTATACTGGGAAAAAGCTGCTTTCGAAGAAGCAGAGCATGCTGCTAAATTCGCTGAGTTATTAGGCGAAGTTGTTACAGACAGCACAAAGAAAAACCTTGAAATGCGTGTAGCAGCAGAGAACGGCGCAACAGCAGGTAAATTTGACCTTGCTAAACGTGCTAAAGCAGCTAACCTTGACGCTATCCATGACACAGTTCATGAAATGGCAAGAGACGAAGCTCGTCACGGTAAAGCATTCAAAGGCTTACTTGAGAGATACTTCGGATAATCTCATAAATAATCATGCCGCTCCGTTTTTGGAGCGGCATTTTTATGTTCTCATAATCCTATATTTTTTTCCCGGTTTTATCTACCCCTGCAGCGCAGCTCCCACACGGTTATATACAGTCACTGCATCCTGCACATTGGGTGAGCCTCCGTTTTCTGCAGCGCCGGCGGAGACGAAGATATATTCTCTTCCTTCTATTTCTGCAAAGCTGGCCAGACACAGACCTGCTTCATTGGTAAACCCTGTTTTCCCGCCCAGAATCTTTCCGCCTGTCACAGAAGGATCGGGCAGATTTTTGAACATGGTACTGTAATAGGTGATTCCGTCCGGATGAACATTGGTAAGTCCTGTGGAATGCCAGGGGCTTTCTGCAATTTCACGGAAGGTATCATTTTTTATACTGTACTTCAAAAGAATCGCCATATCGCGAACTGTGCTGTAATGCTCCGGATTGTGCAG
>DXXQ01000211.1 GCA_019416265.1 Clostridiales bacterium | reverse complement strand
CTCTTGCATCTATGAGACTCATGTGGAAATCCTCCTTACTTTTCTTTTTTGAATGTGTTCAGGCAGGCAATTGCGGTTACAAAGAGAATACCGACGATGACTGCGATTTTTCCGTTTGCAGTAGGTCCCTCTGCACTGGAGGCAAGACCAAAGTTATGACAGAATGCAGCTCCCACAATAAGACCGAGAACTGTGATGGCACTGTCTGCATTTCCCTCGCCGGAAAGCACAAGCTGACGAAGAGGGCATCCCCCGAGAAGCACACAGCCGAAGCCTGTGAGGAACATACCTAAGAAGTTCCACAGACCGTCTACATGGGCAACAGGCTGACCTGCCATACCAAGATTAAAGTAAGTTCCTGCAGTTGCCGCTGTCAGGATCAGGTTGCATACAAGTGCTCCTGCAAAAACAGCGATAAAGCCAAGAAGAAGCTTGGATTCACGGAAAAGTACCATATCACGGATACCGCCGACCATGCAAAGTCGTGTACGCTGTGCAATAGCGCCTACAATCAGTCCGGCTGCAAGGCTGATCGCGATTGCAGCATGCTTTGCTCCGGGGCCGCCGTCTGCTTCTGTAAAGAAGATAAAGGCAGGAGCAGCTGCGAGAAGCACAAGAAGAGAGCCCATGATCACAGGGAGCATCACGCCGTCTGTTGCAGGAAGCTTATAAGTACGCTTTAAGCTGTAGCCCTTATTCAGGAAGAAGACTCCTGCAAGAATACCGGCTACGAAGCCTGCAAGACCGAATAAAGCATTTAAGTCGCCGCCGGCCATACGAAGAATCATACGGAAGGGGCATCCAAGGAACATCAGACATCCGATCATGACAAAGAATCCAAGCATGAAACGGGTGATCGGGGAGCTTCCGCCCTTAGCAGAAAATTCTTTTTTTGCAAGTGCGATGGCAAAGCTTCCAAGTACAAGACCGATGATCTCAGGACGGATGTACTGGACAGGCGCTGCGCGGTGAAGGCCTACGCCTCCTGCGATATCGCGAAGAAAGCAGGCAATACAAAAGCCCATGTTTGCCGGGTTGCCGAAAAATACCAGAAGTGAAGAAATGACACCGATGATACATCCGGCAATGATGATTGTGAGTTTTTCTTTGTTTTTAGTCAAAACAATTTCTCCTTTCCCAGAGTATTCTTTAGGAATACTCTAAATAAAATCTAAAATTAGTATAACATTTTCGTAAAGTAAAGTATAATTGTGTTTATTAATATATTTATATAAATTATTTGAAAATCTAATAAATGGTAGGAATCGGACAAGAATTATGGTATAGTAAATGCAGCAAATGTAAAAGCGGGTAGTGTAGATTATGGAAATATATAGATACACTACCCGAAAGAGTAAGGGGGATGAAAGATGAAACGAATATATCTTGATAATGCAAGCACCACCTTTCCCAAGCCGAAGGAAGTGCCGGAAGCAATGTACCGCTATATGACGGAAATGGGGAGCAACATCGGCAGAGGCTGTTACAGCAATGCCTACAGTGTAGAGGAGAAGGTATATGAGACAAGAGAGCTTCTGTGCCGGTTGTTTCACGGACCGGACGGCCGGAATGTTATTTTTACGAAAAACATCACAGAGAGCCTGAATATTGTGCTGAAAGGCTTTCTGCACCAAGGGGATCATGTGATTGTTTCTTCCATGGAACACAACGCAGTGATGCGTCCTCTTGTCCAGCTGGAAAAACAGGGAGTATCCTTCACCAGAATCTTCTGCAGAGAAGACGGTACCCTTCCCGTGGAAAAATTGTCCCAAGCCTTTCAGAAAAATACAAAGGCAGTGGTAATGACACACGCCAGCAATGTCTGCGGAACCCTTCTTCCCATAGAAGAGGTGGGAAGGCTGTGCAGGGAGCATAATGTGAAATTTATTGCGGACTGCGCCCAGACTGCGGGAGTACTGCCCATCGATATGGAAAAAATGAAGATAGATGTACTTTGCTTCACCGGTCACAAGGGACTTTTGGGACCCCAGGGAATCGGCGGCTTTATTCTCAGAAACGAGATGGTTCAGGAGCTGGAGCCCCTTCTCTCCGGAGGGACGGGAAGCTTCAGCCATACAGAGCTTGTGCCGGAGCTTATGCCGGACCGCTTTGAGGCAGGAACCATGAATCTTCCCGGAATCCTGGGGCTTGGAGCTGCTTTGAAGTGGCATAAGACAATCCGTCAGGGAGAGATCCGGGATCATGAGCTTGCCCTGACAAAGCTTTTCCTGGAAGGACTGGAAAGCGTGGATCCTCAGGAAAAATACATAAAGGCTGTAGGGAAAAAAGAGATTTTAGGAAGAACCGGAGTGGTCTCTGTCCAGACCCTCCAAAAAGAGATGGCGCAGGCTGCCTTTGAGCTGGATGACACCTACGGAATCATGACCAGGGTGGGACTTCACTGTGCGCCCTCTGCACATAAAACCCTGAGAACCTTCCCGGAAGGAACCATCCGTTTTTCCTTTGGATGGTGGAATACTAAAGAAGAAATAGAAAGGGCGGTTGAGGCATTATGGAAAATCGCAAAGGAAGGCTGATATGGAATTAAGACAGCTTCAGTCCCTTGTGGCAGTTGTAAAATATCGAAGCTTCACCAAAGCGGCGGAAATGCTGTATATTTCCCAGCCAACCATCAGCACCCATATCCGTATGCTGGAGGAGGAACTGGAATACCGTCTCATCATCCGAAATACAAAGAGCATTCAGGTGACTCCCAGAGGAATGGAACTATATGAGTGCGCCTGCAAAATGCTTGCGCTCAAGGACGGACTGATGCAGAGATGGGCGGAAGAAAACCAGAAGGTGATCCGTCTTGGAGCCTCCACGATTCCGGCAGACTACATTCTTCCCGAGGTTCTGCCGGTGTTTCGGGAAAAAGCGCCGGATGTACAGTTTCATATTTCCCAGAGTGACAGCAGAAAAATCCTGGAGGGGATCAAAAACGGCAGATATTCTCTTGGCATGATAGGAATGGAAGCGGATGTGGAGGAGATTGCCTTTGTGCCCTTCTACAGGGACGAGATGGTTATGATCACGCCCTGTGAGGAGCGTTTTCGAAGACTGGAAGGAAAAGAAGATGAGCTTTTCGAGATGATTCGCCATGAACCGGTGATCATGCGGGAGCAGGGAAGCGGAAGCAAGAAATGTATGGAAGCGTATTTTGAGAGTATGAATATACGGGAAAAAGAACTTCAGGTTGTTGCGAAATTAAATGAACAGGAATCCATAAAGAAGCTGGTTGCCGGAGGCTTCGGGATTTCCTTTATTTCAAGAAAAGCAGTTGAAGAGGATGCACAGGCAGGGAAACTTCAGATCTTTTCCCTGCCCGGATATCCCGCAGTAAGAAATCTGTATCTTGCATACAGAAAAGATTATGTGCTGAAAAATTATGTTGCACAGTTTATGGAGTTTATGATTGATTTTTATTCTGCGTAATGGGGCGGAGCAGAAGGAGAAGCGCAGATCGCTTCAAATTCCTTCAAAGGAACCGGTCTGGAATAAAGATATCCCTGGGCCAGGTTACAGCCGATCTCCTTTAAGAAAGCGGCCTGTTCCCGGGTTTCCACGCCCTCGCAGAGAGTCTTGATATTTAACCGTTCTGCCATAATGACAATCTGGCGGATGATAACGGAGCTCTTTTCAGAGACGCTGGTTTCATTTAAGAATTCCCTGTCGATCTTCAAAACATCGATGGGGAGTTCTTTTAACAGGTTCAAAGAAGAATACCCTGTCCCGAAATCGTCGATGGAAATGGGAAATCCTGCGTCTCTGCAGTCATAAACAAAGTCGCGGATATCCTGATGGCTGCCGCCAAGGACAGTTTCCGTAAGCTCCAGTTCCAGAAGATTTCGGGGAACCCGAAGAGAATCTGCCAGATTACAGAGCCGGGAAAGGAAATCTCCTGTTCCGATATGGGCTCTGGATACATTGACGGAAACCGTAATGGGAGGAAGCCCTTTTTTCAGCCATCCGGAAAGGGTTCGCAGTACCTCCTCATAAACATAAAAATCAAGCTGGACAATAAAACCGTTCCTCTCAAAAAGAGGAATAAATGTACCGGGATAGATCATTCCCTCCTCAGGATCGATCCAGCGGACAAGCGCCTCAGCTCCGGCCAGACAGCCGGTCTGGAGATCGTATTTGGGCTGGTAATATACCTGAAAATCACGGTTTGCAAGAGCAGAGGCCATTTTCTTCTCAATCTGCATTTCGCCGGAGCGGGAATTTTCCATTGAAGCGTCAAAGCAGGCAAGATTTACCCGGGAAATTCTCTTAATACTTTTTCTTGCGGCATTTGCCCTGTCAATATATTCGCTGACCACAAGGCGCTCCTCCCCTGCAGGGATGTCGCAGATCCCGAACTTCAGCTCAGGTCTGTAATGCTGAGTGACGCCGTTGATATTAAAGGCCACGGTGCAGCTAAGCTCTCTCAAAATCTCATCGAAATCCTCACAGGATTCGGAAAGAATCAGAAAAATATCGCCCATTTCCCTGGCATATACAGCTTTGCTGCTAAAAATATTGCGGATACGTTCAGCCAGGATCTGAAGGAGAAGATCGGCGGCTTTTTCCCCGAAATCTGCATTTACATAACGGAAATGCTCGATGTCCATGGAGATAAGGCGGAAGTGCGTATCCGGATAACGGGAAAGCTGCTCCCTTGCCTTTTGCCGGAAGCAGATATTGTTCCAGAGGCCTGTAACCGTATCCGTCATTGCCAGCTGGCGGTAGTGCTTCTCTTTATAATGAAGGGAAAGCACATAAAAGAGAACAAATCCTGTAAGGACTGTAAACAGGGCGGGGAAAACCTTTTCCAGGATTTCTGTAAGGGTGAGGTCGTAAACAGTCTCCACAGAGGTTTCAATAATACATTTCTCAAAAGAAGAGGCAGGAATCCGGAGGATTACCTTGTTAAACATCTGGCATAACAGTTCGGCATTTTCTCCGGCAAATCCAAAGCTGACAGGGATATTCACACTG